>JAJDDV010000224.1 GCA_029260135.1 Phycisphaerae bacterium | reverse complement strand
TGTGGCGCGAGCTTGGTGCGATCGTTCTGCCAGATGACCTTCTCGGGCACGACAACGTAGTTGGCGAACGCGCCGTCGCGATCGACACCGAGGATTTCGGTGTTGGGGCACATATGGGCCTGGCCGGTGCGACACTGGTAGCACATTCCGCAGGTGACGTGCGACTCGGCGGAGACGTAGTCGCCGACGGCGGCGTGGCGGACTTTGGCGCCGACTTCTACGATGGTTCCGCAGAATTCGTGGCCGAGGGTTAGTGGCGGTTTGATGCGCCGCTGCGACCAGGAATCCCATTTCCAGATGTGCAGGTCGGTACCGCAGATGCTCGCGGCTTCGACGTAGACGAGTACGTCTTCGGGGCCGGGCTTGGGGGTGGCGACCTCGCGCACGGTCAAACCTTCACCCGCATTGGTCTTGCAGATGGCTTGCATCGTATCAGTCATAAGATTCTTGTCCTACGGCGTCTTCGCCGATTCGGGCGGCAGGCGTTCGATGACTTCTTTGTACTTTCGCCACGCTTTGGGGATGGCGAAGTCCTTCGTGCTCACGCCGGTATTGATGGACCGGTTGGATAAGTCGGGAAAGTCGGCCGTGTTGGTCTCGTATCCGTCGTTTTTCGTCACGACGATGCGCGCGGGGAGGTCAACGCCCTGAAGTACGAAGAACTCGAGCTTATCGTATTGGCCGTGCATCGTGCTGCCGGGCTTGGGGATGCAGACGAGGTGATCCGTGTTGGGCGGATCACTTTCGGCGCGTGGTTTCAACGTGACGTCGAAATTCCGGAGGATGGTTTCTTTCTTCTGACCGAAGGGAAGCGGGAAGGGGGCTTTTTCGAGGTCGAACAGGTTCTTCTTCTCGTCGGCGCGGGCGACCTCCTGCTTCGTCACCTGTTGTATGCGTTCGAGGGCCTGATGAAACCACCGCCCGTCAAAGAGATACCACTCTTGCTTGCCGAGCAGGCCGTCGACCTCGGTCTTTTCAAAGTGGATCAGGAAGTGCGGATTTGGCTGCGTGATCAAGAACAGGATATCGCCCTGCTTGATTCGTTTGGTCAGGTTGATCTGATCGTCTTCGATGAAGCGTACGTTCGCGCGAATATCCGTGAGGCCGTCGCTCCGCTTCTGTAGCCGCGTCAGGATCTCATCGATCTTCTCGCTTTGCGGGCTGGTTTGCGCGATCGCTGTCGGGGCGCCGAGCGGGATGAGCAGAAGAAGGGCGGGAAGCAACGCGCGATACTGGGTGGGGCGGCCGGAATCGCCTGATCGTACTCGGTGTTGCACGCCAACTCTCGCGCTGTTCACCCGTGGTGAGCACGGATGAATCGGGTCGTTTGTCGAATGCGAGCGTTCCATCGTTCGATGACCTCGAACCCCCTTTTGCGAACAGCAGTACAACGTCTCTTGGGCACTCATGCTAGAAGAACTCGGCCTTTGGAACAAGGCCGGCGTCGGCCCTGCGGGCGTCGGCGCTGATTGCCAACCTCGCCGACAGAGGCTATACTGCGCTCGATGGTGGGAGGGGTGTGTGCGTTGCGTCGCATGTCGCGGCGGGTCTTCTCGGAGCGTTCTCGTGGACAAGCCGGTAGCCGACAGGGTGCGATCGATCCAACAGTCCGACATTCGCCGTTTCTCGGCCGTTTGTGCCGCGATGAACGGTGTGAATTTGTCACAGGGCGTTTGCGATCAGCCCGCACCGGATCCGGTGAAAGCGGCGGCGAAGGCCGCGATCGACCGGGACCATGCCACGTACACGAATCTACGCGGGATTGCCGAATTGCGCGGCGCGATCGCCAAGAAGATGCGCGACTTCAACAAGATCGAGTGCGACCCGGAGACGGAGGTGGCTGTGACGGTTGGGTCGGCAGGGTCGTTCGCCTGCGCGGTGCTATCGACGCTCAATCCGGGTGATGAGTGTATCGTCTTCTCGCCGTTCTACAGTTATCACGTGAATCTCCTCCAGCTTCTGGGGGTCAAGGTTACGTTTGTCGACTTGCATCCGCCGGATTGGTCCTACGATTCGAACCGGCTGGCGTCGGCGTTCACCGATCGGACGCGGATGGTGCTCGTCTGCACGCCGGGCAATCCGACGGGGAAGGTTTTCACCGAGTCCGAGCTGAGGGAAGTGACCGAGCTGGCCAATCGCCATAATACCTGGATCGTGACCGACGAGATCTATGAGTACATTACGTATGACGGCCATGAGCACGTCAGTGTGGGCCGTTTCCCCGAAGCCCGGGATCGCACACTGACCATCAGTGGGGCGTCGAAGACGTACGCGGTGACGGGCTGGCGTATCGGGTACACCGTCGGTCCCGCGGAGATCATCGGTCGCATGGCCGTGGTCAGCGATCTGTTCTACATCTGTTCGCCGGCACCACTTCAGCACGGCATTGTGGCCGGGATGGGGCTGGCGGACTCGTACTATGAGCAGATGAGAGAGGACTATCTCGCCAAGCGCGAGTTATTGGTCGATACGTTGCGCGGGATCGGGTTCGAGCCGTTTGTCCCCGCGGGCAGCTATTACCTGTTGGCGTCGTTCGAGAAAGGTCGCTGGCCTGGCGCGACTGCCGCTACGGAGAGTATTCTGGAGCAGGTTGGCGTCGCCACGGTCCCGGGGTCGGCGTTTTACCGGAATCCGGCTGACGGGGAGGCGCAGTTACGCTTCTGTTACGCCAAGCAACTGCCCGCGCTCCAGGATGCGTGCGACAGACTTCGACAACTGGGCAGCCGTTAGAGGCTGGCCAATGGACCGGTGGCGAGCGTATCATAGGGAAGACCGGGTTTCGGCGGTGGAGAGGGCAGGTGCGTCGCAGAACGTACGCCAAGTCTGTAGCGGTTTGCAGAGGAGACATCGAGTGTTGACGTTTCGCCTTACGTTGTTGTTGTGCCTGCCGGCGTTGATCGGGGTTGCTTGTTCCCCGGCTTCAGCGGAGTTGGGCATTGGGGATCGAGCGCCGAGCCTGTCCGTCCTGGAATGGGTCAAAGGGGCACCGGTCGACCTGAGCCGTGACGCCAAGAAGAGAATCCATGTCGTCGAATTCTGGGCGGTGTGGTGTCCGCCCTGCAAAATGAGTGTTCCGTTGTTGACCGATCTTCAGAAGAAGTTCAAGAAGGATGTCGTCATCATCGGCGTCACCGAGGCGGACGCCGGCCGCAACACGCCGAGCGCCATTCGCGGATTTGTCAAGGAGCGCGGCGACGCGATGGGCTACACCGTTGCGATCGACACGGGAAAGACGACGGAATCCTACATGGTCGCGTCCGGTGCGATGGGGATTCCACACGCGTTCATCATCGACAAGGAAGGCAAGATTGTCTGGCAGGGCAGTCCCTTGGAGCCGGAACTCGAAGGCGTCCTGACGCGAATGGTCTCGGGGACGTACGATGTCGAGGCGGCCAAGGTTGAGCAGGAGGTCAACCAGCGATTGGACCAGCTCAACATGTTCGCCCAGCTTGGCCAGTGGCGCAATGTTTGGGACGGTTTGACGGAGGTCATGAAACTCGACCCGGCCAATGGTTTCGCCCTGGAGGCACTTCGTGACATCGCGATTCAGGAGCTGGACGATACCGAGGCGTTCCGAAAGTGGGTCGACGCGCACCTCAAAACCAACAAGAACAACGGTCGGGCGATGAGAGTCCTGGCCGCCACGCTTTGGGGGACCGGTGATCTGAGCAACCGCTATCCCGATCTGGCGCTTCAGGCGGCTAAGGCCGCTTACGATCAGGGGCGCCAGCGTGAGGCCTCCTCCATCGCCATCTATGCACGTGCGTTGTATGAGATCGGCGATCTCGATCGTGCGATCGCGCTCCAGCAGGACGCTGTGGCAGTGGCCGGCGAGTCGGAGCGCGACGAGATTCGCGGGGCACTGGAATACTATCGTCAGTGCAAGGCGCTGCAGGCCACCATTCGATAGCCGGCGTCGACGAGTCGAAGCGGATCGCCATCGCGGTGGGTGACGCGCGAATTCGTTTCCGCGTTTACGCATAGGTCTGGACGGACCCTTTGCCTTCATGAAAGCATTCGACGACTACGAGACCCTGATCTCCGCTGAGCGTGAAGTGCGGGACAACTATATGCTGTTGGCGTCGTGCGTGCTCCCGCGTCCGATCGCCTTCGTGTCGACGGTTTCCGCGGTCGGCGTCGCTAACCTCGCGCCTTTTTCGTTCTTCAACGCGGCCGGTGCCAAACCGCCGACGGTCCTGTTCTGTCCGGCGGTGACCCGTGACGGAACGGAGAAAGACACGCTGCGCAACATCCGAGAGACCGGCGAGTTCGTCGTGAACGTGGTTCCGTACGCGATCCGCGACGGCATGAACGAGACCGCATTCGCGTTCCCGCCTGACGTGAGCGAATTCGACACGGCCGGTTTCAGCATGTTGTCCAGCCGCTACGTGAAACCGGCTCGCGTTGCAGAATCGCCGATTCACATGGAATGCAAACTGACGCAGATCGTGCCAATCGGTTCGGGTCCGCAATCCTCCAGTATTTGCATCGGTGAAGTGCTCTGCTTCCACACAGCCAGAGACGTTCTAGCGTCCGATGGCAATCTTGACGTTGAGAAGCTGGACCTTGTGGGTCGGCTTGGCGGGGATGGCTACTCGACGACGCGTGATCGTTTCTCCCTTCGGCGACCGTCGGGCAAGTCGGCACCCGAATCGAACAGGGGATAGCCTGTGACCGCTCTAAACCTTTTGCTGGGCTGGCGCTTCAACGGCGAGGGCTTGGTTTGCGTGGCAGGGATTGTCGTGATTGCCCTGCTGGCGACATCCACGCGCCGTCCTGCGCGTCGCTGCCCCCGCTGCCAAGAGGTCAACCGTGAGGTCGCTCTGTTCTGTGCGCAATGCGGTTCGCGGTTGCCAGGCCGGTGAGGTCAGCGCGACGATCAGCCCAGGCGCCTCATCCGGAGCATATCCCCTCGTCCCAGCGCGTCGACATTCGGCGCAGGCTGCTTCGATGGTATGACCGCCACAAACGTGAGCTTCCGTGGCGGAATCGCGCAGGCGACCCCTACGCGCAATGGGTTGCGGAGGTCATGCTCCAGCAAACGCGCGTCGACACAGTCATCGCTTACTACGAACGCTTTCTCCACCGATTCCCAGACATTCAGGCGCTCGCGGCTGCCGACCAGGAAGACGTACTCAAGCACTGGGAAGGCCTGGGATACTACCGGCGGATCGACCACCTGCACCGCGCGGCACAGATGATCTCCGAGGACGACGGGGTGATTCCGTCCTCGGCGGAAGAGTTGCGACGATATCCTGGTGTGGGTGACTACACCGCAGCCGCGATCGCGTCAATCGCGTTCAATCAACGCGAAGCCGCCGTCGACGGCAATATCGCACGGGTACTCTCTCGCCTCCTGGGTCTTTGTGACAGCGTTCGTTCGACCCGCGGTCTGACGTTGCTTCGTGATCGAGCCTCCCAGTTGCTGTCGGCCAATCGCCCCGGTGATTTCAACCAGGCATGGATGGACCTCGGCAGCGCGATCTGCACGCCGCGGTCACCGAACTGCCCGGCGTGCCCGCTGCGTCCGTGGTGCGTTGCGGCCAGGGACGGGCTTGCCACGATGCTCCCCGTTCGAATGACTGATTCGGACCGCCGGCCGACCGAAGTCGCCGCTGTGGCCGGGATCCTCGTTGACGGCGGCAAGATGTTGGTGCGCCGAAGACCGATCGGAGGACTATGGTCTGGACTCTGGGAGTTCCCCACGCTGGACTTGGAAGGGCGAAAGAGCGCTGTTCGCCGGCTTCGCCGACTGATCGATCAGACCGGATTTTCGCTGGTGGGGCGCGTGAGGAGCGCAGGACGGGTCAAGCATCAGCTAACACACCGGTCGTTGACGTTCTACGTTTATGTGGCTTGCGTCGAGCCCGCGAACGGCCTCGTGCGCACGTTGAGGCCGTGGCGGTGGGTGACGAACCGGGGCTGGAAACGCCTGGCGGTCTCGACCGCACACCGCAAGGTTTTCGATTCCGCGCAGTTGGCCGTCACTGCGGCGGGGGTAGTGCGAGTGGGCTGAAAACGCCGCCCGATGCCGTGATCTCCACCATATTCACATCGCCAGATGGTTTTCTGTGGGTTTTGGTAGTTTAGGTCGCGAAGGTATTTGTTGCGTCTCGGAGTTTTCTGAGTCGGTCATATCGCAGAGGATCACGGAGCCCGCGCCGGGGTTGACGTCGTCCGCGCGCTCCTCGATACTTCCGGGCAGTATTGGGCCGCGCCGTTTGTGGTCCTCCTTCATAGTGCCGATGTATCAACTCGGTCGTATCTCAGCTCAGAGGCTTACACCATGGACGGAACCGTAAAGTGGTTCAACGAGACGAAAGGTTTTGGGTTCATCACGCCATCAGATGGAAGCGGCGATGTCTTCGTCCACCAGAGCGACATTGACGGAAACCGGATCCGCGAGGGTGACAAGGTGGAATTCGAGGTCGGCCAAGGCCCGAAAGGCCCGAAGGCCGCAAACGTACGGCTCGCAACATAAACCCGCCTGATTGACCTGTCAGCCAAGAACGAACAGCCGCAGTGAGGGTCGCAGCGGTGAACGGGTGGGGTCTGTCTTGATCCGCCCCGCACGGGGATGGGCTACACGGCCCGGGCGGCTCGTAAGGCGTGGACCCGTGGCGCTGCATTCGGTTTGTCGGGGTGTTCAACGTGCGGCGATCAACGCTGACCAGCGTTCGTTCCAGGACCGGCTGAGTTCTCGGTGAGGAACGCCCGAATTCGCGGCAGGATCTTCTCGTGGGCGTCCTCGACAACGTAATGCCCGGCATCCTCGAAGCGATGCACGGCAGTGTTGGGGAATCGCTCGATCCACTCATCGAGGAACCTCTCGGTAAAGCAGAAGTCCCGCATTCCCCAGCAGATCATCATGGGGTGGTTACGAAATGTCGGCAGCGCCGCTTCGATCTGACGCAGCACGGGGTAGCTGGGGGATCGCGGTCCGGTGGGAATATCCCGAACAAATTGATGCGTCGCGATTCGATGGGCCGGGCTGTCGTACGGCAGCAGATATCCCCGTGCGACCTCGTGCGTCATCCTCTCACGCTGATGGCAAGCCATTCGAACAGCAGCGGCCGCGAACGCGTTGAACCGAAGTACGGCTACCGAGCCGAAAACCGGCCAGCCGCAGGCCCGAATCCGAAGCGGCACTCGACCGCCCAGAAACGCAGCCGTGTTCAATACAACGAGACCCCGCGTGCGCGCCGGATCGCGCATCGCCCAGCCGAAACCGATAGGGCCGCCCCAATCGTGGACGACAAGCGTTACGTCTCGAAGATCCAGGTGGTCGATGAGCCGGCTGACGTTTTCGATGTGCGTGGCCAGGGTATAGGGGTATTGCTGCGGCTTGTCGGACAAGCCGCAACCGATGTGGTCGGGCGCGACGACGCGATACGCTTCGCGAAGCCCTAGAATCAGGTGGCGGTAGTAGAAGGACCAGGAAGGGTTTCCGTGGAGCATGACCACCGGCGGACCCTCACCTTCATCGACGAAATGCATCTTCCCGCCGGGCACCTCGAGATAATGCGACCTGAACGGGTAGAGCGACCGTAGCGACGAGAGGTGCTTGTCGTGGACGATGTGCTGCGTCATGCGAGACGTCGATGCCGGTGGGTGTCGTTTTGCGCTGTACCGATTGGCGATCGAACCGCCCGCGCCTTTTTACCAGCGGACGCCGAGCATCACGCTGGTGAGTCCGCTGCCAATCCCCAACATGGCGATTTCCTCGCCCGGTGCAGGTGGATCCCGCTCGATTCCCATCGCCATGGTCAACGGAAGGGACACGGACCCGACGTTGCCGAGGAACTCGAACGTCGAGAAATCGTCCTTCGCATCCAGGTCTAGTGCCTCATAAAGCTGGTCACGATGCGCCGAACCCACCTGATGGCAATACGTGCGGTCGGGCTGACCGTCGTTCCATCCAAGCGCCTGCTTCAACGCTCGCCACGCGGGTTGCGCCAGCGCGCAACCCTTGGCCAGCAGTGTCTCGGCGCAGGTTTGCATGCTCATTTCGGCGCTCGAACCGAAACCCGTGTCTGCGCTCCCGCGACAAAGGTCATTGTGTTCCGTAGCCGTCGCGGCCACGCCGCCGAGCAATCGATGATCCACCTCGGCGACGGAGTCATGCGTCATGACCAGCGCCACCGCTCCCGATCCAATGGTCAGGGAGGCAAACGCCGTCTTGAATTCTTGGCGAGAAGGCGTTTTTGCCTTGAGAAGCTGGTCGATCGTGGTGCGGACCAGATTCCGGCTACTTTCCCCGGCCACGATCAGCCCTCGCTTGACTTGTCCCAGCTCAATCATGTTAGCCAGCGAGATCATTCCGTTCAGGAATCCGAGGCACGCGTTGGAGATGTCGTAAACCAGTGCCTTGGGCGAGAGGGACAGGCGATGATGGACGACGGAGGCGGTGGCTGGCTCTAGAAAGTCGCGCGAGACGGAAGTGTGAATCAGGCACTCGATGTCATCCGGCGAGACGTTGGAGGCCTTCAGTGCGGCTCTTCCGGCCTTCGTACTGGCATCGCTGGGAACGGTGCCCTCGCCCCAGAAACGCCGTTCACGGATGCCCGTCATCAGTTCGAGACGTCCCTCGTGCAGCCCGAACCGCTCGTAGATCGGTCCCAGCTCCCGCTCGATTTCCGTGGACGTCACAATCTGATCCGGCAACGCACTGCCGAAACTCTCCAAGACTACGTGCTCGTATTTGAGCATTCGGGGTCGTCCTACTTCGTACCTGTGAGGAAAATCTCGTTTGGAGCGGCATTATAGCAATCCGCACGCTACGGCATAGCCCCGTTCAGATCCGTTCGATCGACGGCCGTTCCAGTACTGATTTTGAGCGTGTACACAGAAACGACGAGATGCCGACAATACAAGGGGCGGCAACGTTACCGGGGAATGAGCGAGCGGCCTGTTCGCGGCTCATCGGTGCCGGCGCGGGGTTTCCTGACGGGCGGAAGAAGTGAGCATGAACCGAAGCAGGAGCGGAACGATGGTCGATCGCGTACGAGCTGGGACCCTGGCGCTGCTTGCGGTGGCGACCGTCGTCGCGACCGGATGTCACCCCGGCGCTAGGCGCGTTTCCGGTCTACCTGCGCGCGACGAGGCGGTGCGCGCCATCTGGGTCACGCGATGGGATTTCAAGACGCCCCAGAACATCGCTCAGATCATGGAGAACTGTCGCTCAGCCGGGTTCAACACAGTCCTTTTCCAGGTCCGCGGGAACGGAACGGTGCTCTATCGTTCACGCATCGAGCCGTGGGCCGAGGAAGTCGGCGGGCGTGATCCGGGATTCGATCCGCTCGCCGTCGCCTGCAAGGAGGCCCATCGCCGCGGTCTGAGCCTGCACGCCTGGGCCAATGTCATGCCAGGCTGGCGCGGGGAGAGCCCACCCGCGGACCGTCGACAGCTCTACAACGCCCATCCCGACTGGTTCTGGCGTGACTCGCGGGGGCGTCGACAGCCGCTCGGTTGGTACAACAGTATCAACCCGTGCTATCCCGAAGTCCGTCGGTATCTCGTTTCGGTCATGCGTGAGATTGTGGAAAGCTACCCCGTCGACGGCCTGCACCTCGACTACATTCGGTTTCCCAACGAATACCATAAATCGTATGCGCCCTTGCCGGTCGTTCCGGACTATCCGCGGGATCCGCGCACACTAGCGTTGTTCCATCGTGCTACGGGACAAACGCCCGAATCATCGCCGAAGGCCTGGAACGATTGGCGGACGCAGCAGGTCACGCAACTCGTTCGGGATATTCGCGACATGTCGCGAAAACGTATCCCCGGCCTGTGTCTCAGTGCCGCGGTCGGCGCCTCTCCGCAAGACGCCAAACGAAGGCACTTCCAGGATGCCCAACGCTGGATCGCCGAAAACCTGCTCGACGCGGTCTTTCCCATGAACTACGCCTCCAACCCGCAAACGTTTGAGAAGCGGCTAGCCGCCTGGTCTTCGCTTCGGCGAAAGCTCCCTGTCGTAACGGGCGTCATGCTCAGCGACAGGAAGGAATCCGCGGCCGTGAGTCAGATGGCCCGCGCCGTTGGAAACGGAGTGCACGTGGCTGCGTTTGCCTACAACGCGATGTATGAGCGGCCCGACAAGGGCGGCCGGATCGGAGCCGATCGGCAGAGCCCGAGCCGGGCGTCCTTGAGGGGGAGAGTCGCCGAGTTGTTGCGTCGGAAGTCCCGCCCGCAAATGTGACGTGACGCCGAATCGTCCTGATTCGTCGAAACTCCCGGCGAGGGAATTTTCGAGCCATATCCCCGTTTTTGATTTGACAGGGTAGGAAATAGGGCGTATCATTTGCATAGTGACGCAAATGAGCAAGCAACCTGACAGCGATAATACGTCCTGCTGTGGCGGAATCGAGGATGTTCTCGAGCCTGGGTTCTTCAAGGCACTGTGCGATCCGAATCGGATCGCGCTACTGATCCGGTTGGCACAGTGTTGTGATCCGTGCTCGGTCTCGCAGATGGCGCGCTGTTGCCCAACGGACCTTTCGGTCGTCTCGCGGCACCTGGCCATCCTGCGCGACGCCGGGATTCTCACCGCCCAAAAGCGCGGCAAGGAAGTGTTTTATTCGGTTCGCTACAGCGAGCTGGTTCGCACACTTCGTGCGATGGCCGACGCGATCGAAACATGCTGCCCTCCGGGGCGTGAACAACCAGGGAGTCAACGTGATGAGTGACCAACAACAAGTGCGCGAGAACGTATCCAAGGCCTACGCCAAGGCGGTCTGTTCCCCATCGGGCGACGAGCGTGGGTGCTGCTCGACGCCGGTGCAGAAGGGCACGGTCGTCAAGCTGGCGGGTTATTCCCGAGAAGAACTTGAAGCCCTTCCGCCGGAGGCTGTCGTCAACTCCTTCGGGTGCGGGAATCCACTGGCCTTCAGTGAGGTGGGGGACGGAGAGACCGTACTCGATCTGGGTAGCGGTGCGGGAATTGATATTCTCCTGGCCGCCAAGAAAGTCGGACCTTCCGGCCGAGTCATCGGCGTCGACATGACCGACGAGATGATCGCCAAAGCCAACGAGAACATTACCGCCTCGGGGATGTCCCACGTCGAGGTCCGCAAGGGAATCATCGAGGAACTTCCGGTGGAAGATGCTTCGGTCGACTGGGTTATGTCCAATTGCGTGATCAACCTCTCACCCGAAAAGCCGAAGGTCTTCGCGGAAATTGCCAGGGTCCTCAAGCCCGGCGGCCGGATGCTGGTGTCCGACATTGTGGTGGAAGAGCTTCCCGACTGGGTGCGAAACAGCAGTGAGATGTACAGTTCGTGCGTGGCTGGTGCGATCAGCGAGGAAGACTATCTCGCCGGATTGCGTCAGGCTGGATTGACCCACGTGGAGGTTCGCGAACGCATCGTCTATGACGATTCGCAACTTGCGGCACTCATCGAGTCGGAACTTCCGGACAATGCCGAGAGCATCGCGTGCTGTGCGGCGTCTGCGGGTCTGACAAGCATCAGCGATGTAGCCAAGTCGATCGCCGGCAAGATCTGGAGCGCCAAGATCTACGCGAGGAAGCCATAATCCGGGCGGAGCGAGCGAAGGCTGACTACATCTTCAGGAAGTTGGCGATCAGGCGGGAGCCCTCCTCGGTGAGGAAGCTCTCGGGATGATACTGGACGCCCTCGATGGGCATCTGTCTGTGGCGGATGCCCATCAGCTCGTCCCGGTCGCTCGTCCAGGCGCTGACCTCGAAGCACTCCGGCAGCGTTGCGCGGTCGATGGTCAGCGAATGGTATCGGGTGGCCGTGAAGGGGTTCGACAGCCCGTGGTAGACGCCCTTCTCGTCGTGCTTGATGGGGCTGGTCTTGCCGTGCATCAACCTCGGTGCGCGAACGATCTTCCCGCCGAACGCCTGGGCGATGCTCTGGTGACCGAGGCAGACGCCCAGAATCGGGACTTCTCCGGCCAGGCGCTTGATGAGATCCACGCTCACCCCGGCTTCGTTGGGTGTGCAGGGCCCCGGCGACACGATGAGGTGCTTGGGGCTGAGCGTGACGAGTTCGTCGATGGTGGCTGCGTCGTTGCGAATCACGCGCGTCTCGCAACCGGGATCGAGCGCGCCGATCGTCTGCACAAGGTTGTAGGTGAACGAATCGTAGTTGTCGATGACGAGGATCACGGGCCTAGGCTAGCAGGCGGGTGACATCACGGCAATGATCCGCCCGTCCGGGGATGGGTCGGATCCGGCGAACCAGCGTCACTACTGTTATCGCACGCGGTGGCCAGCTCAGCCATCACCGCGTCGCCGATCAGGCGTCCCTTTCGGGTCAGCACTATGTGTGTGTCCGAAACGGCCACGAAGCCAAGGTCGAACAGGCGGGGCAGGACCTTGCGAAATGCACGCAGCGGTTCGATTCCCGTTCGCTCGCAGAACGCGGCGATCGACAGTCCCTCAAGCAGTCGAAGCTGCATCATGATCATCTCGGTCATGAGCGTCGGGGTATCGATCGTCTCCGATTCGAACTCGGCGTGGCCTTGGCTGTCGACCATTCTGATATAGCCAGCCACATCGGCGACATTCTTGTACCTACGCCCGTCGACGCAGCCGGCAGCGGAGGGTCCGACGCCGATGTAGGGTCCGTTTCGCCAGTAGATCAGGTTGTGCTGACACTGCCGTCCGGGTCTGGCGAAGTTGCTGATCTCGTATTGGGCGTACCCGGCGTCGCTGAGCGTCTCGATGGCCTGGGAGTACAGCTCGGCTTCGAGCCCTTCCTCGACGGGCTCGATTTGCTCGAACTCTCGAAGTCCGGTCAGCGGCGTACCCGGTTCGTAGGTCAGGCCGTAGCAGGCGATGTGATCGGGTTCCAGGTCGATCGCCCGTGACAGTGACTCGGCCCAGGTTTCGTTCGTCTGGCCGGGGATGCCGAAGATGAGGTCGAGGTTGACTTCTGCAACACCGCATCGACGAAGCGTAGCGACCGATGGCTTGATGTCGCCGGGCGAGTGCAGTCGCTCGAGAACAGCCAATTCGGCCGGAAAGAACGACTGCGCCCCCATGGAGACTCGGGTGACCCCGTGACGCACGAGCAGATTGGCCTTCTCGTCGCCCACGGTGGCCGGGTTGGCTTCGATAGTGAACTCCCGGACTCGAGGCGGTGATGCGGCGCGCCCCACGGCCGTGAGCAGCTCATCCAGTTCGTCGAGCGGGAGGATGGTTGGCGTTCCGCCGCCGATGAAAACGGTCTCGATCCGGTCGGCGTAGTCCACTGCGCGAACACTCAATTCGAGCACGATTCGCCCGACGAGCGGTGCCGTCGGACAGTTTCTTACCGGGACGGAAAAAAAATCGCAGTAGCCGCACTTCGTTTCACAAAATGGGGTATGTACGTAGAGTCCGCAAGCTGGAGCTGACATCAGATCGGTCTGGCTGGAAGTTGCCCCCACGCCGAAATCATAGCGAGAAAAGCGATAAACTGCACGCTGGGCACCGGGCTCCTCGCCGCTTCGATTCAGGTGATGCGGAGTCGGTCGAAGACTCGCCGTGGCGGGGGGGGCTATGGGTGCGACCGTCTCCTGCGCCTTTCTTGCGGATTCGGGGCCGGCCCATTTGAAGGCCGCAGCGCTCTCGGCTATATTTAAGGTGCCATGAACATCAAGCTAGTCATGTTCCGCGAAGACGGTTCAAAGCGGGTCTTCGACATTAAGCCGGGCGTCACGACGATCGGGCGAAAAGATGATTGTAGCATCCGCATTCCGCTGGCGGTGGTTTCCCGCCGACATGCGGAGATTGTCGCGGATGATCATGGGGCGGTGATCAAGGACCTGGGTGCGTCGAATGGGACGTACCTGAACAACCAGAAGGTCGAAGAGGACGATCTTGAGCCGGGGGATCAGCTCGTGATCGGTTCCGTCGTGTTCACCGTTCAGATCGATGGCGAACCGGCCGACGACGAACTCGTCGAGATTCGTAGCAAGGCGACAGCGGCGCATCGCGCCGGAAAGGCCGGTGCCAGCGTGTCGACGTCGGCTCACGTGGCCGCGTCGGATGACGAGGTTGATCCGATCTCCGCCCTAGAGGCGTTGGCGTCGAGTGCCGATCAGACGGCGATCACGCCCGAAGAAGACGGGGAGTAAACGGCGCGCGGTCGTGCCGGGGCACTCAACCCTCCGATTCCCGAACCGCACGCACAAGCGCGCGGATCTTCTCGATGTCCTTGCGGCCAGGCGCTCGTTCGACGCCGGAACTCACGTCGATACCGCAGGGTGTGACTTTCTGGATAGCACTGCGGATGTTACCCGGCGTGAGACCTCCAGCGATCAAGAAGTCGGGCCAATCTCCGAATCGTCCCGCTGATCGTGCCCTTTCGATGACATTCCAGTTCGCACGTTGTCCGGTCCCGCCGAGCTGCCCGTCAACCGCGGCATCGAACAGCACCCAGTCTGGTCGATGCGCGGCGCAATCCGCCAGCCGTTCGTCCAATCGTTCGAGCGACGATTCGTCTCTCACCGGCTGAACGATGATGGTCTCACAGGCAGTGTCCTTCAGTTGTGCGAGAGCCGGTGCGACCGGTTCGCCGTAGAGCTGGAATCGTCTGATTCCGAGTTCGCGAAGGTGTCGAAGGTCATTCTCCGGTAGACGTCCTTGATCGAGGTAGATCAGCGTGACGACACGTGACGGGTCATCAACTCGGCGGACGATCTGCTCGGCAGATTCCATATCCATGCGGCGCGGTCCGCCCACCAGGTTGAGACCGATCCAATCGGCGCCGGCGTCAAGCGCCATTCGCGCATCTTCAGCACTCGTGATTCCGCAGATCTTCACCAGCATGATTCGGTTCGCTTTCTGGAGCCCTTTCGAGGCCTTCTTCTCATCGACTCATCTTACTGCGCGAACGGGACGTTTCGCCAATTCCAGGTTGCGACAGGAACGGCGTCCCCGAGCCCCGCGTGCAGTTCCGCCCGCCGTGCGGTACGCTGCACCCATGGCCGATACGCTGGAACCAGGCCGTCGTGCGTCCGTGATCAGTGTGGCGCTCAACGGCGGGCTGGCTGTCGTCAAACTGGTCGCCGGAATCGTGGGACATTCGTACGCGTTGGTGGCGGACGCGGTGGAATCTTTGGGGGATATCTTCAGCTCCGCGATGGTATGGGGGGGGCTGACCATTGCCTCCAAGCCGGCAGACGAGAACCATCCCTACGGTCATGGCAAGGCGGAGCCCCTTGCGGCCCTTGCCGTCGCGCTGATGCTGGTCGGTGCGGCGGTCGGCATCGCCGTGCAGGCGATCGACGAGATACGGATGCCGCATCAGACGCCGGCCTGGTACACCCTTGTCGTCCTCATCGTCGTTGTCATTATCAAGGAGACGATGTATCGCTACGAAGTGAACGCGGCTCGCCGGGCGCAGAGTACGGCCGTCTTTGTGGATGCCTGGCATCATCGTACCGACGCGATGACCTCGGGGGCTGCGGCGATTGGGATCACGATCGCCCTGGTCGGCGGGGAGGGGTATGAGACGGCGGACGACTGGGCGGCACTGGTCGCCTGTCTTGTCATCGTGGGGAACGGGTTTCGCTTCGCCCGTGTGGCGGTGCACGAACTCATGGATACGCTTCCCCGGACCCAGCTCGCAGACGAGATTCAGACGTCCGCTGTGAATGTGGAAGGGGCGCAGTTCGTCGAGAAGGTCCTGATTCGCAAGATGGGACCCCGACTCTACGTGGATCTGCATCTGGAAGTCGACCCTCTGATGACCGTCGACAAGGCCCACGATGTGGCGCACGGAGTGAAAGACCGGATCATGCAAAACTGGCCCGCGGTCGCCGATGTCCTGGTTCACGTGGAACCCCATCACTCCCGACCCTAGACGTCAACCCGGCAGATTCACGCAGATCATGCCGTCGTCCACTTTGGCGGTATACCGTTGAACACTTGCGCGCTGTGAGTGCGTACATACGCCGGTGCGGAGGTCGACTTCCCACTGGTGCCAGGGGCATGTCACCGTGTGGCCGGACACGGCTCCACCCGAGAGGTTTCCGCCTGCGTGGGGACAGGCATTGTCCAACACGACGATCTCTTCCGATCCGGGCGGACGAAGCACCGCCAGCCCCAGGCCGCCATGCTCGACGTAGGTCCCGGCGCCCTCGCGACACCGGTGAAGTTCTATGATCTCGACAAATGCCATGACAAATCGTACCGTATCGTTTGCTGTTCCATCAGGTCCGCAGGGTATCGACCGGACGTTCATCCTGAAAGTCGCAAGGTTGCCCACCGAGGCTCCGGATCGTCCCTGACAGGAGAAAACTGCCGTGAACGTCATTCTGGATCTCTGTGTCGTGCCGATCGGCGTCGGCGTTTCGGTTTCGCGCTACGTTGCCGCGTGTCACCCCGTGTTGAAGGAAGCCGGTCTCGAGCCTCACCTGCACGGGTACGGTACGACGGTGGAAGGTGAGTGGGACACCGTTTTCGCCGCGATCAAGCGTTGCCACGAAGTCATCCACGAGATGGGCGCACCGCGTATTTCCACGGTGATCAAAGTCGGCACGCGCACCGATCGCGCGCAAACGATCGAACAGAAGGTGGAGAGCGTCGAGCAGAAGCTCCGCTAGATGGGGCGACTTGATGGCCGCCGCGAACTCGCCCCTTCAAACCGACGGTCAGTACGACATGCCGTTCTTGCGAATATGGATGTAGGGCTTGGCGTCATCGACGACGCCCGCGCCCGTAATCTCTGCCACGTACAGCTCATGATCACCGACGGGGATCTTCTGGCGGATCTCGCACTTGAGGTGCGCGATGCACGACTCGATGATCGGACCGAACCCGGTGGTGCGAAACGCCAGTCCTTCGAACGCGTCCTCCTCGACTGAGAAGCCCTTGGCAAAGTGCTCGAGCGTCGACGTCGAATGGTCGCCGATGACATTGAGCAGGAACTTCTGCGATGCGTCCACCAGTTCGATGATCGGTCGACTTCGCTTGAGGCTGACGATGATGGAGGGCGGATCAAAAGCCACCTGCTGCACCCACGAGACCAACACGCCGCTTCGACGATCATCATGCGCCGCGGCAAGAATCGAACAGCCGCTGGGGATCCGGCTGATGGCCGCACCGATCATGTCTTGTTCCACTTGCACATCCGCCTCCATCGGCCAAGGGCCGTGATGATTCCGGGAAGAGGCCGATTCGACCTCCCCCTCCGCTGTCCTGGACAGTTATCACGACGGGAGCGCAACCACCAACGACGCGAAGTTCTGCTACGCGGCGTGTGATATCGGTTTGCCGCCCGTCGCGTGGGCACTTATACTGTCCTGGGCTGCCGCGTGTCAAGGATCGCCGTACACGGGGATGATTCGGTTGGATACCGCTTCTACCATCGTTCAGATCGATGTACCGCAGAGCGTCTCGACCTTCCTGGAGCGCGTGGCTGAGCAGCCCTGGGCGGCCGTCGCCGAGTTCCTCCTGATCGGAATCGTCGTCTACACGATCCTGCGGTTCCTTCAGGGAACGCGCGGCGCGCGTCTGGTTCGGGCCGTGATGACCATTCTCGTCGTCGGTTTTGCCGTGGTGTGGGCGCTTGCCGACCGGTTCGGTCTCGAACGCATCAACGTCCTCTATCGATACTTCATCCCCGGCGTTTTCCTCGTTTCGCTCGTGGCGTTTCAGGCGGAGCTACGCCGCATGCTGATCCGACTGGGGCAGGGCGAGTGGTTCCAGCGGTGGTTAAAGAGTCCGGACGTGACGATCGAGCCGATCGTCACCGCCGTCGCTCGCCTGTCCAAAAAGAAGATCGGTGCGCTGATCGCCGTCGAGCGCAGCGCCGAACTCGGCGCGCTGACCGAGACGGGGATCCCTCTCGACGCCGTCGTATCCGCTGAACTGCTCGAGACGATCTTCTGGCCGGGCACCGCATTGCACGATCTCGGCGTCATCATCCATCAGCGGCGCATTCTGGCGGCGGGTTGTCAGTTTCCATTGGCGGAGTCCGATGATGTCGATCGCTCACTGGGAAGCCGCCACCGCGCGGCGCTGGGGATGAGCCAGGAGGTCGATGGTGTCGTCATTGTGGTCAGCGAAGAGACCGGAACGATCTCGCTGGCTGCCAACGGACGTCTCCGACGGGCGTTGAGTGTCGATGCGCTCCGCGTCAGCCTGATCCGAGAACTGGTTTCGTCGTCTCGCAGTCCCGTCAAACCGCGCGGCCAAGACGCAAAGACCGTTTCTCCTCAGGCTGCGGGACCGCGCGCCGCCGGGAAAGGTCCGCCGTCAACGGTTTCGGTCGGCGAGTCGAGCAAGGAGACCGTGACGAAGTCCTGAGCCTGCGGCGAGGCTGACGGGGCCGCGAGTGGCGTCTCGGCGAAGCGGTCTCTCAGGCGGAACGAAGACATGGAACAGATCAAACTGCTTTCTATGACGGCGATACTCAGCCTCTTGGTCTGGATGAGCGCCGATAGTCTCGTCAACGAGACGGTTTCGATTGGCGTTACGGTCGAGCCCGTAGCGTCCGCGAGCGCTGCGGACATGATCCTCGAGGCAACGACGGCCGGGAGTGTCGTCGAGCTGCAGGTGTCAGGCCCGCGCCGCATCGTGGATGATCTCAAAGCCAAGCCTCGGATGAGCGTTCCTTTTCCCGTGGCGCAGCATCCAACCGGTCCTGCGACGATCTTCATCGACCGGGAGACGCTGAAACGCGAATTGTCCTCGCGATGGTCCGAATTCCGAAAGCTTGCCGTCGTCTCTGTGCTCCCGGATTCTGTTCATGTGACAGTGGATCACTGGGTCACGCGTGACGTGGAGGTTTCGCTCGATCGCTTGGCGCTTGCGTATGACGTGGCCCCTCAAATCCCGCGTACGACCGTGACGGTTCGTATGCGAGAGAGTCGCCTCAACGCGCTTCCCGCCGGGCAGCGATTGCAGGTGGCGATCGGATCGGATGTCGAACGTCTTCTGCGCGAACGCCCGGCTGGCGAGAGCGTTACGATTCCCGTTACGCTCGATGCTCGCGCGTTCGGTCCCGAGGCGGAACTCACGCCGCCGGCCCTTTCCGTTACTGCCACGGTCAAGGCCGAACGCACCACGGCCGAGATTCCGACCGTTCCGATCCTCTTTGCGGTCAGTTCCGCGAATCTGGAGCGACGCTATCGCCCGACGACGCGCGCGGGTGCGGCGTTGGAGGTGTTGACGCGTACGATCACGGTGACGGGTCCGACCGACGCCGTCACCAATCTCCAGCGCGGCGTCACGCGAGCCAAGGGGATCATCCACCTCAAACAGGCCGACCTCGAGGAACTTGATGTGGTCAAGGTCATGACGCCCGAGTTCCAGCTCCCTCCCGGTGTCGAGTTGGCCGAGGAACCCGCCCCGGTCGAGTTCAAGCTGATCGACACGACCGCGGCTGAATCGGGGGGGTAGACCGGAAACAGGGCATCCCGTCCCGCCCGGCACCGGTTGCCTGTACCACGGGGACGACAATAGTCCCCGTTCGGCGGTCTCCGGGCCGGGTCTCCCTGCCTCGAACCAGCCCCAGGAATTCTCGTGGCGACCCCTTGACGCCGCCGCTGGAGCGGGTATGATCCGCAGTGCGGTGACAATACGTGTGGGGATACACCCGTTACCATTCCGAACACGGCAGTTAAGCCCACACGGCCGATGGTAGTCGCAAGGCGAGAGTAGGTAATTGCCGCATTTTTTTTCAGACCCGCTTCGGCGGGTCTTTTTTTTGCGCCCAAACCATCCTGCGTGGCGGATTCCGTTCCTGATCCGGTCCGCTTCCGCTATCCTTGCCATCAGAGACGTCGCCGCTCGCGAGCGACGCAAGCTGCCGGAGAGCCATGGCCCATGTTCAGAATCATCACCCTCGTCATCGTGTCGAGCGGTTCTTTGCTGACCGCCGCAACCGCCGAACCGATCCGAGCCGCCTATCGCGCGGATCTGGCCGACGAGGTCAGCCGGAAGCTGTCCAGGGACGCCGACGACCTCCTCGCCTACTACAAGGACCTCCACCTTCACCCCGAGCTTTCGCTCCAGGAGGTCGAATCCGCTCGGAAGATTGCGACGCGGCTCGAGGCCGTCGGATATGAGGTCACGACCAAGGTCGGCGGACACGGCGTCGTGGGGCTGCTCCGCAACGGGGAAGGGCCGACCGTCCTGATCCGCGGAGATATGGACGCGCTGCCGATCGTCGAAGAGACCGGCCTGCCGTTCAAGAGTGAAGTCCGCGTCAAGACCGAAGACGGAAAGGACGTCGGCGTCATGCACGCCTGTGGTCACGACGTTCATCAGACCTGCCTGATCGGCACAGCAGGGATGCTGGCTCATCTTCGGCAACACTGGAGCGGCACGGTCATGATTGTCGGACAACCCGCCGAGGAGGTGGGTGCGGGCGCGCGAATGATGATCGAGGACGGGCTGTTCGAGCGCCTGGACCGCGCCGACTATTGCCTGGCGCTGCACGTGTCCTCCTCGCACCCGGCCGGCGTCGTCGCCTACACGCCGGGCTGGGCGATGGCAAATGTGGATTCGGTCGACATCACGATCTTCGGGCGGGGCGGTCACGGGTCGCGACCGCACGAAACAGTCGATCCGGTGTTGATGGCCGCACAGACGATCGTCGCCCTGCAATCGGTGGTGAGCCGGCGCCTCGACCCGACGGAGCCGGGCGTCATCACGGTGGGGTCGGTTCATGCCGGGTCGAAGCACAACATTATTCCCAAGGACGCGAAGCTGCAGATTACGGTTCGGTCGTATGGAGACAAGACGCGGCGCGTACTGTTGAACGGCATTCGTGACGTAACGGTGAACACCTGCCGCGCGCTGGGCGCCAAACGCGATCCGCAGATCGTCGTACGCGACCACGAGTTTACGCCCTCCACGTTCAACGATCCGGATCTGACGGAGGCGGCCGTCGGAGTTCTGCGCGAGGTGTTGGGGAGTGAAAACGTCGAGTACCGCAAGCCGTTGATGGTCGGCGAGGACTTCGGCCGGTATTCGCGCCATCTCGAGGTTCCCGGCTTCATTTTCTGGTTGGGGAGCGTGGAGCGTGATCGGTACGAGGCAAGCTGCCGACCGAACGCGGTGCCATTGCCCTCGCTGCACTCGAGCAAGTACGAGCCCGATCCGGCCGTAACGATCGAGTCGGGCGTGCGAGCGATGTCGTCGCTGGCACTTTCGCTGTTGAAGGCGAAGTGACGGCGTGTCCGCCGTGTGCCAATGCTCTTGGAGCGGTGCAACGATCGGAAGGCGAACGGCCGGTGCCGGAACGTGACAGGAGCATCCGCCGAAGTTGCCACCATCGTGGAGTTGCAGTCCGTGCGTGTGTCTAGTCGTTTTGGTCCCGGTCTTCTTGTCGCAGCCGCGTTCATCGGTCCGGGGACCGTAACGACAGCCACCAAAGCCGGCGCGGGGTATGGGTACGCACTGCTTTGGGTGCTGCTCTTCTCGATCGTCGCGACCATCGTGCTCCAGGAAATGTCCGCCCGGTTGGGGTTGGCTACCCGCGCGGGACTCGGCGAGGCCCTTCGATCCGCCTTTCTCCAGCCGCTCCAGCGTACGTTGGCCATCCTTCTGATTGTCGCCGCGATCGCGCTCGGCAACGCCGCATATCAGACGGGCAACATCGCCGGTGCGTCGATGGCATTGACGGCACTCACGGGCGTTTCCGCATCCACATGGTCCATCGGCGTCGGCCTTGTTGCGGGGCTGCTTTTGTGGAGCGGATCTTACCGCGCAGTCGAGCGGATTCTAATCGCATTGGTCGCGCTGATGAGTCTCGTCTTCGTGACGACGGCTGTCATGACCCGTCCCGATGCCGCGACACTCCTGGAGGGTCTGTTCACGCCGACCCTGCCCCACGGATCGCTCACGATTGCGATCGCACTGATCGGGACGACCGTCGTTCCGTATAATCTGTTTCTTCACGCCAGTGCGGCTTCCCAGAAGTGGCCGGCCTCGATGGACACGGGACGTGCGATCCGAGACGCACGATTCGATACGGTCATCGCCGTGACGCTTGGTGGTGTCGTAACGCTGGCGATCGTGGTCACGGCTGCGGCGTTCTTCCGTGAAGGGGCAAGCGTCGACAGTGCCGCTGCGATGGCCGCCCAGCTCGAGCCGCTGCTGGGCGGATTCGCACCGCTCTTCTTTTCGCTCGGACTCCTGGCCGCGGGTGTGACCAGCGCGATCACGGCGCCGCTCGCCGCCGCGTATGCGACTGGCGGTGCGTTCGGTTGGCGCAGGGACTTGCGTTCCGCCCGGTTTCGGGCGGTCTGGGCCGTCGTGCTGGTGACGGGCACGATCTTCGCGGCTAACGTGGGCGAGAGTCCGGTCGCGGCGATTATTCTGGCGCAGGCTGCCAACGGGCTTATCTTGCCGGTCGTGGCATTGTTCCTGCTTTATGTGGTGAACCAACGCCGGCTGATTGGTGAATACGCCAATGGCGCACTGGCCAATGTGCTCGGGACGGTCGTTGTGCTGACGGTTTCGGGGCTGGGGCTGTACCGGCTTGTTTTGGCTGTTTGGAAGCTGTGGGGGTGACATTCCGAGGTCCGGTAGCGGGGATGGGGTTGGGGGACGAGAATGCATGGAATTATCGGGCGTGATTGGGTTCGTTTGGTAATATAAATTTCTCACCAAGGTGTCACGGGTCTGGCACTGTTGGTGCGTCGGGGCCGGCCGACAGAGAAGACCGACAGGGCCTCCGTATAGAATAACGTCGCGAGTGATCGGTGGAGATGGAGCGCGGGGCGAGCGCGCGGAAGGGAGAAGGAAGCGCCGAAGGGAAAGAGGAGAGGGACGGAGCGACGGAGAGACGGAGGGGAAGAGGAAGGGGGTCACGTTGTCAGGCGGTTGCGTGGGCACCAGGCGCCGGGGCGAGACATCGTTTTTCTTCGACCCCTCCGGGGTTGGTGTCTCTTGGGGGCGTACAGTCCCAGGGTGGCGCGACAGGGCTTCGCCGTTTCGCTGACCCCGGGCTATGATCTTGGACGCCTCCGGCGTCGCAGGTTCGTCATGGGGTTCAGTGTTGGCGCGGTCGCGGATGGCATGGCGCTTGGCGCCACCCATGAAGGGCGGCGCTACATTCGCTCCCTTTCGGTCGCGGTTCTGATCCGTATTGCGATCGGCGGAGTGCCATGACCCGGCATCTGCGGAAGGTGCATCAAGATGCACCCTACGGAGCTTGCCGTCGCAGGCACGGGCGAAGCGAACGAGTTTCAGGAATCGTTCCCCCACCTCAGCGCTTCGCTAACGAGGCGGGCCACCCGTCCGGTACGTTTCGGTGGAACAACACGCCCGCGCCTTCGGCTTGGGCATGGCACGCAAGCGCTGCACGCGGCAAGACACGGGCAAGCTGTCGCTTGCCCATGCCACCCGACTGAGGAGGTGGTCAGGCGGCCGCACACTATCGCGGTTCTGATCGGCAGCGCCGGCATCATCGGCTCCCCCACCTCAGCGCTTCGCTAATGAGGCGGGCCACCCGTCCGGTACGTTTCGGTGGAACAACACGCCCGCGCCTTCGGCTTGGGCATGGCACGCAAGCGCTGCACGCGGCAAGACACGGGCAAGCTGTCGCTTGCCCATGCCACCCG
>JAJDDV010000223.1 GCA_029260135.1 Phycisphaerae bacterium | reverse complement strand
GACCGTGAACAGAGCCGCGACCGTGAACAGAGCCGCGACCGTGAACAGAGCCGCGACCGTGAACAGAGCCGCGACCGTGAACAGAGCCGCGACCGTGAACAGAGCCGCGACCGTGAACTGAGCCGCGACCGTGAACAGAGCCGCGACCGTGAACAGAGCCGCGACCGTGAACAGAGCCGCGACCGTGAGGGAGCGGACAAACTAGTACCACCGATCCCTCGGCGAACCGCTTCCTGACGGGCTCGGGGTAAATCTCTGAACGGAGGCCTTGCTATGATGAAGAAATCACTGGTTTGTATGATGATGCTCCTGGCGACCGTGACCCACGCGGCCGCCAAGAATGTGGACCTGTCCACGGTTCCGCCGCGCGACAGCGTGCAACTCACGATCTACAACAGCGAAGATCTGACGCTGGTGCGCGAGACGCGGACCATCTCATTGAAGAAAGGCAACAACCCGCTCCAGTTCTCCTGGGCCAACACACTGATCGATCCGACAAGTGTCGATCTTCGGTTCAAGACCCACGCGACCCAGCTCGACCTGCTCGACACGACGTTCCCGCACGACAAACCGCAAATGCTCTACTGGAACGTACGCAGCGAGTTCGAGGGCGATGCCAGCGTCGAAATCACCTACTTCACGAGCGGCATCTCCTGGTCAGCCGACTACGTCTGCATCAGCGATCCCGGCGAAGAAAAGATGTCGTTCGAAGGATACGTCCGCGTGACGAACAACTCGGGCGAGGATTATGCCGACGCACAGATCCGCATGGTCGTCGGCACGATCAACCTGGTCGAGAAGATCGAAGAACTCGCCCGTCGAGGCATCATCTCGCGCGATGATGCGCTGGGCTTCCACGGCGGTGACAAGAAAATGATGTCCAAGCGTGTGCGCCTCGCCATACGCGAAGAGCTGGAAGCTGCGGCAGACTCCGCCGCCCGCGGACCTAAGCAGATCGTGAAGGAAGGCCTCTCCGAGTACTTCATCTTCACCGTACCCGGAGCCGAAACCGTCAAGAACAAGTGGTCCAAACGAATCCGCCTGTTTGAAGGACTGGAGGTACCCTTTGACATCAAGTACCGCTACCGGACCGCTCAATACGGCTTGCAGCTCGTCCGACTCTTCCTACTCCGCAACAACGAGGCCTCCAGCCTGGGCGAATCGCCGCTTCCCGACGGTATGGTCAGGCTGTTTCGTGAGAACGGCGCGGACGGACTGTCCATCGTCATGCAACAGAGAATCGCATACGTACCCATCGGCCAGGAAATCGAACTGAACCTCGGCGCCGATCCTGAGGTCATCTTCGAGCGGATCCGATTGAGCAGCCGTCGCGACAATTTCTGGTTCCGCCGTTCCGGCGCCAGAGTGCTCTACAGCCAAGAGCAAGGGCATCGCATAGAGATCAAGGACAACGTCGTCGGCTGGGATGAGCATCAGGTCTGGACCGAGCGAATCCGCAACTATCGCGACAAGCCCATCGATGTGGAGATCCGTCGCGGTTTCTCCGGCCATGTCGAGTTTCGCAGCAATCTCGCGCCGGTGCTGCACGACTACCGTACTCCACAGTTCCGCGTACGGGTCGACGCCGGTGAGAAGCGAGACCTCGCATACGAGCTTGTGATCCACCAAGGCCGCAACAAGAAACAGGACAACGTGACCTTGACGAAAAAGAGCTGAGCGGACATCGTCTGGTCAGTGTCTCAACCGACGGCTCGCACGGTCAGGCCGACGATACCTCCTTTCTGAGCCGCGCCCGTGAGGAAGCGGAGGACTCGAAACCACAGCAAACTTGCCGGAAATCGCGCTATCACAGCCCGTGACGGGTGAAAGCCGCCCGACTCTACTGACGGCAAGGAGACGGCGAGAGTATATAACACTCACGATCGAAATGCAGCAGATAAACCAGTGTACGATCGTGTCGACGCTCCGGCTCGGCGACTACGTTCCGCCGCGTTCTAACGTGCACAGTCAGGTGCTAGGATAATCACGGCGAGGCGTAAGTAAGAAGGGAGCCACCCAACACATGTTGTCGCAACGAAGCCATGTGCGCTGTGTCATCCGAGCATGCCTACTAGGCTCTCTCGTCGCGCTGGTCTGGTCGGAGGTGCAGGAGGATCGCCTCATGGACATGGTTGTTGCCGCCCTCGGTCCGGCGGAAGGTTAGTGGGACTCGTTCGCGTCCGCGTATGCATCTGGTTTGGTCGTTCTTTTCCCAGCGGTCTTGGTAACCGGTCTTTACCTGCGTGTACTTGAACGGCGCAGTAGACTTTGCGAAGGCCAGACTCTCTGCGGCAAGTGCGGTTGCGTCTTGGAGAAGCTGGTGCATCCACGATACCCGACGTGCGGCACGGTGGTTTAAGGGAGCGCGGAACATGCCGGCAACGGGAACTGGGTGGGCTGCACCATGGCCACCTGGCTCTTAGCCCCTGTTGTCTTCGTAGTATGGAATATCTGTGTCCTGTGGCTTTTGCTTCTCGTCATCGAGAAGATGGGCGGGTTTCGAATCGTCCGCTCCGTAACGGCCGCGGCCTGGAGAGAACCGCGACATGCGCCGCCTCGTCCGAGGCTGAATCCCGCCGTACCCGGTGTTCGAACGTCCGAGTACACCTCCAGCACGCGCCCGCAAGTCGATCAGCCTACCGCAACGCCACGGGGCAATCGGAAAATCAACATTTTTCCCGGAGCGGATCACCCCCCGCGCGCCTTATCATGGGTGTGGATCACAGAGTGACGTAGCTACGAGGATCGAATGACGTTGGCACAGGCACAGGCCTTTGAACTAGGGACCCAGGCAGCGACCGGGGACGACGATCGCACCCTGATCGAGCGAGTCAGGCGGAATCCCGAGGATTTCGGACTCCTCTATCAGCGATTCGCCCCTTTGCTCCTCAACCACGTGTACCGTCGCACCGGCGACACGCACGCCACCGAGGATCTCGTCGCCGACACGTTCCTCATCGTCATGCGATCGCTCCCCGGCTACCGATATCGGGGAATCCCTCTGCGGGCGTGGCTGCTGCGAATCGCCACCAACACCGTCAATCGCTGGGCCCGGCGAAGGAGACGGTGGGCGTTCGCCGCACTCGAAGCCGATCGCGTCGCCGATGACGCGAGTCGATCCACTCACGGCACGGCGACGGCCGAGCAGTTGCAGCACGCGTTGCTCGCGCTTCCGCCGAGGTTTCAGGCCGTGCTCTCGCTGCACCACATGGAAGGTCTCTGTGTCAAGGAGACGGCCGCCATCGTCGGCTGCCGCGAAGGAACGGTAAGGTCGAGACTGGCGCGAGCGCGAAGCGCACTCCGCAGCCAACTGAACGGACGGAGCTAGAACGATGAACGACCATCACGACCCGGTCGACGGCGCGCTGGAGTCTCTGGGGGGCCGACAATGGCCCGGTCAATACGATAACCACAAACTCAAGGATAGAATCGTGACAGATTTGAAATCAAAGCGTACCCCATCGAAGTTTGGCTCGCGCGGCGCGATCGTCGCATCGCTGGCTATCCTCATTCTCGGCACCGCCGGATTTGCGGCAGCGGGCGGGATCGGGATGGTCCGAGGCTGGTTCATCACCGTCGAGGTCAACGGCGTACCGATCGACGTCGATGACGCCGACATTCACATCGAAGAGGACGGCGACACCGTCAGCATCACGCTCGACAGTGCCAACCTCCCCGTCGACGTCGAGGGCGGCGAAGCCGTCATCACCGTCGTCGCATCGCCCGAGTCTGACGCGCAGGTAATCATCGGCGACGACCAGGAGGCCACGACGATCGACATCAGCGTCACGGAATCGCAGCCTCCCGATGACGAAGGTGAAGACGACTAGCGGTGGCCAATCGGCGAGACGATGTGGCACCGGTTCTCAACCGGTGAACACGACGGGAATCAACAACCCGAGAAGCGCCGCCTGTCACGGGCGGCGCTCTCTTCTTATCCCCTTCCGCGAATAACGGGACCCGCCACCCCCCTACCACCCCTTCAACACCCACTGCATCAGGCAACCCAACACAAACAGGCACGCCGCCGACGCGCGATACACCCACACCGGCTGCACGCTCCACCAACCGAGCACCGCGTCGGCAGCCTTCCCGCGCGCAAACACCAGCCCCTTGAGCACCGCAATCACGGCCAACACCGCGAGCAGCGTCCCCCACCATCCGCCGATCTGCCGGCCTGCACCGAACAGAATCCCCGCGCTCGCAAACAGCACCGACAGAAGAATCCACCGCGCCTTCTTGCGGAACCCCTTCTCGAAACGTCGGCGAATCCCGGCCGGACGGAAGAACCACCAGATCCCAAGAAGAATCCATCCCCAACTCAGGATCAGCAAGATGAGCTTCATGTCCGCGACTCTCCGTCACAGCGATGCACGTTCACGTCCGACCGTCTTCCCGTCGCGCTTTCGCGGGCGCTACTCCCCAGCCGGCCACAACCAGCCGAACGTCCCGCCCGTCACCAGGCCATACACCACACCGTCGAAGACGAACTTCATCGTCGTAGACCAGCTCTGCCCCTTCCAGATCGAATCCGGAATCCCAGCCAGGGCGTACGCCAAAACCGCAACCGTTCCCGTGACGCGGAACACCATCCGATACCCGGCGTCCGTCCCCAGCGCAAGGCGACCGATGTACGCAACGAAGACGCTGATCAGCAGGGAATAGAGAAACCACAGTACAAGACTCTTGCCCATGTTCGGCGGTCCGTTCTCCAGCACCGTCACGTGCCCGACCGGCCCGGCCTTGTACTTCTCCATCATCTCCGGCGTACACATCTCCTTCATCGAGGCCGGACACGGAAACATGTACGACCCGCGCCCCACACGTTGCTTGCGCATCGCCTCGAGAACCTCCGCCTCACCCGGCAGCTTCTTGAAGTCGCTCCGATGAATCGGCAGCACCATGTGTAGAATCGAACTGGCGACAAATACGAAAACCGCCGACAACAAGATCGGAAGCCAAAGCTCGCTCAGGGCAATCATCTCGATATTCTCCTTCCAAGACGGCTACGACAGGACCGCTCTGCTGACGGACAGGCCACGCCGCCAGCCTCTCGACCTTCATCGATCCGCCCCCCCGAATCGCTGGAGCTTTTCCCGAATCACGTCCCCAACCCGCGCGCGATTTTGCGATGACGCCCCCGAGCCGCACGCTTCAGCTTGCGCGATCCCGCGAACACCCGTTTGATCCACATGCCGCACGAGATCCCGACGTGTCGACCGCTTGCACGGAGTTGTAAAGACCGCTTAACAGCAAGCCGAATTTGCCGTAGACCATGATGAGCGTACGACTCGCACGCAAGACAACACCGATGGCAACGAGCGACACAACCCGAGCCGTGAAATCCGGGCGTATCAAAGACGCCCGCGGGCACTGGGTCACGCAGCTCGATCCCGTAAGGGCGCACCTGTTGCACCAAACCACGGTCATTCCCACCAACACCTTGCGAACCATCGCGGACGATCTCCTGCCCGGAGCAAGACGGCAACGGCTGATCCAGGTCTCGTCGGTCGTGTTCGGCTTCCTCTTCGTCATCGGCGGTAACGTCGTCTACTTCCGCTACTTCAGTTCGTGGAAAGGGCTGGACCCGGTCAACCTCAGCATCTACGCCCTGCAGATTCTCGTGCTGCTTGCCGGACCCGTCATCGCAATCCGCATGGCCCGCACCCAGTACCTTGACCGCGTCGCCGCAACCATGCTCAGTCACCTCCGCTGCCCGCACTGCGGATACGACATCCACAGCCTGCCCCCTTCGTCCGACGACGGCGCCACCGTCTGCCCCGAGTGCGGCTGTGCGTGGGCCGTCTAGCCTCCCTCCTTGCCGAGGAGGGATCGAGGGCGGTCGGTTTCTTTGGCTGACAACCGACGGCTACTCCGCGAATCGTCTATGGTGTGTTCGCCGAATGGAACGCCGCGTAGTCGTCGCCGTCCACGTCGCCATCGGACACCGGTTGCACGGCTAGGGTACAGCGCTCCCCCCTCCTGAACCGAGCGGAACCCCTCGCCTTTCCCGCACAAATGGACTCTCCCCTCCCCCAGGACAGCGGACTACTTCGTTTTTAGACCCCCGGCACGTCCCCCGACATCGAAATCTCCAAAACCTGCGTCGTCACGCCTTGCGTGCCGTGCGGCCCCGCGTAGAGTATTGTGTGCTGACGTACTCGTTTCTGCTACATCCGGTTGCTTCGTGATATGTACGCTGAAACACTATTTCGCAAAGACACCAGAGACGCTCCTCGATTGGGGACGTTCAGTCTTCCTTGCCGCTGCGACCAATCATGGATTCTTCGGTCGAGCTCGCATCTGACTTCCTGAAAGTGAGCTGCCGCGACCATCGCATAGGAGATCGACATGTCGAGAAAACCTGACGTGACGGTAATTGGATTCGGCGTCCTGTGCGTCATCGTACTTTCCGTCGATGTCGCCAGCCACGATCGAGTTCAGACGATTGCTCCACACAGCGCCTGCACGGGGACATGTAACGCGCCAGCAGTATCGACTGACTGTTCACAGTGTTGCAACTCTAAAACAGCATGCGATAACTGCTGTGACTCGAACTATACAGGACCCACGAAGGACCGGTGTCTCGCGTATTGCGACGCCGAATACCCAGAACGTCGAGGGAGTGAGTGCAATGCTGTCGGTCATTAGCACATTGATGTTCGCCCTGTTCCCGGCCTTCGGGGGCGGAGACACCAGTGAGCTCACCGCCAGTAGCTGGCTCAATCCGCCGCAGATTCGAGTCCCGGATGACCGCGCGTACGTGCTACTCTTCTTTACCCTGCAGCACCCGCCCAATCGCCACCTGATCGAACGACTAAACGAACTCCATCGGTTGAGAACCTACGTTGTTGTTGGACTGGCACCAGATTCCGCGGCACGACTCAAACACTTTGTCAACGACGCAGATATCAACTTTGCTGTTGGGGCAGGGTCTAGATCGTACAAGTCCTTCCGGATTACCACGTTCCCATCGCTGATCCTGTTGGTCAATGATTCCGCACAGATCATCGCGGCCGATCACTTGACTGAAGCCGCGGAACAATGGCTCACGCACGCGAGGACTCATCTGTCCGGCAGGTTTGATGAATCAAGCTCTGTCTCCGAGCTAAGGTACCACGCTGCCGCACACCCGGACTTTTATGAAAGGCAGCGCGCTCTGAAGCTGTTAGGCATGAAAATGAGCTCGCAGGCCTTCATGGACTTCTGCGATGAGATGCTTGCGCAAAACCTAGCGCCGCGCGAGCGTGGGCGAATCGCGGTGGCGCGCAAGCGCGCCGATCCCAACGAAGTGGGGTGGAAACCGTCGAGCCCAAGGGCAGGCGAACTCGATAAGGAATATCGAACCAACCCCGAAGACCGGCACTGGGCGACCGTGAACGAGTATATCAAGCAGCGTCACAGGCCACAGCAGCTGCTGGATGACTATCTCTCGCACAATTCAGACTCCGATGACGATCTCCTGATCCGTCTTCAAATCGCATTTAAGCTCTACGCACTGGCCGAGAACGGAAAGCCTGAAGAGCAGACAACTGTGCGCGGCATACTCATGCAGATTCTCCCCGACGAGCGCGATTTGCACATTCGCTGGATTATCGCCGGCGGACTATGGGCATGTAGCGAAACTGGCGACCTGGAACTTGCGGACTATCTGGATGAACAACGCAAGTCTGAAACCGATATTGGGAAAGTGGAGCCGATGATGCACTCGGCCATACACAACCTGCGTACCGGGCAGACAAATGAGTCGACTCCCCCGTGGCCCCCAGGCGTCACTGGCAATGCCAACAGAGGCGGCTCGATGCCCATGTGGGCTTTAATCGTAACAGTAGTCGGGGCACTCCTCGTCTTCATGCGAAGGTTTGGTGCGCTGGAACAGCGCGTAGAGCACCTGGAAGTGAGTCACCGAGACATGCAGCAATTGATAGAGAAGGAGAATGAGAAGGAGAAGGAGAAGGGGAAGGAGGCTATGGCGGCGCGATGGCGTGCGTGAAGGCTGGCCTCGGAGACATGCACGGGGAACTGGAGAATCTTCGGCCGACATTCGAACGAGTCTCCATCCAGCTTGAGGCAGCCGAAGAGGTCGATCTCCTCTGACTTTCTTGTCGCTACGCCTTCGTCGCGCCCCTGGGCCTGTCCCGGCAGTCGGAGTCGCTTCTTCTTTCCCCTTCGTCGGTACGGCAGTGTTCCGGAGCGCCCGCAGGCGGAATACGTCTTGCCGGAGCATAGCGCGGGCTTCCGGCAGAAAGTGGTCCGCACAGCAGACCCACGATTTGAAACAGATCCTCCGGCGCGGAGCCGGCAAATCCCCTCGGAGTCAAAACCCTCTCGGGATCACTTCTTCAGTGCCCTCTCAACGGCCGGGATCAGGTCGTCTCCAAACGGGTCTCTTGCGCGAATGCGGCCCTTCGCGTCGATCAAGTACCAGCCGGGGATGTTCTGGATGTTGTACAACTTGGCCAGCGGATTATCCCACCCCTTTTCGTCCCAGGTGTGGATGCCGGGGAGCTTTCGCGTTTCGACGGCGAACTTGGCCTCGCTCGATTCGTCATCCATCGAGACGGCCAGAATCTCGAACGGTTTGCCCTTCAGCCGCGACACGGCGGCCTGCAGGTGAGGAACCTCACCCGCACAGGGCGCTCACCAGGACGCCCAGAAACTCAGCAGGACCGTTTTGCCTCGCAGGGAGGCCAGTGTGATGTCCTTGCCGTCCAGTGTTTTGGCCGTGAATTCCGGCGCCTTCATCCCGATCTGCAAGTGCTCGACCTCGTGGATCCATCCCTTCGCCGCAGCCAGCTGTTCCTCGGGCGGCTTCATCTTCAACACTTCGCCGAACGCCTGTTTGGCTGCCTTCGGTTTGCCCTGCTTGAGATACACCTGCCCGAGTGTCATATGCGCGCCGACCTTGACTCGCCACCGTTGCGACGCGCGGAGCACGCCTTCCAGCGCGCGCGTCCAGACGTTGAAGTTCTTCGTCGCCTCGGCAGCCGCCGAAACCTGATCGAACACTTCCTCGAGTACGCCGTCATCCGGATAGTGCTCGGCCATTCGCTCAAAGCGTTTGGCCAGACCGGGCAGGTCCAGGTCCAGGTTCCAGGACCAGACGAAGGTGCCCAGGGCCATCACCTCGCCGCCGGGCTTTCCGAGGTTTGCGATCGCCATCGCGTCCATCTGTTTCAGAACCGTGAGTCTGGGATCACCGGCCTTCGCTGCACCCGACGCCCCCTCCTTCATCGCCTCGATATGCGCCTCTTGCGCCTCGCCCATTCGCTCTTCGAGCGTGTAGAACTCGTCTACCGGCTCTGCAAATACAGAGGCTGCCAGACACGCGGAAGCCGCCCCGCAGAAACTCACTATTTTCAGTCGCCGTCTATTCACGAATCGATCACTCCTCAATACCCAGCGGGCCGGCCCCCTTTGCGAGGATCACTGGCACCTATCCATCCATCCTTCGTTCGCAGGATCGCCTGAACGACCCCCGTCTTTCTTCTTTCGGAAATCTCATGCCCCCGCCCCACCAACGCCTGCCTCAGACCCTCGTGCGGCTTTGCGTCGAACAGAATCTTGTTCGGTCGCCACTGATGATGAGGCCGGAGTCGCTGGATCGCCTGTTCCAGGGTCGCGCCGAAATCGGTGACGCCCAGCAGCACATTCAGCACCGACGTGATGATCCGCGGCCCGCCGGATGCGCCCAGCGCCATGAACGGCTCGCCGTCTTTGACGAGAATCGTCGGCGACATGCACGAGAGCGGTCGCTTCCCCGGCTCGATTTTGTTCTGTGCCGATTGAACCAGCCCGAACGCGTTCGGCTTGCCCGGGTCGGCGGCGAAGTCGTCCATCTCGTTGTTG
>JAJDDV010000222.1 GCA_029260135.1 Phycisphaerae bacterium | reverse complement strand
ACAAGCGCGGACTGCAACCTGAACGACCGGCCGGATGCGTGCGACATCGCCGATAGGCTGAGCCGTGACTGCCAACCGAACACGATTCCGGATGAGTGCGATCTAGCAAGCGGCACAAGCGCAGACTGCAACGCGAACGACCGGCCGGACGAGTGCGACACCGCGCAGGGTGTCTCAGCCGACTGCGACGCGAACACGGTTCCCGACGCCTGTCAAACCGACACCGACGGCGATGGCCTCATCGATCCGTGCGACGGATGCCCGGCCGACCCGTACAAGATCGCACCCGGGATCTGTGGCTGCGGGGTGAGTGACATCGACAGCGATTCCGATGGCGTTGTGGACTGTCAGGATGACTGTCCAACCGATTCACAGAAGACAACCCCGGGGATTTGCGGCTGCGGTGTAGCCGACGTGGACACCGACCTCGATACGATTCTCGATTGTAACGATCGCTGCCCCGGCCAGGACGATCGCACGGACATCAACCGCAACGGCACCCCCGACTGCCTCGAACCCGACATCATCCCCACCGCCTCAGGCTGGGGCCTGGCGATCCTGGCGATTGCGCTGACGGTTGTGGCACGGTTCTACTTTGGTCGAAGAAGACGCGGCATCGTCTGAAATGGCTATCGCCAGGTCAACGCTCCGCTGCTGCGGAGGAACGACGCTGCCCGCTCCTTCACAGTCGCGGTTCTGATCGGCTGGACTCGAGTTGTTGGCAAAGAGATGGCGATTGTCACTCCCCCAGCTCAGCGCATGCCCGCGCCTTCGGCTTGGGCATGGCACCCGGCTCATCGATGGCACCCGGCTCGTCGATGGCACCCGGCGTCGACCTGTCGAAGGCCCGCAGCACCGGCCGATCGTCTCACGGCGTCCCCAGGATCTCATCCAGAAACGCCCGCAGGCGCTGCCCGTATTCCGGCGAGTACCGGATCCCCGCATCGCCGTGTCCGCCGGGGCTTTCGACGAACGTCTTGGGCTGGGCGGCTGCTTCGAAGAGCTTTCGGCCGTTCTCCAGCGGGATCAGCCAGTCATCGCGGCCATGAAAATGCAATTTCGGGCAAGTGATGTGTCCAACTTTGGTGACAGACTCGTACTTATAGGTGACGAGAAATCGGACGGGGAGAAACCAGTAGTGCAGCCTCCCGATGTCGACGATGCTGGTGAACGTCGACTCGACGATCAGCGCTGCCGGTGCTTGGCGTGTCGCCAGCTCGATCGCGATGGCTCCGCCGAGCGACCGGCCGAAGAGGACGATCTGCTCGGGCGATTGACCACGCGTTTCGACCAGGTAGCGCCAGGCCGTCTCGGCGTCTTCGTACGTACCTTGTTCATCGGGCCGACCGTCGCTTCGACCGAAACCGCGATAGTCGAGGAGGAGAACGTTGACACCCATGCCGTGCATAAGTTGGACGTCATCTAATCGGCCGGCCATATTCCCCGCGTTTCCATGCAGGAAGATCACGCTGCCTCTGGCCAAGGCGTGGGGCATGTACCACGCCGCGATCGCGACACCGTCGCGCGTTGTGAGCGTCAGGTCTTCGAAGGTCAGACCCCGGTCCGCCGGGGTTTCACCGTAACTGCGGGAGGGGAAGTACAGAAATCGTGACTGGAACAGGCCGATCAGCACGCAGAGCAAGCCCCAGGCAAGAGCGATTAGAAGAAGCCAACGCGCGACGCGCTGCCGAAGAGTTCGCGCCGGCTTCGATTCAGTGTCCCTTCGCTCACTCGGCTTGATCGTCTCAGACGCCAAGGTGATTCCACTGCCCATGAACCGACGACGATTAGGAAAGAAGCTGACGCCGTGGCCATCGCGCCACGGCGTCCGATCTTACCTCTCCAACCAGCATCTCTACCCGAATCGGCGACCCCGTCAAGCGCCCGGGGAGGACCGGCGGTCCAAAACCGTCAGGCACGGCACGGGTCATGCCGCCGGTCTATGGCGCGAGGTGCAGCGCCAAGAGGAAATGGGTAAACGTATGTCCTTGGAACACCTTGGACGCGCGGGTTCGTCAAGTGAAACTGTGTATGTGGCTGTGGCGCAGGACGTGAAGTGACGGAATCCTGGACCGAACACCCTGGCGGAATTACACTGACTATTCACGGCGTCTTTCGAGTTCGTGAATCGTCATCGGAGGCGAGCGGTTGAACCGGCGGAGGATCATACGACGACTGGCTGGGCTCTCTGTGGCCGCCTCGATCATGGGGCACGCCACCGTTGTCGCCGCTTATCCATGGGATCCCGCCTCCGTCGCCTTCGTACAGTCGCCCGTGGAAGAAGTGGCTTTGTCTCCGCGCGGCATTGGAAACACGATTCTCGCCGGGCGGTACCTTCAAGGGATGCGTGTCGTGACGGCGCGGCTGGACGACGTCGAGGGAAGCCATCAGGTTGTTTCGGGCGGCTTTGTCTGCGCGACCGACCCCGTCTATCACCCGGATCTGACGCGGCTGGCGTTCTCAGGTCGGCGATCGACCGGCGATGTGCTGCAAATCTGGGAACTGTCCGGCGACGATTCCGAGCCCCTGCAACTCGTGGCGACGGAAGAAGATTCCGTTCATCCGATCTACCTGCCCGACCGTCGCGTCGCCTTTGCCTCGTTGCTCGCCGGCGAGTACGAGGAGCACGGCGGCGCGTATTCCTTCTCACTCTATGCCGTGGAACCGGGAATCGGGCGACCGGTACGCCTGACGTATAACCCCAGCAGTGACTTCGATCCCACGCTTCTTCCGGACGGGCGCATTCTCTACGCATCCTGGCAGCACGTCGGCAATCACCACTGGCCCCGAGGACTGACCGCGCTCATGCTGATCAACGCCGATGGGACCGGCGTGTTTCCGTTCACAGGGAATCACCAGGGGGAATGGCTCAAACGCGGAAGTCGCAGCCTGCCCGACGGGCGTGTGGCGTTCATTCAGTCTGAGCGTTTCACCGACTTCGGTGCGGGTTCCGTTGAGGCGATTTCGCTCAACGACTCCTTTGCGCCGTCGGCGACACTCGTCTCATCTGAACAGTACCTGGTTAGCGATGTGTCGCCGTTGGAGAACGGCGAAATCCTGCTGTCAGCCCGACCGGCGGACGGATCCAAGGCGACGTTCGGTCTCTATGTTTATGCGGAGGGCAAGGTTCGCTTGCTGTTCGATGATCCCCGGTACCATGACCTTGCCCCCGTCGTGGCCGCGACGACGGCGCGCGGTGAGTTGCGTGTTAGCACGGTCGTTCCGGAAACGCCATTCGGCTATCTCGCGATTCTGGACTGCTACGAGTCCGACCGAACCGATCAGCATCGGCTGCGGCGTGGATCGGTCAAGACGGTTCGTGTCATCGAGGGCCTTCCGCTCCGCCGGGGAGCGCGCGGCGGACCGACGTTCTTTGCCGCACCGAAGCGCGGAGCGGAGCCACTGATACGCCCGAACTCCGCCACCGGGTACATTCCCTCGCGCATTCTCGGTGAGGTCCCTCCCGCACCGGACGGATCGGTTTACTTGAAAGTGCCCGCCGATCGACCCCTGCGGATTCAGCTCGTCGATGGCGATGGGTTTACGATCGTGAACGAACGCGCGTGGCACTGGGTGCGCCCGAACGAACGCCGCGTCTGCATCGGCTGCCATGAAGACCGCGAGCTGTCACCGAACAACAAGACGCCTCTCGCCGTTCGACGCGCACCTACCGACCTGACCGATTCCTCTGCCTGGAAGACCGTTTCGTTTCGGAAGGATATTCAGCCCATCGTCACGCAGAAATGTGCGCTGGCGGACTGTCACATCCCGCCGGATCCGACGGCCGCCATGAACCTCTCGACCCATCGCCTCAACGGAACCAAGGATCCCGTCCTGGCGGAACGGTTCGGTCCCGCCTATGCGAATCTCTTGGCCCGCCAGCCCGACAAGCCCTTCGGTGTCGGGGGACGTCGGGTCCATCCCGGGGACGCTCGAAGCAGCCCGCTACTTTGGATGCTCTATGGACGTCCGCTGGCGCCGCAGTTCAAGCCCGCGCCGTTTGAACGTCCCATGATCGAGGCTCACCCCGGCCCCATGCTCCCCGAATCGCTGCTGGAGCGGATTCGCCTCTGGGTCGACCTCGGCGCACCCTACGACGACGAGTCACCCACCGGTCCCTGGCCCTACGAGTCGCCTGACGATGCGGTCGTGTTGGAGCGCAAGACGGATGAAAAGTAAACCGCACACGCATAGACACCAAGACGCCACATGGATCTCGCGGAACCTATGCGGTGTCCTCTTCCTGGTAACATCCGCCGCGACCACACTCGCACAGTCCGAACCAGGCAAGGTGACCTTCACCGATGTGACTCGCGCGGCGGGGATCGATTTCGTCGAGACCATCGGCGACGACGTCATGACCAACATCGTCGAGTCTGCCGGTGTGGGGTGCGGATTCCTCGATTACGACGGTGACGGCTGGATCGACATCTACCTTGTCAATGGCTACTGGAGGAAGGGGTTGTCCAACCCCGAGCTGGATGAGAAGAAGGTTAAAGAATTGGCGCTCGCGTCGGACCGCCTCTACCGCAACAAGGGCGATGGAACGTTCGTTGATGTGACCCCGCGTGCAGGCCTGTCGAAACCGGCGTACGGTATGGGCGTCCTGCCGGCTGATTACGACGGCGACGGCGACACCGACATCTACGTGACCAACTACGGTCCTAATCAGCTTTACCGCAACAACGGCGACGGGACGTTCATCGACGTCGCCAAGACCGCAGGCGTCGACGATCCGAGCTTCAGCGTGGGCGCGGTTTTCTTCGACTACAATCGCGATGGCCACCTCGATCTTTATGTCGGCAACTACGTCGATTACGACCCGGACTACAAGCTCTTTTATGCGCCGGACGGTTTCCCCGGTCCGCTCGCCTACAACGGCCAGAAGGACCGGTTGTTCCGTGCCGACGGAGACGGCACGTTCACCGACGTTACCGAGAAGGCCGGAATCGTTGTCGATCCGGTGGGCCGGGCCATGGGGATCGGCACGCTCGATTACGATCACGATGGACATCTCGATCTCTTCGTTTCCAACGACGCCATGGAGAACTTCCTTTTCCGCAACAAAGGCGACGGATCTTTCGAGAATCAGGCGTTGGAGCAGGGCCTGGCGTACGGCGAGAACGGTGATGCGACGGCCGCCATGGGTGTGGAAATCGCCGACTACAACGCCGACGGGCGACTCGACCTTTTCGTGCCCGATATGACCTTCTGCTGCCTCTATCGCAATGTGGGCAAGCTCGGCTTTGACAACCAGGCCGCCCGTTCCGGCGTTGCCGCGGCGATGGGGCAGTACATCGGATGGGGCGGCGTGTTTGCCGATTTCAATCTCGACACACACCTCGACCTTTACGTCAGCAACGGTGACGTGCATCACCTCGAACCACACGAAGACCTCTTGTTGCTCGGCAACGGAAAGGGTGGATTCGTGGACGGTTCGGAATCCGCCGGGCCTTGGATGCGCGAAGAGCGCGTAGGCCGTGGCGTGGCCGGCGCGGATTTCGACAACGACGGTGACATCGATCTACTTGTGACGAACCTCAACGATCGCCCCGCACTCCTTCGAAACGATTCACCGAGAAACGGACGCCACTGGTTGGGTGTGACGCTCGTCGGGCGATCACCCAACCGCGATGCCATCGGTGCGATCGTCAAGGTCGAGGCCGGTGGAAAGTCCTGGATCCGGCCGCGAAACTCGGGGGGGAGTTATCTCTCGTCGCACGACCCACGCATTCACTTTGGTCTCGGGGATCAAACGAAGGTCACGCTCGAGGTGCGCTGGCCCGACGGAGCGCGTAGCAGGAAGCGCAACGTTTCCGCCGACCAGCGGATCACGATTCATCAGGACGCGTCATCGAAGAAACCGGGAAATTAGCGATGCGCGAATCGAAAACGACAACGGCTGTGATGGTCGCCATCTGTGTCGCGCCTTTGACACTCTTTGCAGAGGAAGGAAGCGGTCGCCTTGGCCCCAACTTCCTTCATGTCGAACCGGATACGGGAACGCTCTTGGTGCTCTGTGAGAAAAGCGATTCTATTGCGAGAATCGACGTTCGAACGGGCGCGTTCCTCGCGGAGAGCGACATCGGAGTGGCACCTTTCGCCGTGTGCGCCCACCCAAGCAACAACAGGCTTTATGTGTCGTGTCGCCGAGGGCAGGAGGTTGTGGAACTCGATGCGTCGTCGTTGGGCGTAAAGCGGCGGTTTTCGGTTTTGGGGGATCCGACCGGGCTAACAGTGTCAGGTGATGGCACACGTCTCTACGTCGGGGTTCACTCGCTGGATCAGCTCGCGGTCTTCGACCTGGAGAGCGGAGAGGAGATCAAGCGGTTGAGTGTGGGGAACGGGCCGGAGATGGTGCGGCTGGTGCCCGGCAAGGGGCAGGTCTACGTGACGCATTTGCTGTCTAATCCGGTGCGGGCGGATCAGCCGTGTCGCAACGAGGTTACGGTGATCGACGACGCCACCGGTCGGATCGTGGACCGGATCATTCTGGAGAACGCCAACGTCGGGCGGTGGATCGATTTCACGGCGGACGAAATGCTCGGGGTGGTGGTGATCAGCCGGCCGAAGAACCTGGTGCCGATGGTTCAGGTCGCTCGGGGTTGGGTGGTGACGAACGGTTTCGCCTTGCTCGGCGCGGAGGCGGCGGGTGAGCCGGTACAGCTTCTGGTTGACCTGCCGAACGAGGGGTTCGCGGATCCGTACGGCGTGGTGTTCGCGGCGGATGATCGCAAGTTCTATCTGACGGCGTCGGGGGTGGATACGGTTGTGGTGGTCGACGTCGGTCGTGTCGGGACGGTGTTGTCGGAGGTCGGGGAGGATGATCTTACCGATCTCGCGAATCATCTCGGCGTGTCGCGGCGATATGTGACGGCGCGGATTCCCGTGGGTGCCAATCCGATGGCACTTGCCGCCAGCGATGACGGCCGATGGGTGTACGTCGCGAATCGGCTGGACGATTCGATTTCGGTGATTGACACGACAACGGATCGGGTGGTGCGGACGCTGGTGCTGGGTGATCCGCCTCCGGCGGATCGACTGCACCGGGGCGAGCGATTTTTCCACAGTTCGGCGAAGACGTTTCAGCGGCAGTTCGCCTGTGTGAGCTGTCACCCGGACGGCGGGTTCGACGGGTTGGTTTATGATCTGGAGCCGGACGGGCTGGGCGAGAACATCGTCGACAACCGCAATATGCGTGATGTGGTGGATACGGGGCCGTTCAAGTGGGTGGGGACGAATCCGGACATCAGCACGCAGTGTGGAACACGGACGGCCAAGTGGATCGTAAGGACGGGGTGGCTTTCTTCCACGGGCGTTGTGGATTTGTCGAACTACATCAAGTCGATTCCGCCGGTGGTCAACCCGTACCGGTCGCCGGACGGGCGTTTGACGGCGGCGCAGCGACGTGGGAAGGCGTTGTTCGACCGGACGACGCTGAACGACGGGACGCCGATGGCCCGGAAGGACCAATGTGCGTTCTGTCATGCGGGGCCGAAGTTCACGGACGGGCGACGCAGTGATGTGGGCACGAAGGGTTCCGGCGATACGAAGACGGCGTTTGATACGGCTCATCTGAACAACATTTTCGAGTCGGGTCCGTACCTTCACGACGGTCGTGCGGCGACGCTCGAGGAGATCTGGACCAAGTATAACCTCGACGATCGGCACGGGATTTCGAGTGACTGGACCAAGCAGCAGCTCAACGACCTGGTTGAGTATCTGAAGTGCTTGTAGGGCGAGAGGGTGCCATGCGACTGACAGTTCGACATTCGGTATTGGCCGTGATTCTCTTGGGGGCAACTTGCACGGCGTTTGGCGCGCCGCCGTTTTACGACGAATGGAAGACGTTCGGTGTTCGTGACGGGTTGCCGAGCAACAAGGCGATGGCGGTCTTGGCCACCGACTCTGAGGTTTGGGTGGGGACGGACAAGGGTCTTTCGCGTTTGAAGAACGGTCGGTGGAAGACGTTTACGCCGAAGGACGGGCTGGCGCATCGCGCGGTGCTGCAATTGGCGAAGGATCCGGACAGCGGCGATCTGTGGATCGCGACGATGGGCGGTTTGAGCCGTTACTCTGCGGGTCGATTCGATACGTTCACACAGCTCAACAGCGGATTGGCGAACGACGTTGTTTACGGCGTGGACGCCGGCGAGGGTGAGGTTTGGGCGGCGACGGCGGCGGGTGCGAGCCGTTACGAGATTCAGCGCAATCGATGGACGATCTTCGACGACTCGAACACGCCGATGCACGAGATCTGGTGCTATTCGGTGACGATCGCGGGCAATGAGGTGTACATGGCGGTGTGGGGCGGCGGTCTGCTGGAATACAAGCGAGATCGCGACCGCTGGAAGGACTACCGCGATCCGGACGGTGAGATGGAGATCGACCTGTTTCGCAACGACGGGTTGGTTCACGATGTCGTGACGGCTGCGGCGTTGGACGCGTCGGACCGTGTCTGGATCGGGACGTATTTTGGGCTCAGCAGTTATGACGGGCGAAAATGGCGGAACTTCATGGATCATGACAGTCCGCTGCTGAGCAACTTCATCAACGCGGTGACGACGAAGGGGAAATACGCGTGGTTGGCGACGGACAACGGGATCAGTGCCACGGATCGTGAGAACTGGTGGAGTTATCAGCGTGACGCGGCGACGGGGGAGGGTCTTGTGATCTGGACGCCGGCGAAAGGACCGGAGGAGCGTTTTACGACGAAGACGATGTTCCCGCACAACTACCTTCTGGGGTCGAGCTTTCAGGGTGATGACCTTTGGGTTGCGACGGAGAAGGGCGTTGCGCGGGGGCGGCGGAGTGGTGCGCCACAGGCGAAGAGCTCTCGCGAACGTACGAAGGCGGGGGGATCGAAGGATGAGTGAGCGTGTCCGTGCAGTTTGGCGGGCGGGTCTTTGTGTGAGGCGGCGTTCACCGTTTGGGAGTCGGCGGCACACCAGTGGCAGGAGGTGCGTCGAGATGCACCCTACAGCTACAGAAGGTGAATCAAGATGCACCCTGCGACTGAAGATTGGTGGTGCCCTGAACACCGAGAGATCGCGCAGGCTGAAGCCTGCGGCTCAGGGTTGCGTGCGGATTGGATTGCGGTGAGCGATTGGAGCAAGTGGTAGATGGTGACGTTAAGAGTGACCCCATCACGGAGCGAAGAGAGATATGACGGTAGACCAGCGAACGCGCATAAAGAAGACGCCGATCGAGAACAAGGAAGTGCTTTGCGAGGCGTATGACTATCCGAGCAAGGTGTCGTTTACGCGCGGGATGCGCGTGGAGCTGGACAACTGTGTGATGTTGTTCATCTCGGGAACGGCGAGTGTGAACGAGAGGGGCGAGTCGATCCACCAGGGTGACATTCGCGCGCAGACGAATCGTACGTTCCACAACATCACGAAGCTGCTGGAGAGCGAGGGGGCCGATTGGCATGACGTGATTCGGACGACCTGCTATCTGGCGGACTTTCGGGACTACGATGCGTTCAACGACGTGCGCAACGACTTTTTCGTGGAGCAGCAATTGGATCCGCTCCCGGCGAGTACGTGCATCGAGGCGCGCATCTGCCGGCCGGAACTGCTGGTTGAAATCCAGGGAATTGCGATGATTCCCAAGGAGCGGACGTAATGAGGCGGGTACGGGTGCGGCGATCTCATGAGCAGGGCGCGCGCGGTCGACGGTGCGCGCTGCGCGTCTTGTGCGTGCTGGGTCTGGCTACGCTTCCACTGGCAGCTCAAGAGTCGTCGCGCGAGGAGAGGACCGAAGAGGGCGGTGAGGCACCGGTTTACGGCAAGACGCCTCACGACGTGATTCCGTATCGCGCGTTCCAGGAGCCGTACCGACAGTTCTTCGACAGCGTTGTTGAGTTCCGCGGGACGGGTCGCGGCGAGAACAAAGAGAATGAGGCGGACGAGGTGCGCATCGGGTTCATGGGCCCGCTCGGCGAGGCGCCGGATGCGGACCTGGGTCAACAGATGCTGGACGGTGTGAGGTTGGCGCTGGAGCAGGCCAACGCGACGGGCGGGTACAAGGGGAAGGCGTACAAGTTGATCGTCCGCCCGGACATGGGTTTGTGGGGTGCGACGTCGAACGAGATGGCGTCGTTTCGCTGGGAAGATGACGCGCTTGCGGTGATCGGCTCGATCGACGGCGCGAATACGCACATTGCTCTTCGGGTTGCGTTGAAGACGCAGACCGTGATGGTCAACACGGGTGATACCGATCCCACGCTGACAGAAACGAACATTCCGTGGTTGATTCGCACGATTGCGGACGATCGGCAGCAGGGATACGCACTGGCGCATCACATTTTCCGCGAGATCGGTCTGAAGCGTGTGGTGGCTTTTCGGGTCAACGATCGGTATGGCCGGGTGGGGATCGCGGAGTTTCGGGATGCCGCGAGACGTCTGAAGCGTCCGCTTCGGATGGAGCTTCGCTGGACGCGCGGTGATCGGGACTTTACGGCGGCGCTGGATCGGATCGCTCAGCTCAAACCGGACGGGATCGTGCTGTGGGGCAACGCGTATGACGCGGCGGCGGTGGTACGCGAGATTCGTCGGCGCCGGCGGGAGGATCCGGAGTCGACGCTTCCCGGTCGGATCTTCGGGTGTGATCGGTTGGCCAGTGCGACGTTTCTGAAGGAAGCGGGCAGCGATGCGAACGGGGTGGTGGCGGCGGCGACGTTCGATCCGACGGGCGGTGATCCTGCGTACCTGAAGTTCGTCGAGGCATTCGGTGAACGGTTCGGACATGATCCGGACGCGTACGCTGCTCACGGTTATGACGGTGCGAAGGTTCTGATCGGCGCGATCGAAGAGGCCGGGATGAATCGCATTCGGATCCGGGATGTGTTGTACGGGCTTGGGCACTACGAGGGTGTGACGGGTCCGATCGAGTTTGACACGACGCTGAACGATGTGGGGCCGGTGTTTCTGGCGACGGTTGAGGGCGGTCGTCTGGTGTACCGGCCAGCTGCGTTTCGAAAGGCTGCTGCTGCCCAGCCTGTCGACAAGCCGTATCGCGCATTGGCGGCGTCACCTCCGGTGTTGCGGGCGCCAGCACGTGCGCGGCGCGAGGAGACCGGGTCGTATCGCATCGGCGCGTTTTTTCCGCTTGATGACGCGGGTCGGTCGGCGCTTCGTGGACTGCAAATGGCGATGGCGGATGACGCCGCGCGTCACGGCGATGATCGGGCGATTGAACTTGTGTATCGCGACGCGCGAGGGGCGTGGGGGAGCGGAGCGTCGGGGCTGAACGAGTTGGTGTTCGACGAGGATGTGTTGGCGGTGATCGGGTCGACGGAGCGGCGTGGGACGCACCTGGCGGCGATGCTGGCGGCGAAGTTTCATTTTCCGCTGGTGGTGCTGCACGGCGGCGATCCGTCGGTGACGGCGATTCCGTTGCCGTGGGTCTTTGTGGTCGGGACGTCGGCACCAGCGTGGGATTCGCATTTTTCGGAGCGGTTTGAGC
>JAJDDV010000221.1 GCA_029260135.1 Phycisphaerae bacterium | reverse complement strand
CGCTGCGCTCTGCCCACGGCCAGAGTCTGGCAGCCTTTCAGGCTGCGGGGACATGGGCTGAACGAGTTCTGCGCGGGTCGTTAGCGAAGCGATGACCTGGGAGAATGATCCTACGGCTGACGAACATGGCGGCGCTTCGCTCGGCCATGCCACCCGACGAAGAAGACCGGGCGTCGAATGAGGGCATCGGCAGGTCAACCCTCCGCTAGTGCGGAGCAACGACGCTGCCCTACGGGTCGAATCAAATCCTCCCGCACCGCTCGCCGTCATTCAAAACAAGAATCCTCCTTTTCATGCCTTCGTGGTTAACATGACGCTCGGAGTATGCGTCCCCGACGCGCCATTTCCTTCTTTGTACTCTGTCCCTTCGTCCCTGTGTCTCTTTCATGCATTCAGGCGGAATCGAGAGCACTGTCCCCTTCCCTGGCTAACGACCGACACCTTGTTACATGGCCAACACACGCCCTCGCACTATAATGACCACATCGGGTTCCGAACGTTGACAGTGGCTTGGTCGAACGTGACACACGCGTGCCATCAAACGAAACATCATCAGGTGCACAAACCGAGGTGGGTAGCTACTTCGTAGCCAACTATCCGCCCTTCTCCGTTTGGTCGTCGGAGAACGTTTCGGACGCACACCGCGCCCTGCAAACGCACAACGCCCCCAATCAGAGCCGCGACTGTAAGGGAGCGGGCACACCGCCCGAATCAGAACCGCGACAGTCATGGAGCGGGAACACCAGAGAGCGGGCACGCCGCCCGAATCAGAACCGCGACGGTAAAGGAGCGGGCACCGTCCCTGACGGACCGCCCATCGGCCTCTACCTCCACATCCCGTTCTGCCGCAAACGCTGCAAGTTCTGCTACTTCCGCGTCTACACCGACAAGAACTCGTCCGACGTCGACGCCTACATCAACGGGCTGGCAAGCGAAGCGGCGATCTACGCCAAATCTCCGGCCGCTAGCGGTCGCGAGTTGACCTTCGTCTATTTCGGTGGCGGAACGCCGTCGTTTCTCAGCAGCGAACAACTCCATCGCCTGGTCGACCAAATCAGCGACCACTGGACCTGGTCGCAGGCACGCGAGGTCACGTTCGAGTGCGAACCGGGAACGCTCAAGAAGAGCAAGCTCGAAACCATCAAGGCCATCGGTACGACACGGTTGAGCCTGGGCATCGAACACCTCGATGACGAAGTACTTGCACTCAACGGTCGCGCCCACAAATCGCCCGAGGTCTTCCGGGCCTATGACTGGGCAAGAGAGGTCGGCTTCGATCAGATCAACGTCGATCTCATCGCAGGAATGCTCGGCGAAACCGAATCCAAGTGGAAAGACACCGTCCAGCGTACGCTCGAACTTCAACCCGACAGCCTCACCATCTATCAAATGGAACTACCCTACAACACCGTCATCTCGCGCGAAGCCAAAGCATCCGGCAACGCCGCGCCGATGGCCGGATGGTCGACGAAGCGGGCGTGGGTCGAGTACGCGTTCCAGCTCTTCCAGCAAGCAGGATACGACGTATCGAGCGCGTACACCCTCGTCAAACGTGACCGCGGCGCAGCCTTCGTCTATCGCGATGCCGTCTGGCACGGCGCCGACATGCTCGGGATGGGCGTCGCCTCCTTCTCCCATCTCGGCGGCGTTCACTTTCAAAACGTCGACGGGTGGGAAGACTACCTCGCCGCCTTAGAGCAAGGCCGACTACCGCTGGCACGCGCGCTGACCCTGACCGATCATCAGCGATTGATCCGGGAACTGATCCTCCAACTCAAGCTAGGCCGCATCGACGCCGACTACTTCCGCAGAAAATTCGGTGCCGAGATCACCGAGACCTTCGCCGACGCCTTCAAGTCCCTGGCATCCGACGGCTCGGCGACGGTAGAGGGTGATACCGTTCAACTCTCGCGCGAGGGTCTGCTCCGCGTGGACGAACTCCTTCCGAGGTTCTTCGAATCCCGGTTTCGCGACATTCGATACACATGACCGCTACGCCACAGAGACTGGTTGACTATTCCGACGTCCAGGAAGCCCTGGCCGATCTCTGCCACGGCCTGTGCAGCCACGATATGTCCTGCCTCCGCTGCGCTTCGGTCGATCCGCATCAGGTACCGCCGCCCTTCGACCGGCTGCTGGTGCACAACGAACACATGACGACCACGCTGCAGGCGTTTTACAGAACGTCGGTGGACGTGCGTGTGCAGGATCAGCAGCTGGACGGCAACCTCTATCGTCGCAGGATCGTTCTGACGCTGTCAGGCACCGACGAAGTCGTCGAGTTCGGCATCGTTCGGATCGACCTGGCCTTCACGCCGCCGAAGGTACGAGAGGAGATCCTCGACGAGAAGACCCCGCTGGGCGACATCCTGATCCGAAGCAATGTGCTGCGCCGCATCGAACCGCGCTGGTATCTCCATGTCTCCAGGCAGTGTCCGCTCTATGTCGGACTGGGGTCCGAGCCCTGCGAGGCGGATGTCTATGGGCGCGTCGGGACCATCTACTGCGACGAGCAACCGGCCATCGAGTTGCTCGAACTGGTCACGGGGCGTCCGCCCAAGTTGGTGCAGGTGGAAGGATCGAATGAGCACAAGCGGTAAGGACGGTTACGATTGTGTGATCATCGGCGGCGGCCCGGCCGGCGCGACGGTCGGTGCGCTCCTGGCGAGCCGAGGCCATCGAACGTTGATCCTCGAGCGCGAGCACTTTCCTCGCCCCCACATCGGCGAATCGCTCATGCCCCAGACCTACTCGACCTTCAAGCGTCTCGGCATGCTCGACAAGATACGCGCCTCCGACTTCCCGCGCAAAGAGAGCGTCCAGTTCGTCTCCGCCGGTGGAAAGGACTCACAGCCCTACTACTTCACCGATCGAGACCCCGGCGAGTGGTCCACCACCTGGCAGGTCCCCCGCGATCGGTTTGACCAGATGATGCTCGACAATGCCCGCGACCATGGAGCCGAAGTCCGATATGGGGTGCGGGTCGAGAAGGTCATCTTCGAGGCCGACTGTGCCAAGGGCGTGACAGTTTTGGACGGGGCGGCCACCTGTGACATCCACGCGTCAGTCGTGGTCGACGCCAGCGGAACCGCCGCCCTCCTCTCCCGCCAACTCGGGATCCGCGAGCCGGAACCCCGACTGCAAAATGGCGCGATTTATGCCTATTACAAGGGCGCCAGGCGGGATTCGGGCCGAAACGCCGGTGCGACCATCATCATCCACACCCAGGATCGAAAAGGGTGGTTCTGGTTCATCCCGCTCCCGGACGACACCACAAGTGTCGGGCTCGTGGCACCTCCGGCGGACCTCTTCTCCGGCCGCGGCAATGACCCCCTCGTGACACTCGAGACCGAGATCGCGAAATGTCCGGGAATGAAGCGGCGATTAGCGCAGGCGCGCCGGGTGGGTCAGGCGTATGTCACTTCCGACTTTTCGTATCGTGCGACTCGAACAGCCGGCCACGGCTGGGTGCTGGTCGGAGATGCGTTTTCGTTTTTGGATCCGGTTTATTCGTCGGGTGTTTTCCTGGCGCTCAAGAGTGGCGAGTTTGCGGCGGATGCCATTCACGATGCGTTGGTCGCGGGGGACATGTCGGGGAAGCGGCTGGGCGCGTTCGAGCGCAAACTGACGAGCGGAATGCACTTGATGCGCCAACTCGTGTACGCCTTTTATGACACGTCGTTCAGCTTCGGTCGGTTCGCGCGAGAGTATCCTCAATATCAGGACCACATCGTTCGATTGCTCATCGGTGACGTTTTCAACGATGAAGTGGGTGAAGTATTCGGCGTGATGGGCGATTGGGTCGATCTGCCGCCACCGTGACCGCACTACGTATCCGGGGACCGGTCGAGCATGCGGCGCTTGCACTCTTTGGTGAACGACCACCAGGTTCTGGACTCGCCGGTGTCGATGAAGTGTACGGCGGCCAAGAAGACATCGAGCACGCACGGGTCGTAGCGCATGTTGTCGATCCGACAGAGCTGATCGTACATCTTGAAGGGGTCTTGTCCGCTGAGCTGTGCAGGCGTCTCGATGCCCATCCTGCGTAGATCCTCCGCCGTGGCGGGGCCGACGTTGGGAATATCCTCGAGCTTGACAGCGTCGTCCGGATGAACGGCTTTTGACGTACTCATCGCAGTTGTTCTCCGTCGGACCGCTTCCTGAATGTGAGAATTCCGTAGCGAGGCCATTTTACGGGTCTACCTCGGCCGGGGCCAGGACCGGGTGGCCGGCGCGTGGGTGGCGACGGCGACGGAAGGCTCCGGGGCCCGGCTCGGTGTCTCGACTTCGACCGAGAACGGCCGGGCCGTACAGCAAACAGGGCTAATTGGGGGCGCGAGATTTGGCCGAATAACCGGGTGGTCGCGATGTGCTGACAGGGGAAGCGGGTCGCACTAGAATCGGGATTCGTGCCGTCAGCGGAATCGGCACCGCGATTGCAGGGCTTGCTAAGCCGGTTCTCGTTTTCGTATTTCGGGTCGTTCTCGGGTTACCGAGCCCGGCCAGTGATCATGGTGTCCGCCGTGTCGGAACGAGAATGAGAGATTTCATCGGTTTTGCCAGCGCTGGGCGTTGAGGCGTCCGCCGCGCCTCGGGCCTTGGTTTCGCGGGATGGGCTGCGAACAGGAAAGGAAATGTAGACGTGCGATTCACACGATTTGTCTGGTCTCTTGCGGCTGTTCTTGCGTTCACTGTCGGCTGTAGCAACGGGGATAAGCCCCAGCGTACATCCAATTCACGTCCCAGTGACGGATCGAAGACTGCCGCGGCTCCTACGGCGCCTGCACAGCAACCTGCTCCGGCGGCGGCGCCAGCGCGTCCAGCCATTCCCGATCCACTGCGGGGCAAGGTGAAGGAGACGATGGATGCGGGCGGGTATTCGTATGTTCTGGTATCGCACGGTACGCGTGAGACGTGGGCGGCGGCGAAGCAGTTCGCGGTGTCGGTGGGCGACGAGGTGGAGCTTGCCGGACTGATGCCGATGGGCGATTTCCACAGTCCGACGCTGAACCGCACCTTCGAGGTAATTCAGTTCGTCGGCCGAGCGCGTGTGATCGGTGGCGGCGGTGGTGGCGGGGCGGCTCCGCCGGCGACGGATGCGCTGGGCATGCCCGCGGGACATCCCGCGATCGGTGAGCCGGGTGCGTCAGCCAGGCCAGTCAAGCCCGCGCCGCCGAACGCCGGTGAGATCGTGGCGATTGCAGATGGCGTGACGGTGTCCGAGTTGTTCGCGAAGAAGGCTGATCTCAACGGCAAGCCGGTGAAGTTTCGCGGTCGCGTGGTGAAGGCGAATCGTGGGATTCTGGGGAAGAACTGGCTCCACATTCAGGATGGAACAGGAGCGGCGGGCACCAACGACATCACGGTGACGTCGGTTTCGGATTATGCCGACGTTGGGAGTCTTGTGGTGGTCGAGGGAACGCTGGGGCTCAACCGAGATTTCGGTTCCGGGTACTCGTACGCGGTGATCGTCGAGGAAGCCAAGGTGACGCTCGAATCTCCGAAGCCGTAGCGTGTTGGGCCGTCAGCTTCGGCTCAGGTCGTTGTTCACCACAAAGGCACGAAGGCACAAAGGCTGGGTGGCCCGCCTCTTCAGAGGTGGGGGGCTCGATGACACCGGATGTCACGCGCCCGCTCCTTTACAGTCGCGGTTCTGATCGGCATGGCGTGTTACGGACGGGCCCTACGCGGACTGATCCGGGGCGGTCGGCATGATCATCGTCTTCCCCACCTCAGCGCTTCGCTAA
>JAJDDV010000023.1 GCA_029260135.1 Phycisphaerae bacterium | reverse complement strand
ACGGCGATCGGGTCTCGGTCCTTACCCCGCCGTTGCTTCGCAACCAAGGGGCACCCACAACGATGGGGTGCCAGCGCCGTAAGTTGTTGTGGGCAAGGGAGTTACGAGTTTCGCCTGATTCGCCGACGCAGTTATTCGCCGCCGTGCTACGCGGGGCCTACGTTTTGCAGCTGCTCATAGGCTAGAGAGTCGACCACGACAGTGCGTCAATCGAGGGTCCGACTCTTGGCATACGGTACCGCGAATCCGTCTCGGGCAACCGGTAGGCGCGAGATTCTTTGGTCCGTCCCCCGTCTTGGAACGGACGTCTGCACGCCACGACGATGCCGAATCTCGCGCGCAACAAGTGGTGACCCGGAGGTGGCTGGCTACTACCTTCCGTGATCCAGCAGAAGTGCGCTGAAGTCCCGGAGATCTACATCCAGGTCACTGTCGGCGTCGAAGGCTCGGAGGTAGGCGTCCATGCACTCTTCCGGCGCCGGCGGGCTTCTGGGAGTTTCCGGACCGTTGGCGCAAGTGTAGAAAGCCTGATAGTCGCTGAGGACCACTAGACCATCGCCGTTGAAGTCGCCGCCGCCGATCGCTTCGCACTCATCGGGTGTGGCTGAGGCGTTGCAGTCCAGACTGATACCATTCGCGATTGCGCAGATGTCGCCCATTCCGTCCTCGTCGCAGTCCGCCTGATCAGCGTTTGCATGGTAGGGACAGTTGTCCTGGTCGTCGCTCACGCCGTCGTTGTCCCGGTCGACGACGGGGTCCACGACCAGCGTGTCTGTTGCCGAGCCCGCCAGAGGAGATCCAGCCTGCCAGAGGTCGCTCGTCGTGTTCAGGAAACTCCCGGGCACGGCCGACACGGGAACCGAGAGTCGGACGTTGAACATGCACTCCCTGCCGGGCGGCAGGTTGCCATCTCTGAGTGTCAGAAACGACGTGCCGTCGAGCACGGACCCGGGGCCGCAGACATCGACGGCCGGCAGGTTGGTTGCCACGAGGCCGGGAATTACACTGTCCAAGTCGTCGGAGAAGGAGAAGTCTCGGACCGTTTCCGTACGGAGGTTCCGGATCGTAAACGTAAGCGTGGACGGTCCGCCTGGCATCGCAGGGCCGTCGAACGCTTTCGTGAAAGTCGTGAACTCAATCTGTAGATCGTCGTGGGCGGGGTCCCCCCTGACCGGGAGTCCACCTATCAAGCCCGTACCCTCACTGGTCGTGTTGGTCACAAGGGTGCCGAGGGGAATCTCCGAAGGAACAGCAAGCGAGACGTCGAAGCTGCACGAGGCACCGGTCCCCAAAGCGCCACCGGTGAAGGTAAGCAACTCACCACCGGCGATCTGGGATCCTGCCCCGCACACGTTGCGGAGCGCGCCACTGACATTCACTAGACCCGCCAACGCGGCGTTCAGATCGTCCGTGAATCCGATGCTCGTGGCAGACCGCGTGGCATCGACGTTGGTAACCGTGAATCGGAGGTTCACGTTGCCCCCGGGAACAACTGGGTCGTCCGTAAATTCTTTCGTGAGCAACAGGAGTTCCGATGAGACGGTCAGGGTATCCGTGGCTGGTTTGAGAAAGAGGGCGGTGCCGTGGATCGTTGCCATTGGATCCGACGTCGTATTGGTGTATGTGCCGGATGCTGCCCCCGCCGGCACTTGAAGCGTAGCGCTGAATGTGCAAGACGATCTCGCCGCCAGATACCCGCCCTGGAAAATCAGAAACGCATTTCCCGATGTGCCCATGAGCGAAGAGCCATCCCCGCAAGCGTTCTGAATGGGCAAACCGGTTGCGGCGAGGCCGGGCACGACCTGGTCCAAATTGTCGGTAAAGACGATGCCGGTGGCGTGGAGGATCGGACTAGCATTCGCCATCGTGAACTCCAGTGTCACCGTGTCACCGGGGATCACCGGATCATCAACAAACGACTTGGTCAGTTCGAGCCCCGCAACATCCAGGTCATCGCCGGCGCTAGCCCCTACCGTGGTGAGTCCGCCGATCGTCGCAACGACGTTCGAGGTCGTGTTGGTGTACGTGCCAGGGAGCGCCGCACCGGGCAGTTGGACCGTGACATCAAATGTACACGAATCGTCCGCGGCAAGGACACCGCCCTCAAGCGTCAATGAGCCGTAGCTTGCTAGCCGGGAACCGGCGCCGCAGACATTGTTGAGCGGCAGACCGATCGCCGTCAGACCGGGGAGCACGGCGGCCAGGTCGTCGGTAAACGTGATGTTCCTTGCGTCACCAAGCTCGTTCTCACCATCGCCGTGTGAGAGCGTGAACCGCAGCGTTGTCGTACCGCCGGGCGCAGCAGGATCGTCGATGAACTCCTTCTCCAATCGAGGTGCGCCATACACAAACAACTCGGCTGTGCCTGGGGCGCCGGTGACGCTCTGCTCGTCGATGGTGGCGGAGACATCGCTGGTGGTGTTGACGTAGGTGCCGGTTGAAGCATCGACGGCCACGTCGAGCACGACCGAGAACGTGCATGATGCTCCCGGCGACAGGCTGGCTCCATAGACCGAAAGCCTGGCGGGAGAGTATGTGTCCAGCGGAGTGAAGGTTGCGACCGAACCCGCCCCGCAGAATCCAGGCGCCGGCATGCCGGACTCTGCCGGGAAAATCGCGTCGAAGACGTCCTCGAACGCGATGTCCGTAGCGTCCGAGGTTGAGCTGGTGTTGGTGACGGTGAACTCGAGGACTGTCGAATCGCCCGCTGCCGCCGGATCCACGACGTAGGTCTTCTCAAGAAGCGGCGCCGCGCTGACAAAAAGAGCGTCCGTGGCCGCATTGCCCTCGACGGAGCGTCCGTCGACTTCGGCCGTGATGACGCCTGTCGTGTTATTATAGGCGCCTGACGCTGCGTTCGCGGGAAGCTGCAGCGTGCTAGAAAAGACGCATGTCTCCCCGGGCCCGAGATTGCCGCCGGTCAGCGTGAGGACGCTGGTTCCCTCCAGCGTGGAGCCGGGCCCGCAGACGTCAGTCATATGCATGTTCAGTGCTGTCAGGCCAGGAAGCGCCGCGTCCAGGTCGTCGGTGAAGGTGATACTGGTGGCCGCCGAAGACCGGTCCGTGTTGCGCACGGTGAATTCGAGGGTAACGCTATCACCGCTCGGCACCGGGTCATTGGTGAACTTCTTGACTAGAGAGATCTGGTGGTCAGTAACCGAGAGCGTCGCGTTGGCCTTACCGCTCGATTGTCCCTGAGGCCCGTACAGAGGCCCGGAGGTCAACTCTCCCGTCGTGTTGCGAAGCACGCCGACCGCACCGCCCCGCACGTCGACGGTGACGGTACAGCTGTCCCGTGCCTCAATCATTGGGATGCCTTGGCCCGAGGTACCGAAGGTAACGACGCTTCCGCCCGATGCGGCCGTGATCGCGAAGCCGTTGCAGTCGGTTGACGCGCCACTGGGACTGGCGATCACCATGCCTGGGGGGAGTTGATCGACAAAGGCCAGCCAATATGCGGCAACTGGGTTGCGCGTGTTGTCTATCGTCAACGTCAGCGTGCTACGCCCCCCGAACGGAACCGACCTGGGCGAGAAGTTCTTTGTGAATCCCGGCCGATCCGTGGCGACGATTAGATCGGCTTGGGCCGGGCCACTGTTGCCCGCGGCCGAGGTCAGGTCTCCCGACACGTTCGTGTGGGTTCCGGGCGTACTGCTGGTGACATCAACAGAGATGGCGCACGTCGCTGAGGCCCCAATGCTCCCATCGCTGAACGTGATCGTTCCGCCGCCGTCTGGAGCCGTCACCGTTCCCCCACAGGTCGAGTTCAGGTTCGCCGGCACGGCCATCGTCACGCCTTCCGGAAGCGTGTCCGTGACGGCCAGATCTCGAACGCCCCCTATCGGGTCGCCGTTGGTGATCATAAACGTCAGCGTGCTGACGCTTCCGGGACCAATGCTGTCAGGGTTGAAGGATTTGGAGAACATCGGTGCGCCTCCCCCACGTAACGTTGGTTGGGCGTACGCCGCAGGTGCCGTAAGGATGATGCAGACCGAGAGCGTGGTGTAGCTGAACGCCATTCCGTTCTTCATGGGAAAGTTCCCGTTGGACCCCGGCAGAAAGACCCCTACAGACTCTTGTCATGGTAACAACTCACGCTCTTTCATTCAACGCAGGGCGCGTGGATCGACCCTCTCTCGACATCTCTGAGCGAGACTCCCTGGTGCGGGAGGCATGAATCCGTCGCGATCGGTCCCGCGACGAAGGGTTCATCCGACAAGCGCGGCGGCTCCACGCTTGTCGCGAGTACTCTTTTTATGGGGCCCTACTGCAGGGTCTGATCTGCCAAATCGCTCATGATGGAATGATGGGCAAGAGTGCCACCGCGGAACTCTTCCGGTGATTAATACTACAGCGCCGCTTGTTCATGATTTATCCCGTCGGCACGGAGGCAATTCTTCGATCTTGATACTTCTTGCGACCAGCTTTGCGAGCGTTCTTTTTCGATGACTCTCCCGGGCCGATCGGTTGCGCCACTGGTAGTACGCTATTCGGTCCGAAGCCTGCTCGTAGAGAACCGATCGTGCCCGCTTTGAGCAGGCACAGCGCTGCCACGCAGGCCGAAGCGGCGTCTCGAACCTGCTCCACGGTGAGTTCCTCGTGTTCGGCCGGCGCTCCGCCGTGAGGCGTTCCGTGGGTCCTCGCGGCTGGAGCGATGTGCCTGGGCGGCGATCGAGCGCGAGTGTGTCATTCGAGGCGACGAGGATGAATGTGGAGCCGAGACGCCGCGCGAAGAATCGACGCGGGTCAAGTAGTGCTGTGCGCCGGACGTGACGGGGGTGCGATAAAGGGGCTTACGTGTAGCGGTTGTTTTGGACGTGGGGCGGCGGAGGGGCGCGACGGCGGATGGGTCGGAAGAAAAAAAGTTAAGAAAAGCCGCTTTTCATTTGGAGCGGGCAGTGGGTGCGGGTATGATGCCAGCGCCGGGCCGATGAGAGGAACGTCGGTTGGAGGCTGGTAAGTGGCGGAGGATCAGGAGCACGCGGAAAAGGCCGTTCAGGCTGTTTCCGAAGCGATGGTCGCGAGGAGGAGCGTCCGGGTTGCTCCATCCGGCGCTGGAATCACCGACGCGCGGCGCCGGCGCCTTTACTCCGGCAGGGCCCCTTCGCAGTTCCCCGTCCCCGCTGTTCTTTGGAAGGCGATGCTGCTGCTCTGGTTGGTTCTCAGTGCCGGCGCCATGGCTGTGGCGGTTGGTCCGGTCAACTCAATCGGTCTCGCCTGTGTCAGTTTGCTGGCACTCTTCATGGCCGTCCGGTTCGCTGCCCCACGGCAAGCGGCTTTCTGTGGGCTGCTCTGGGGATCGAGTTTCTTTTTCTTCTGGACGAACGGACTACAGGAAAGAACAACCTCGTTCTACCCATCCCTGGTGCTCCTGGCTGGTGTGCCTGCGTCGTATTGCTATTTCGGCGCGCATTTGACGCGGCGCATCGGGTTCGCGCCGGTGTTCCTGGCGTTGGGGTGGGTGGGTGTCGAACTGGCGCTTCGTCCACTCGGGCTGCGTAACGGCGTTCTGGCTGGCGCTTTGGGTGACAGTTGGCTGGTTGATCTTCTCGGGAGGCTGCTGGGCTACGGCCTGGTCGCGTTTGCCGTCGCCTACTTCAACGCGTCGCTCCTCGCCGTGCTTTGCAGGGCCAAGGCAGGATTGCGCGGGACGACCTTCCTGCTCGGTCCGACCGTTGTTGTAGACCGGGCGCGGTCCTGCGTTCCGGGTCTACCTT
>JAJDDV010000220.1 GCA_029260135.1 Phycisphaerae bacterium | reverse complement strand
CCGAAAAGCCGACCTGCAGATCGAACTCAAACAACTCGCACTCGACAAGTACAAAAAGGGCGACTGGGCGCAGAAACAAAAGGACGCCCACATCGCCATCCAGCAGGCCGAAATCAACCTGCAGCGAGAAGAGGAAGACTACGAAGCCGCCCAGAAGCTCTATGAGCGAAACTTCATCACCAAGACCGAGTTCTGGGACGACCAGTTCAACTTCACCAAAGCCAAGTGGGACCTCGAAAAGGCAAAGCAGGCAAAGCTCGTACTCGAAGACTACACACACATCGCCGACCTCAGGCAACGTGAGTCCGACCTCGAAGAGGCCAAGAAGGAGTTCTTACGCGTCAAAAAGAACGCCGACGCGGAGGAACTCAAGAAGGTCCGATCGCTCGAGGGCAAAGAGACCGAACTCGAGCTCATCCGAGAACAGCTCGCCAAACTGCGGCGCCAGAAAGAGAAAAGCCGGATCACCGCACCGACCCAAGGCTTTGTCGTCTATTACAGCGGCGGCGGCCGACGCCACTTTATGTCCAACGATTCGCAGATTCGCGAGGGCGCAACCGTCCACGAGCGGCAGATTCTCATGACACTCCCCGACACCTCCGAGATGCAGGTGCTCGTTCGCGTCCATGAAGCGAAGACCGATAAGCTCCAGCTCGGCCAACCCGCACGCATCAAAATCGAGGGGATACCCGACGTACAGTTCGACGGCTCCGTCACCAAGATCGCCGTCGTCGCCGACACCCAGAACCGCTGGCTCAATCCCGATCTGAAAGAATACGAAACCGAGATTACGCTCGATCCCACGGAAACCCCCCTCAAGCCCGGGGTTACCGCGCACGTCGAAATTCTCGTTCAGACCGTCGAAGACGAGCCCGCCGTTCCCGTGCAAGCGGTCTATTCAAAAGCGGGCAAGCGATACGTTTTCGGCATCAACCGTCGCAAGGTTGCACCGGTCGAGGTCCAGCTCGGAGCCATCGGCGCCGAATGGGCACAAATCGCCGAAGGCGTCACACCAGGCCAGAATATTCTCCTTGCCTTCACCGACGAACATAAACGCCTCATCCCCGACCTCCCACCCGGTACGCGACGCGGACAGTCCTGGAACGGAAACACGCGAAAAGGCAGTTCGACAGGAAGTCCAGGTGCCGGATCCGCCGCCCATCAGGGCGCGATGAACCGACGACCCCAAGGCGCACACGGCCAATCTTCCGGAATGTCGCGACGTCCCGGTCAGGGCCGGCCCGGCCAGTCCTACGGCCGCGATGCGTCGAAACGCTCTAAGAAAGACGGCGCCAGCGCCACGCGTCCGAGCCAGGGACAGCACGGCCAGCGCCCCCAGAGCCCCACGAAGGGCACCCGGAAACGCCCCACCCCGTGATCATCGCGTCCGTCCAACAGCTTTCGAAGACCTACGGAACACCCGGCGGAAACGTACTGGTCCATGCACTCCGCAGTATCGATCTCGATCTTGAAGAGGGCGAGTCCGTAGCCATCCGAGGGCAAAGTGGGTCCGGTAAGAGCACCCTCATGAACCTGATCGGCTGCCTCGACCGACCCACCTCGGGAAGCTACTTTCTCGGCGGCGACGACGTCTCCCGCCTCAGTGACGACGAGCGTTCCGTCATTCGAGGCCAGCGCGTCGGTTTCGTCTTTCAGAGCTTCAACCTCATTCCGCAGCTCACCGTGCTCGAGAATCTCGAAGTCCCCCTCTTCTATCAGGGCCATCCGCCCCCCTACCGCCGCGAACGAGCCCAGGCCATGGTCGAAGTCGTCGGCCTCGCCGACCGGGGACATCACCGCCCTACGGAGCTTTCCGGAGGCCAGCAGCAGCGGGCCGCCATCGCCAGGGCCCTCGTCAACGATCCCCTGATCGTCCTCGCCGACGAACCCACCGGGAACCTGGACACAGCCACCGGAAAGATGATCCTGGGCATCTTCGACGACCTCCACGCCCGAGGTAAGACGATCGTCCTCGTCACGCACGAGCAGGAGGTTGCCCAACGTTGCGACCGCATCATCACCCTGCGAGACGGAGCCATCATCGAGGACATCCGCACCGGACGCGTCCATGAGCCTGTCCTCGAGCCGTCCAGCGCCTGATCGCCCTCCTCCTGTGTGGCTCACTAGGCCAAAAACCACCCTCCCGCCTCAAGAACGCACAATTCACCTGTTCGCCCGGCCGGCCCCGACCGTCCGCACGCCATCCTTCTGACCGGCGGCGGCACGTTGACATTTGACATAAAGTTCTCCGAATTTTTCATAACGCAATCCCACCCACCTTACCGATCTTCTCTAAATCGCCTATCTTATCTGCCTTGCGTTCCTCACGCACACCTTCGGACGGGGAGGGAGGACTGGAAGGCCGGTCGCGAGACCGGGCGAAAACTGGGAGCGACACTGGAGGAAGGGTTACGATGCCAAAGTCCGCGAAGAGAGATGAATCGTCGATCGAGAACAGGTGGGAGAAGTACCTCAAAACACGCGACGTCGAACTCCGTAATCAGCTCGTCGTTCATTACAGCCCGCTCGTTCACGCCCACGCGGCACGCTTGTCGCGAAAACTGCCGGCACAGGTCTCCTACGACGAGATCTGCAGCGCCGCCTTCGACGGCCTGATCGAAGCCGTCGAAGCCTACAACCCCGAACGAAAGGCCAAGTTCGAGACCTTCTGCCAGCAGCGAATCTCCGGCGCCGTCATGGACTGGCTTCGAAGCCTCGATCCTCAGAGCCGAACGGTACGCACGTTCGAGAAGAAGCGTTTGCTCGCCAAAGAATCGTTCGGCGCAGAATACGAGACCGCCCCCTCACAGCGCGACATCGCCAGGCGTCTCGACATGAGCATCGATCGATACGACTACCTCTCACGACTCTCGCAGCTCGGCAAGGAAGTCCACTTCAGCGCGATGGAACCCTCGGGCAATCGTCAGTCCGACGGTGCCTCGCACACCTGGGACATTCGCGACCCGCGATCCGAAGACCCGGCCCAGAAAGTATCGCGAACACTCCTGACCGACTATCTCGCCAAGGGCCTCGCCCGCGAGGAACGCCTCGTCGTCCTCCTTTATTACTTCGAGGAGATGACGATGGCTGAGATCGGCGCGGTGCTCGACCTCTCCGAGTCACGCGTCTCGCAGATCCACAAGGAGATCCTCCAGCGCCTCCGGGCAAGGCTCATCGAAGCCCACCCCGAAGAGGTCCTGGTCTGACGGCCGCTCATCAATCGGCGACCGTCAGGAAGCGGGCAAACGCACCGCAATCCCACCGCCAACAACAAAGCGTCACCTCTCGCAGGTGGCGCTTCTTTCTTGCGCCCTGTGCCCTCTGTCAGAAACTCGCGTGCCATGCCCAAGCCCAAGGCGCGGGCATGTCGTGGTGATTACCGCCGGGTGCCATGCCCATGCCCAAGGCGCGGGCATGGCGTGGTGATCACCGGGTCCCACTGCGACTCCGGGTGCCACTGGCGGCTCGGATTACCGAAACCCCGTGCGCCTGCGCAGTGCGCTTCAATCGAGCGACAGAAACTGCTATCATGATGAAGGTCACGGCTGTAGTTCCGAAACTGAACTGGACCGCAAAGGTCTGATGGGCCGTAGGGGCCGGGCGATCGTGTCTCATGGCATTGCGACACACGAACGGCGGACATCGTACGAAGGAGAATGGGAATGAAGACATGGGGCACTCTCGGCCTGGTTCTTGTCGCGGCGGCACTGTCGTCCTTTTCGGTCACCTCGGCTGTAGGCCCCGGCCGCGTAGCGCTTCTCGTCCACAACATCACCACGGGCGTGGACTACGCGACCATCCAGGAAGCGATCGTCGCGGCGAATCCCGGAGATGAAATCGTGGTCGACCCGGACACGTACTTCGAACGCATCAACCTGCTGGGCAAGGCGATCACGCTACGGTCCACCGCCCCGACGGACCCGGCGGTCGTCGCGGCGACGATCATTGACGGCGGAACCGTGGGCAGCGTCGTCACGTGCGCCACGGGCGAAACCCCCGCGACAGTGATCGACGGCTTCACGATCACCAAAGGGCGCGCCGCGCGGGGTGGCGGAATGTACAACGAGTCCAGCAGTCCGACCGTGACCAACTGCACCTTCAGACTCAACGAGGCCCTTGCGACCGATGGTGGCGGCGGCGGGATGTACAATTATAGTAGCGCCCGGCCGACGGTATCCAACTGTACGTTCATCGGCAACTGGGCCAGTGGCACCGGCGGCGGCATGAAAAACCACACCAGCGAACCGACGGTGACCAACTGCGTCTTCTCTGGCAACGGGGCAGCCGGCTTCGGCGGCGGGATGAGCAACCAAAGCAGTAGCCCACCGGTGACCAACTGTATCTTCACCGGAAACTGGGTTAACGAATTCAGCGGCGGCGGAATGAGCAACAGCTTCGCCAGCCCGACGGTGACCAACTGCACTTTCAGCGACAACTCGTCCAATCCCTTCGACGCGCGCGGCGGAGGGATGGCCAATGGCACGAACTGCAATCCGACGCTGACCAACTGCGTTTTCTGGGGCAATACCGGACCGGAGATCTATGACCGCCCCGGTAGCACGACCGTCGCGACTTACAGTTGCATCCAGGGCGGCTGGCCGGGAGCAGGCAATATCAATGCCAACCCGATGTTTGTCGACGCCGATGGCGCGGACAACTGGGAAGGTACCCTGGACGATGACCTGCATCTGAGGGACGACTCCCCGTGCATCAACACCGGTGATGACGCCGCCGTGCCGGCCGACGTCACCACGGACTACGAGGGCGACGCGCGAATTCAGCAATGCCGCGTGGACATGGGGGCGGACGAGTCGCCGTATTTCGTCGACTGCAACAACAACGGTCGGGCCGACGAGTGCGACATCGCCGACGGTACGAGCCATGATGTCGATGATGACGACATACCCGACGACTGCGAGCCGGTTCATAACGTAACCCAGGACACGTTGCACCTGACGATCCAGGAGGCGATCGTGGCCTCGGTTGCCGCAGATGAAATCGAGGTCAGCCCGGGAACGTATTTCGAACGCATCAACCTGCTGGGCAAGGCCATCACGCTGCGCAGTACCGACGGCGCAGAAGCGACGATCATCGACGGCGGCGACGGCGGCAGCGTCGTCACGTGCGCCGGCGGCGAAACAAACGCCACCGTGATCGATGGCTTTACAATCACAAACGGATCCGCCCCGCAAGGCGGCGGAATGTATCTCTACAGCACCAAGCCGACGGTGACGCACTGCATCTTCACCGGAAACTCCGCCGCCTGGGACGGAGGCGGGATATACTGCGAGTCCTTGCAGGGCCTGGAGGAATGCGCGCCGATCGTAACGGACTGCACCTTCAACGCAAACGCCGCCGTCAACTTCGGTGGCGGGTTGAGCAGCTCGCTCGGCAGCAGCCCCGTGGTGATCAACTGCACGTTCAGCGGGAACTCTGCCGCCTATGGCGGTGGAATCTACACCTCACCCGGCAGTAAGACGAGGGCGATCAGCACGATCCTCTGGGGTAACACGGCCGACAGCGACGGTTCCCAGATTTTCGACCACCCCCCCGACGGTCTGACCTACGCGGATAACACTTGCATCGAAGGCGGCTGGCCGGGAGGGGACAATATCGCCACCGACCCCATGTTCGTTGATGCCGACGGACCGGACGATGTGCTGGGCACGCTCGACGACAACCTGCGTCTGCAACCCGGCTCGCAAGCAATCAATGCGGGAGATTCGGGCTCGTACTTCCAGCCTGATGCGACCGACCTCGACGGCCACGCGCGGGTACTGTGCGGCCGCGTCGATATGGGCGCCTACGAATTTGGCCTCGGCGATTTCGACTGTAACCAACGGATCGATGTTGTTGACTGTACAGGTTGGGAGGACTGTCTGACCGGCCCGGGCCATTTCCACCAGTACCGCGAAAGCTGCGCGGCCTTGGACCTTGACTTCGACGGCGACGTCGACCTGGACGACGTCAACTTGTTCCAGCAGCTCTTCGGCGGCACATAGCACAGCCGTCGACACTCACGCCGCAAACCAGTCGCAAGCCTCTGGCCTGCACCCCCCTGATGCCCCGCCATCTTGTTCGACCGCCCCACCACCCGTACCATCACGCGGATGGATCGCACGATCAGTTTAGTGGTGGCGTTTGACGGCACCGACTTTCACGGCTGGCAGTTCCAGACAGGCCTGCGCACCGTCCAGGGCGTGCTTGAACCCGCGCTGCAGCGTGTCGTCCGTCACCCCGTGAAGCTCTGCGGCAGCGGGCGAACGGACGCCGGCGTTCACGCGAAGGGCCACGTCAGCAACTTCACAACGACGTGCCCCCTCGATCCCGACCGAATGCGGCACGCGATCGGGTCGCGCCTCGACACTGATCTGTCCATCGTCGCCGTCCGCGAGGTTCACGAAGAGTTCCACGCAGGATTCAGTGCCGTCAGCAAGCTCTACCGCTACCGCATCCACAACACCCTCAACCGGCCCGTCGAGAACCACACGCGCCGATTCGCCTATCACTGCTGGAAGAAGCTCGACCTCGACCGAATGCAGGCCGCCGCACGCAGCTTCGTCGGCAAGATGGACTTCTCGTCGATGGCCGCCGCCGGCTGCGTCCGCGAGTCCATGGTGCGCGAGGTTCTTCGCTGTGACATCGAACGACACGGCGATGAGATTCGTATCGATGTGGAGGGCACGGGTTTTCTGCACAAACAGGTTCGAACCATGGCAGGAACACTGGTCAACGTGGGGCGCGGCATCTTCGAGCCTGGCGACGTCGCCACCATCATCGAAGGTCGCGACCGCGCCAACGCCGGCCCCACCATGCCGGGGCACGGACTGTGCCTCCAATGGGTGCGCTATCCATCGCATCTTCTTCAGCCACCTCTCTCGGCGTCCCTCGAAAAGGGTTCGCCTGCGGCACCTTAGCGGCTATGCACATCTGCCACGTCATTACGCGACTGATCATCGGCGGAGCCCAGGAGAACACGATCCTCACCTGCAAAGGGTTGGTCGAAAGAGGCCGCCATGTGACACTCATCGCCGGCCCCGAGACCGGTCCCGAGGGTTCCCTCTGGAACGAGGCTGAACAGGCCGGGTGCGAGGTCGTCCGATGTGAGAGCTTGCGCCGAGCCGTCCAACCGATCACCGACTGGCAAGCGGTGAAACATCTGCGGCGAGCGTTCGAGCGTCTCAAGCCGGATGTCGTCCACACGCACAGCAGCAAGGCCGGAATCGTCGCGCGGGAGGCGGCCAGGCGCGCCGGCACGCCCATCATCGTTCACACCATCCACGGAATGAGCTTCAACCGGACGCAACCGCGAGCCATACAGATGTTGTACCGGTGGCTCGAACGCCGCGCCGCGCGCAACACGACCATGCTCGTAACCGTGGCGGACGCGATGATCGATCAGGCCGTCGCTGCGGGGATCGCGCCACGTGATCGGTTCGTCACGGTCTATTCCGGGATGAAGACCGATGCGTTTCGAGTTGACGAAGAAGAACGCAAGCGGGTTCGTGTGGAATGGGGAGCGACTGAAGATGACGTGGTCGTCGGAACGATCGCACGGCTGTTCACCAACAAAGGCTACGAAGAAATCATCGCGGCGATGCCCGAGGCGATTGCACGACAGCCGAAGCTTCGGTTCGTCTGGCTGGGCGACGGCGCAAACCGCAACGAATACCGACAGCAACTTACCGAACTCGGCCTGCTCGATCGAGTAAGCTTTACCGGGCTGATTCCGCCCGGCGATGTTCCCGCCCAGATCAATGGGATGGACATCGTGCTCCACGCGTCGCGCTGGGAAGGGCTGCCGCGGGCGCTGGTGCAGGGTCTGCTGACCGAGCGCCCGGCGATCAGCTTCGACAATGACGGCGCGCCGGAAGTCGTCATCGACGGTGAGACGGGGGTGCTTGTACCCTATGGCGATCGTCACGGCCTGGCGGGAGCGATCGGGAGGCTGGCGGGCGATGCTCAGTTGCGGGACCGTCTTGGCGCACGAGGTCGTGAACTTTGCATGCGGCGGTTTGACTGGCGGAGGATGGTCGACGATCTCGATGCGTTGTATCGGCGATGGGCGGAGGATCGGGCAGCAAGGCATCGCTAGGCTGATCTCACATCCTCGGCCACCTGCATGATGCATCGAAATACATCCTGCGCATCACTGCCACTCTGTGGCACTGGAGGATGGGCCGCACAGCGGCCCCTACGAGTTGGAGACAACGTACGTGTGAAGGAGCGCAAAGGCGAATTCCGAACGACGGATGCCCGTGGGCGGTCGGTGTCGATGCTCGCCCCGTACAGGCTGCACCTGTTGCGCCGACACGACGTCATTCCGAAGGAACCGCTGGCCCGGATCGCAAGCGCACTCGGTAGCGGGCTGACGCGTCCCGCGCGGATCTTTCTCATCATCGGGTTCGTTTGTTGCGTGCCCGGCATCATCACGTTCTCCGTTCATCTCGTACGCATGTTCCAGGCCGGGGGAATCGTGTGGCCGCTGCCCAAGTCCCTGTTCCTGGCGAACCTCTGGGTGATCCCGTTCGTCCTCTGGATCAGTGCGGGGTATGGCCGGTCGCGGCGCGTTCGTCAGGTGATGCTCCAGCATCGGCGATGTCCGCATTGTGGATACGATCTACGTTTACTCCCCGTGTCGCCGGAAGACGGCGCAACGGTTTGCCCGGAATGCGGCTATGCGTGGCGGTTGGCGGAAGGGGCACACGGACATAGGAACGAAGATACATAGAGGTCCAGACTTGGCTGCGGCCGGGTGGCACGGGAAAACTCGTTTGCCCGTGTGTACTGACCTACCGGAAACACCGGCCCCCTCCGGCCTTCCTGCAAGAGCCCTCAGCTGACGACCGAGAGGACTAGAGTGCCGCCGTTCCGGTGATCTCGCGGCCGACGACGAGCTGGTGGATCGTCTCGGTGCCTTCGTACGTGATGACGCTCTCGAGGTTGAGCATGTGGCGGACGGGCGAACACTCGGTGCTGATGCCGCCGGCGCCCAGCAGGTCGCGGGCGTCGCGCGCGATGTCGAGAGCCATCCGGACGTTGTTCCACTTGGCCATGGAGACCTGCGTGTGGTGGAGTTGCCCGTTGTCCTTCAGCCGACCTAGCTGAAGCGCCAGAAGCTGGGCGTTGGTGATCCGTCGAACCATGTCTGCCAGGCGAACCTGGACGATCTGCTTATGGATCAGCGGCTCGCCGAAGAGCGTTCGCTCTCGGCAGAATGCCAGCGCTTCCTGATAGCAGGCAACGGCGGCTCCGATCGCACCCCAGGCAATACCGAAGCGCGCTTTGGTCAGACAGCTGAGCGGCGCGGAAAGACCCGTCGCAAGCGGAAGTTGATTGGCCAGCGGAATCTTGCAGTTGTCGAAGAAGAGCTCGCTCGTGACCGAGGCGCGAAGCGAGAACTTGTGCGGTATGTCGCGCGTCGTGTACCCGGGGGTGTCCTTCTCGACGAGGAAGCCGCGCATACCGTCGGTCGTCTGAGCCCAAACGACTGCGATGTCGGCCACGGAACCGCTGGTAATCCACATTTTGGCGCCGTTGAGCACCCAGTCGCCGCCGCGCTTGTCGGCCGTTGTTTTCATCGTTCCGGGGTCACTGCCGCCGTCCGGTTCGGTCAGTCCGAAGCAGCCGATAGCTTCGCCCTTGGCCATCTCCGGCAGCCAGCGCTGCCGCTGCTCTTCCGAACCGTAGGTGTGGATCGGGAACATGCACAGACCGTTCTGGACGGAGACGAAGCTTCGGAGGCCGCTGTCGCCGCGCTCGAGTTCCTGCAGGATGAGTCCGTAGGCAACATTGTTGATGCCCGCGCAACCGTAGTCGTGAAGGGTCGGACCGAAGAGGCCTAGCCCGGCCATCTCGGGGATCAGTTCTGCGGGAAAGCGCTCGTTCTCGAAACAGTCGGCGATGATGGGCAGAACGCGGTCGTCGACGAATCGACCGACCGCGTCGCGGATCTGTCGCTCGTCTTCGGATAGAAGCGTCTCGACGTTGAAGAAGTCGGGAGTAGCTGAATTGACGACCGGGGCCGTGACACTCGGGGTGCGCTCGCCGGCGGGTTGATTCGTACTGCTGCTGTTCTCGGGGTGCGGACTGGCCGCCCACTCTTCGGTGACTCGGTTCACGTTGGTTTTATCCTCTTCGGCCCGGTGATGATCGAACGCTGGATTATATTCGTGCGCTGGTTGAATGTCAAAGGGGAGAGAGTTGTCAGTCATCAGGGTCAGTGATCAGCCGTCGACCGTTCTTCGTTGGGTGCCATGGCCAAGCGAAGCGCCGCCATGCTCTGGGTGTGTGCCATGCCCAGACCAATGGCGCGGGCATGCGGTTGTGCATTGTGCGAGGCGCCTTCTTAATGCGCCTGTGCAGCCTGAAAGGCTGCCAGATCTTAGCCGGTGGTAAGACCGCCGAAGGCGGTCGTCACCACCGGACCGCCCCACCCACAACCATCACGACCCTGAAAGGGTCGAAGATAGATGCCTTGGGTCGCACATTTTCAAGCATGTAGCTGCGTGGCCCACCTCGTTAGCGAAGCGCTGAGCTGGGGGTTGATGGGTTGACAACATACGATCACTCGACAGCCAGGAATGTGTTCAACTCCGCGCCGGCTGGCTGATCCTCGGGCTCGAAGGTCGTTCCGCACTCGGGACAACGCGGTTCGGGCAACCCGGTCAGGTTGTATCCGCATTGAAGGCAGTAGCCGTGCAGTCGGCGTCTCGCGCGCCGCCAGGGGCCGCGAAAGAAAGCGATCATCGGCCAGGGGCCAAAGACGATCATCGGGAACCAGGTTGGAACGGCAAAGAAATATCCCCATGGCTTTGTGTTCTGCAGGAAGCGTCGCACCTCTGTGGATGAGTTGTCCCCCTCCGCGACACTCCTCACCCGAGCGCCGTAGCGATCGAGGTATTGCTGCCACATAATCCCCATCCATCGGAACTGTTTTTCGGATGGCACTCTCTCCTTCGCCACGCGCGTATTGTAGTGGCCGATGAATCCTCCGGGATGAATGAGCAAGACCGATACCGTACTCTGATAGGTCCTGTCTGATTTCTGACGATCCCTCAAATACAAAGTCTGTTTACCCTCACCCTCCCTGACAATCAGGCGGTACCGCCCAATGTCCCACGTCGACCGAAGACTCACACCGCACCATGTCAGCGCCCCAAGGCCGGCGGGCACCAGGAAGAGCAGGCAACATCCGGTACACAGAAGGACAACCGCCCGCCGTGCGACTCTGCGCGTTCGCTCCAGGCGCGCGTGCAACCTCGTGGGCCGAACGATCTCGAGTATGGTCAGCCAAAGACGCTTTCGGACGAGTATGAGCCACACCACGACATAGATCACGAAAACGATACCGATCGGTATCTTCAGCGACATCGCGTGCTCCCGTCTCGTTACTTGGGTACCGCGAATGCCTCGAGTAACTTCGGTTCCCCAGTTCAGCAGAGGAACTGGGCTGTGCCTTACGTCCGCTGCGGCGGCTAAGAGCGACGGAAACCCGCTATCCGGCCACGGGAGACCGACTGTGAGCCGAACAAGACGAACACGAAAGTCGTGGTAGGTGAGAAGATAACGGGTGTTCTCTTGCGGTGCCCACTCACGGTGGAGCGGGCCCCAATGCCCGTCAAAGGCACCGATCAACAAGAGCCACGTCAGGTAACAAAGGACAATCCCAAGGTATCGCCCAACGGCGGGCCGGGTCATGCGAAGTCTCCCAACGAGTGGTCATCGAGAACGCTCAGAACATTCTACGCGCGAGGACTGTGAAGGTTGCGAGGTGGGAGAAAGCCAGAGACGACTGGCCGTCAGCCGGCGGCGTTCAGATGGTCCGCACAGCGGACCCTACGTGCTTGTAAAAAGGGGGGAGCGGAGTGTGTTGGTGCGTTCGGGACACCCGATGGTGGACGAATCAGCCCCCCAGGTCAGCGCTGCGCTAACGACCTGGGCCAACCGAGGTCGGCTCTGGGGAGTCGTGGCATCGCACAGGCTAAAGCCTGCAGCTCAGAGCGCTATTGGATGGCCGTGCGGCCTCCGTCAATGGGGAGGTTCACGCCGGTGAGGTACGACGCGGCGGGCGAGGCGAGGAACGCGACCACGGCGCCGATCTCGGCGGGGTCGGCGAGCCGCCGCATCGGAATGGCCGCGATCGTATCGGCCTTGACCCTGTCGGGCGTGGAACCGCTCCGCTTTGCCTTCTTCTGGAAAAGCGAATTCAGGCGCTCAGTGTCGGTGTAGCCGGGGAGTACGTTGTTGACGGTGATGCCCAGCGGTGCGAGTTCGGCCGCCCAGGTTCGGCCCCAGTTGGCCACGGCGCCGCGTGTGGTGTTCGAAACGCCGAGTCCGGCGATCGGAAGGATCACCGAGGTGGAGATGATGTTGATGATCCTACCGTAGCCGACCTCTTTCATTCCGGGCAGCAACGTTTTGGCGAGGCGATGATTGCAGATCACGTGGTTGCTGATGGCCGTGGCGAAGGCGTCGGGGTCGGCGTCGAGGATCGGACCGGAGGGCGGTCCGCCCGTGTTGTTGACGAGGATCTGAAACGAACCGTTGGCATCGATGTGTGCGCGCACGGAGGATTCGAGTTGATCCGGATGTGCGGAATCAGCCACGATGACACTGTGCGTTTGGCCGGAACTTATGGCGAGCGATGCAACGGCTTCGCCAAGTGCCTTCTCCTCGCGGGCGAGGAGTGTGACGGCGGCGCCGTGCGCGGCTAACTCCTTGGCGCAGGCGAGGCCTATGCCGTGCGAGCTTCCGCAGACGAGGGCACGTTTTCCTTTGAGATCGATCATGCTTCGTTTTCTCCGGTTCGCAGGAGTCGCAGTGCGTTGAGTGCGACAAGTACGGTGCTACCTTCGTGGCCTATAACGGCGAGCGGCAGCGGGATGCGCCCCATCATCGCGAAGACGCTGAGCACGGCAATGACGGCGATGGCCAGCGTGAGGTTCTGTCGGACGATGGAGGCGGTGCGCAAGGCATGCTTGTGGAGCCACGCCACGCGTTCGATGCGGTCTTGCATGAGAACGATGTCGGCGGCGTCGAGTGCGACGTCCGCGCCCATCGAGCCCATGGCGATTCCGGCGTCCGCGTGGGCGAGCGCGGGGGCGTCGTTGATGCCGTCGCCGACGAGAACGAGCGAGCCATGGTCGGCTTTGAGGCGCTCGGCGGCGGCGAGTTTGTCTTCTGGGGCCAGCTCGGCGAGGTAGCCGTCCAGCGAGAGGCGCGAGGCGACCTGCTCGGCGATGATCTTGTGATCGCCCGTCAGCATGTCGACGCGGTGGATGCCCTGATCTCGCAAGCGGGTGATGCAGGCCGGTGATCCGTCGCGCACAGTGTCCTCGAAGGCGAGGTATCCGACCCTGTCGTCGATGACGACAGCGGAGACGGTCCTGCCGTTTCGGCGGAGCTGCTCGGTACGTTGCAGGAAGGATTGGGCGGCGTCGTGTGGCGCGCGGTCGGTGACGCATTCAGGGCGGCCTACCCAGACGCGGCGGTTGTTGACGGTGCCTTCGGCGCCCTGTCCCGGTGTGGCGGTGTAGTCGGTGACGGCGTAGGGAGTGAGATCGCGATGTTTCACTTCTTCGCTGACGGCGTTTGCGAGCGGATGGGTGCTGGAGGATTCGATCGCGCCGGCGATTCGGAGAGCCTCGGTTTCGCCGATGTCGTCGAAGCCGATTTCGACGAGGCGAACGTGACCTGTGGTCAGCGTGCCGGTTTTGTCGAACGCGACAGCCCGCGCTTTGGCGACGATTTCGAGGTGCGCGCCGCCTTTGACGAGGACGCCTTGCCGGGCGGCGGCGGCGATGGCGGAGAGATAGGCGACGGGTGTGGCGATGATCAGGGCGCAGGGGCTTGCGACGATGAGGACGGCGATGGCACGGTGAATGGCCTGCTGGGCGGTCAGGTCGAACAGCAGAGCGCCCCCCACCGCCACGAGCACGGATCCGAATATGACGCCGATGGAATACGGCGGCCCGATCCGGTCGATGAGGCGTTGGGCGCGGGCGGGCTTGAGGCGTGCCTCGGTGACGAGCTTGACGACCTTGGCGAGGGTGGTATCGGCGGCGAGTTTGGTGACACGCACTTCGAGTCGGCCGTTGAGGTTTTGGGTGCCGGCGAAGACCGCATCGCCGACGGTGCAATCGCGCGGGATCGACTCGCCGGTGATGGCGGACTCGTCAAGGGAGGAGCTTCCCCCCAAAACGATGCCATCGAGTGGCACTTTCTCGCCGGGTCGGACGAGGAGCGCGGCGCCGATGGCGACCTGGCGGAGTGACACGCGGTGGGTGGTTTCGCCGTCCATCACGGTGGCTTCGGTCGGGGTGAGTCGGCGCAGGGCGACGATCGCGGTCTGCGTGCGCCGAACGGCGAAAGCCTCGAGCCCTCCGGAGAGCGCGAAGAGGAAGAGTAGCAGGGCACCCTCGAACGGGCTTCCGATGTAGGCGGCGAGCACGGCGCCGAGCAACATCAGTAGATCGATGTCGATCCTGAACTTGCTGAGCTTACTCCATACCTCGGTGAGGGCGGGGACTCCGGCGGTGGCGAATGCCAGGAGAATGAAGAGCTTGCGTAGTGGATCGGGGCCGTGGGACAGCGCGATGATCCACGCCACGGCCAACGCGACGCCGGACGCGACGGCGACGATCAGGCCCATGTTTCGCTCAATGGACTGAGCCTCCGGAGTGAAGAAGACGCCTGCGGCTGGACCTTCCGTGTCGATCACTGGATCGTCAGAAAGGACCGGTTTTGAGGCGTGGCTGACCGGCGTAAAGATGAAACCGAGTTTCAGGTCCATGGGATGCTTGGTGTCATGCGGGCTGGGGCAGGAAACCGGAAAACCACTGGGCCAGATAGTAGACCACGCCGCCAACGATGACGGCCATCAGGACGCCGACGGTGAAGAACTCCAAGGCGCTGCGCCGGGTCGCTCTCGAGGAGAGGACTGAGACGAGGACGAGCAAGACGGCGCCGCCGGTAGTGATCCATACGCGTTCGGCGGCGGGTGCGAGCCAGACGGCGGGTAGTGCGAGAGATAGACCGGCGATCAAGGAGCCGACGAAGTTCCAGCTTCCGACGATGAGCGGATGTTGTACATGGTGGAGGGAGAGGCCTAGCTCTTCTTCCATCATGACCTTGAGTAGGCGGTCGTCGTCCGCGGAAAGCGTATCGACGATCTGACCGAGCAGTGGTTCGCGGAAACCTTTGGCGGCGTAGAGCGCGCGGACTTCGTCGCACTCGTGGTCGAAGTGATCGCGGATTTCGGTTCGTTCGCGTTCGAGTTCGGCGGCGTAGTATTCCACCTGGGCGTGGGTGGCGCGACCGGTCGAGATTCCTGAGAGCAACGAGGCTGCGATGGCCATGGTCACCAGCATGAGACCGCCGAATGTCGGATCGCCGAAACCTTGCAGCGCGACCCAGGTCAGCCAGACGAGGATCAGTGCGTCTCTGGCGCCGACGAGTACGCGTCGCCAGTCGTCGACGGAGCCGAGGTGGGATTCGGCACTCAAGACCTGTCGCGCGCGATGACGGGCTTCGCTGATGTGCTCGGCGGTGTCGCCCACGACCTCGTGATCGTGAGGTTCATGAAGGGCAGCGTCTTGCGCGGTCGCCGTCATATTCTCACCACCGTGAACATTGGAACCGAGAGCATGCCATCGTCTACGCTACGAGTCCATCCGGGAACGCGAGGGAGAAAGCGAGCTGCACGTCAGACCGCGATCTGGAAGAGGAGCCAGAGCCCGATTCCGACCGCAAACATTCCGATGACAATCGTCCCCCACAACACGGCGGCTGCCGTCGGCACCTCTTGCATGCGCTGACAACGGGTCGTTTTGTAGATAACGGCGATGCTCAGACACAGGGGCAGCATCAACATCAGGCGTTGAAGGCCGCTCAGGGTCATCCCCTGCGTGAAGATCTGGGCGAGTTGGGCGCTCACGTTGCAGGCTCCGTTCGTTTTCGTCTTGAACGTCGTGTCGGCACGGCATCCGCACGGGCGATGGCGTCGAAGATGACGAGCAGATTCAACAGACCGGCGACACCGGTGTAGTGAACGCCGACGTCAGCGGAGCTCCAATGACCGATGGACTTGGCGGCGTCGGCCTTGGCGTTACCGGCTTTGAGGCTTTGGTGCAGCGCGTAGGCCCCGAGGGTGTTGCCGCCGGTACAGAGCTGCGCCATGAACCAGAGCTTTCGCTGCTGCGGATCGACGGTGGACCGAACGCCGCCGATGGCGACGCCGGACCAGAAGGTCACGGTGACGGTGACGAGGCAGGTCAGCCCGCGAGCACGATCTCCCAGAAAGATGTGTCCCAATCCTGGAACCAACCAGGCCAGAATACCGGCCAGCGGAAGGCGGATCACCGGAGAGATATTCTGGCTTGTCAATCGAGCACTCCGTGGAGACCGGATCACAGGGAACATAGACCGCCGAGTTCATGGCATTGTCCGCAGGCGCTGCTCGGAAGATTGACGGGGCAGCCGCTGGGCGAACCGCCGGGCGAGCTCTGACGCGCCGCAAACGCGCTGAGCTTGCGCCGAGCGCCGCCCTTACCGCACGAGGGACAGGATGGTGACGAGTCGCGCGACATTGAACGGGCGAGTTCCTCAAAATCATGCCCGCAGGAGGCACAGATGTATTCGTAGATTGGCATGGACCGTGTGTTCCTCAGTAAAGACCGTACCAAGATATCGGCAAGTATAGGGTGCGGCAGCAGCCGTCGCAATGGCAGACGAGTGGGCCCGGTCCGGGCTTCCGCACGCTGGAGACAACGACAGGTCACAGGCAGCATGGGCGTAACTTGTTGTCTGTTGTGGCGTTGCGGCAGTCTTTGGCGGCGTTTCTTCGCTGAGATCGAGACTCAGTACGCGAACGATCCGCTGATCTCTGCGCTGCGGGCGGTCCCGTGATACGATTCCACGGATCGGTCGTTTCGAGTGAACCCCGGCACGGGGAACGACATTTACTTCACAGATGCGACGAGCGACTCTTGACCAGGCGAGATGATCCAGAGCGGCCCTGTTTTGCGGAACTTTCGGTCCGGGTGTACCGCCTTTGCCTGGCGCTGCTCGGAAACGACGCCGACGCGAGCGATGCCGCGCAGGAGTCGCTGACGCGGGCGTGGCAGCGTAGACGTCGCAAACGCCCCGGCGTGTCGTGGTGGACCTGGACGGCGGGATTCTCCGTCCGTGTTTGCCGTGAGACACGGAGGCGACACGGGGTCGCTCCGGCGCCGTTTTCCGTCACGGACGTTGCGGGACCGGAGGATGACGGCGCTTGTGCCGAGAGAGCGGATCGGCTCCAGACGCTGCACAGGTCGATCCTGCGCCTTCCGGGTCGACAACGCGAGGTAGTGACGCTCCGGCTCATTCTGGGGCGGTCGATCGAAGAAACGGCGGCGGTGCTGGGATGTCCAGCCGGAACGGTGAAGAGCAATCTGCACAAGGCGGTCAGAAGCCTGCACGGCCGGACCGGAGAAACGGAAACGACGGATGAATTGCGAATCGTGTAACGAGATTCTGATTCAACGATTGACCGACGAATTGTCATCGGCAGATGAGGAACGTCTCGCTTCGCACGTTCGCGATTGCGCGCGGTGTGGTGCTGCGGCGCTCTCCTATGCGTCGCTCGGCCGGGATCTTTCCTCGCTGGGAGATCGGATCGCGATGCAGGATGCACCCTTCGCGTTCTCGCCGAGCGATGAGCCGCGTGTCGTTCGCGTCAACCGCAGACGCGTACGAAGGCTCGTGCATGCGATGCTCGCGACTGCTGCGGTGATCACGATGCTGCTGCTCTTGCCGACGCCATCAGGGGATCAACAGGAGGTGGATCGGCACGCGGGGGGTTTATTGACGAACCGGACGGATGGTCCGCACACCGGACCCTACGGGATGGACGGTCCGAAAGGCGGCCGGTACGAATCCAGAGCGAAACAGAGCCTCCAAACGCCCCCTGTCTGGGTAAGAACCGCGACGTCGGTGGTGAGTCGGGGGGACCGTGGAAGGCCGACTCCTCTTTCGGCGAGTTTCGTCTATAGCGCGCGATTGCGACGGTCGACGGCGACCTCGATGAAAACACCGAGTATGTCCTTCTATTCCAGGAGATTCGAACATGTTACGAAGAGTGACCGATTTCAGAATCCTCGCGATAACGGCCCTGGTGCTTCTGGTCGCCGGGACGGCGCCGGCGGACTCCGAGCGTCACCCCGTCCCACATGACGGGCGAACGGAGGACGAGCAGGACGAGGCGCAGTCTCGCGAACAGGCGGAGTTTGCGGCGCAACGCGAGATCGAGGCCCAAATGATGTCCATCGATGAGGATGTTCGCCAACTACGAATGCAACAGATCGAACTCGAAGCCGCCATGGAGCGAGCGGAACTTGACAGCGAGCATGAGAGAGTTGTCGACGTTCAGCGACAGCTCGTGGAGATCGAATACCAGCTTCAGCGTCGTCAACTCGACATGGAGCGGATTCAGATCTCACATCAACGGGAATCCGAACGGCGCGAGCTGATGCGTATGACGGACCGTCTGGACTATGTCGCCGGTTGGAAGGACGTCGCGTTCGACCCGCCGCAGGCCGTGATGATGGCCACGCAGGCGATCGTGGAACTTCACGTCGGCAGCGGTCAGGCGGACCTGGCGGCGAAGAGACTGGAAGGGCTGCTCGAAAAGATCAGGGAGCCCGGATGTCGCACGGCGATTCGGTTCGCGCTGAAGGACATCTACCTGGAAATGGACCAACCCGACAAGGCCGGTACGCATATGCTCGAGACGATTGTCGAGAACGCTCACACGATCTACAGCGAAGATCATGAGTAGCGAGAGGATGCGGTCGCGGCGCGGATCGGCGTAGAAGCGATCGCCTGTGACATCTTCCACAAAGCCGCCCCGTGCAGAACGGGGCGCCTTTCCTTTGGCTGGATCAACTTCCAACATCGGCCCAAGATGTGTAGAGCGGTCGCCGATGCCCCGGCTGACTCGGCACAGTGCGCTGCCGACTGCGCGCGATGTGGGACCCGCGCTGTGATCCACATTCAAGGGCGGTCGGTACACCCCTCGTCTGCGGGCCGCCAAGCGGGTCCCACGCACGTTGCCCCCCATCAACACTCCGGCCAGCGTGTTACGCTGCGGCGTTAACCTCCTTCGATCACAATCGTGCCGCAGATCTCAGCCGAGTACCCCGACTCATTGCCTCCTTTGTTCTCGGCGGTAACGACGTAACAATAGAAGCCACCCGGGGGAAGCTCTTGGTGCTCAGATTTCGGGAGCAGCGTGGCGACGCGCGCGTAGGGTCCGCCGGAGGCTGTTGCCCGGTAGACGTTATAGCCCGCCAGATCGGGCTCGGTGTTCGGTTCCCAGGCCAGCGAGGCCTTCTCGCCTATCTCTCCTTCAAGGGCCGTCGGCGGCGCCGGCGGCGGCGGTCCGCAGTTGAACGGAACGCAGACGCCGGCCTGGCAAGTGTCCCCTGCGCAGCCATCCCCGTCGTCGCAGGTTGTCCCGTCGGGCACGGGGTCCGCGACACAGACGGCGGCGACGTCGTCGCACAGGCCGACATTGCACTGGTCACCGAGCGCACCGCAGTTCGGCGGAAGACCGGTCTGGCAGTCGAGCACCGGATCGCAGGCTTCGGTTCCGTCACAGAACAGTCCGTTGTCACAGATCCCGTCGGATGGCGTATGGGTGCAGGTTCCGGTCGGCTCGTTGCAGCTGTCGATGGTGCAGATGACACCGTCGTCGCAATCGACCGGCGCAGCGGATTGGCAATCGAGGACCGCATCGCACCATTCGAGACCGTCGCAGATCAGACCGTTGTCACAGGCTGCGTCACTGGCGACGTTGTCGCAGGCGCCGAATGCTCCGCTGCAGGAATCGACCGTGCAATCGACGCCGTCGTTACAATCGACCGGAGTTCCCGGCTGGCAAACGCCGAGCAGGTCGCAGACTTCCCCGCCGTTACAGAAGGCGCCGTCGTCGCAATCGGCATCCGCGACACATCCCACGCAGGTGTCGGTGACGTCGTCGCAGGACTGTCCGGGGCAGGGATCGCCTCCGATCTGACAGTCCCACACGGGATCACAGGTTTCGGCACCGTCGCAGAACAGGCCGTTGTCGCAAGCCGCGTGGTCCACTGCGTTCTCGCATCCGAGCGCTTCGTTGCAGGAGTCGACCGTGCAGGCGATTCCGTCGTCGCAGTTTTCCACCGTTCCTGCCTGACAACCGAGCAGCGCGTCGCACATTTCGACGCCATCGCAGAACAGACCGTTGTCGCAGACGGCGGGATTGGGCGTGTTGTCGCACGAACCGGTGGCCTCGTTGCAGGCATCGACCGTGCAGGCGACACCGTCGTCACAGTTTACCGCCGCGCCCACCAGGCAGAGATTCGCCGGGCCGCACGTTTCAAGCCCGTTGCAGAAGACGCCGTCGTCGCAGTCAGCGCCCGTCACACAACGTGCATCAAACTCATACGCTCCCATGTCGACAATCGGGGCGACTCCCGCGCCGGTGTCGACCACATTCGGGTCGTCGAGGAAGCGCGGACGGCCGTCCAGATCCGTGATCACACCGGCGGGGACGGCGCTGTTGTCAGCGGCGTCAACGCACGGCGAACCCGATGCAACGTGATAGTCACCTCCGGCGAGATCCACGAACAGAGGATCAGTTCCTACGTTGCCAATGCCCGCGCGCAATCCACTCCATCCCTCAATATTGCTGTGGTTGACGGAGGCCATAACCGAGATTTGCTTATTCTCGATCGCGCATGCCGTGCATGGATCCGTATTGCCCCACGCCACGGAGTTGGTCACCGTGGCTGCGCCGTAGACGCCGCCGATACCTGTTGTCGCACGGTTTGCCGCAACCGTACAGTTCGTCACAGTCACGGATCCGGACCAGCTCGCTATGCCGCCGCCGACCGGTGCCGTGTTGGATGCGAACAAGCCGTTCGTCACCTTCGGCCGCCCTTGCCACATGACCGCGAGCCCACCGCCCATGCTGCCAAACGTCGGCACCGTATTGCCAATGAAACTGCAATCGGTGAGCGTTGACGTACCTCCCCATTCGGCGAAGCCGCCGCCGTACCCGTCCGCCAGGTTGCCGAGGAACCTGCACCCTGTCAGTACCGGGTTCGAGTAGTAGTTGAAGATGCCGCCACCGTCGTCGCCTACGACGTTGCCGCTGAAGGTGCAGTTGATGAGTGTCGGGCTGGCGAAGTTGATGCCCACGCCGCCACCGTAGGGCGCTTCATTGCCCGTGAATGTGCAGTTCGTGATCGTCGGGTTTCCTTGGTCCACGAATAGGCCGCCCGCCAGAGATCCAGGCCAAACACTCTTGCGTCCAAATGCCCCCGTCACCGTGAATGAATCGAGGACCGAGCGGTCGCTTGCGGCGGTCGCCGAAACCACACGCAGGCTGTTGTCTTCCTTGCCAGGCAAGCCGATCTCACCGCTGAGCACGGACAGTCGAAGCGGATCGCCCCTATTGAGCAGGTTGCGCTCGGAGGGCAGCGTTTCCGTGCCCAAAAAGTGCCCGCGCACCGCTACGCCGTCGTTGAGCTGAAAGGTTTCGTTGATGTCACCGGTCACGTGCCCGCCGCCCTGGTCCGGTTTGTACGTGCCCCCGGCAACCCAGATCTGGTCGCCGTAGACGGCGACCGTCAACGCGTCTTGAAGCAGATTGTAGGCATGGGTCCAGCTCGTACCGTTGTTGGCGCCCGCGGCATCATCGTTCACGTACCAGACGCCTCCTGTGATGCAGTCCGGCGTATCCCCAGCGTGGTCACATGCGGTCGCCGCCTCGTTGCAGGTGTCGATCGAGCAGGCGAGACCATCGTCACAATCGGTTGGCGCACCGGTCGTGCATCCCACCCCGGCGTCACAAATCTCAGCGCCGTCACAGAAAACCCCGTTGTTGCACGCGGCGTCGTCGGGTAGATGATTGCACGCGCCGGTCGCCTCAATGCAGGAGTCGGTTGTGCACGCGATGCCGTCGTCGCAAACGATCGGTGTACCCGGAAGACAGACACCGTCCAGACCACAGCTCTCAACGCCGTTGCACTGAAGACCATCGTCGCAATCCGAGTCGAGCAAGCACATGCCGATGGCGAGACCGACCGGTACGTCGAGTGGGCTGAGCGGGTCGCCGCTCGTCACTCGTATCAACTTCGAGTCGGCAAAGCCCGCCGCGAGTCCGGCGGCGTTCGCGGTCACGCTGATCGTCGCGGATTCACCCGGCGCCAGCACGCCCGACGCCGGTGTAAAGCTCAGCCACGGATTCAGGAGAGCCAGGGCGTTTGCGGCGTTCAACCGGCCTCCGGTCACGGTGAGACCGGTCATTGATGCGATCGGGTCGACGCTATCCAGAATCAGCTGCTTCAGATCGAGAGGCGCGAGGGTTGGATTCAGGGACAGGAGTAGCGCCGCCACGCCGCTGACGTGCGGGCATGCCATCGACGTACCGCTAATGGATCGATACGTGTTGCCCGGTGACGTGCTCAATACATCCACGCCGGGGGCCGCCAGATCGACGGTTGTGGCCCCGTAGTTGCTCCCCCACCAACCCGGAACGTACGCCCTCAGATCATTGTGATCTGTGGCCGCGACCGAGATGATCGTCGGCGAGCTATAGCTCGCCGGATAGGCCGGAGACAGATCCGTGTTGCGGTTGCTGTTGCCGGCTGCTGCGACAAACAACTGACCCGCGGCACCGGCGGCATCAATCGCGTTCTTCAGCGCCAGGCTGTACCCAGCGCCGCCCCAGGAGTTGCTGGTGATGTGAGCCCCCTTGGCGACGGCGTATTCGATGGCTGAGATGGCGTCGGCGGTGTAACCGCTCGCCCCACCGCCGGCTACGGGGAACAGGAACTTGAGCGCCATAATGCGGACGTTCCAGTTGACACCCACGACGCCCAAGCTGTTGTTCCCGGCCGCTCCAATCGTGCCCGCTGTATGCGTTCCGTGATAGTGGTCGTCGTACGGATCGCCACTCGTCGCGACTCCGTTTCCGCTGACCCAGCGCGCGCCGTAGATGTCGTCGATGATTCCGTTGGCATCGTCGTCGACACCGGTGATTCCGTTCAACTCGGCGGCATTGGTCCACATGTTTCCGGCCAGTTCCGGATGGTTGTAGTCCACGCCCGTGTCGATGACCCCCACGACGATGTTCCGGCTCCCGGTCGCGGTCGCCCACGCCTCGAGCGCGTCAATGTCGGCGTCAGCCGTGCCGCCTGTCTGCCCGGTGTTGTGCAGACCCCAGAGCGCTCCGAAGCTCGGATCGTTCGGGGGTGCGTCGATATGGTAGATGTAGTTCGGTTCAACAAAGTCCACCTCCGGCATCGCGGCGTACTGGGCCGCGACGGCCTGCAGATCAGCACCGGCTGGCACTTCAACGAGATCAACTGGGATCGTCCTGCAGGAGCGTACCTTCGCGGTTCCACAAGATTTGTGAACGCCGGCGCGTGCGATCTTCGACAATGCCGTTACGGTGGCGGCTGACCCTGATGATCCGCGCTTGACGGGAACTCCCCGTCCGCGCTGTCCGGCACGCTGCGGGACCACGATGTTCGACGGCCGCTTGAACGAGACGATCAGTGTCGTGGGCTCGTGTGGTCTGGTCCAATCGATCGCCTGCGGGCGGACGACCGTCGCGTGTGGCATCATGGCCGCCTGTCCACCGGCCACGACCGGCGCTTCGGTCGCCGTCCACGTCGTAGAAGCGTTTCCACTGTTGGTCAGCGTGAGCTGCGTCGTGGCAATCTGTTCAGGTATAAGCGAGAAATCTACGGCCGGCGGCGTTGCAGCAAGCACAGGTGTCCCGGCCGTCGTGAAACTCCAAACGACCCCGAACGTCTGTCCACAGCAATCATGACTCACGACCTGCCAGAAGTACGTGGTCACTTCCGCAAGTGCGGCAGGCGTATAGCTGGTGCCTGTCAGCCCGCTGGCGACGAGCGTGACGGGCGGATTGCCCGTGCCCAGATACACATCGAATGTCTTGCTGCAACCGGGTTCACCGGCCGGACCGCCATTCCATGTCACGGTCGTGTTGACCGGCCTGTCGATCGCGCCGCTGCTTGGGTCGGGCGCGCTGGGCGCGACGGGACCGGCGGTCCGCATATGCTCGCACACGTCGATCAACTCATTGCAGGAATCGACCGTGCAGGGATCCGTATCGCCACAGCTGACCGGCGCCGCCGCCTGGCAGCCCAGCGCCGGGTTGCAGGTCTCCGCCCCATTACAGAACAGTCCGTCGTCACAGCTGACGGCAATGTTGTCGCACGTACCGGCGAGTTCGTTGCAGGAATCGGTCGTGCAGGCGTCGGCGTCGTCACAATTCACAGGTAACGCGGCCTGACACCCGCCGCCGACGCACGTTTCAGCGCCGTTGCAGAAGACGCCGTCCTCGCAGTCCGCATCGACGTTGCACGCCGCACCGGTTATCGTCAGGCTCACATCGTCCGTAAAGAGCGCCCCGCCTTCTTCGGCGAGGCCGACGAGAAGCGTGACCTGGTTGTTGGCGTCGACGAAGGCGGATGCGTTCTCCGCGATCGTAGCTGTGATCGTTCCGTTGACGGGCGGTTGCCCGACCGGCGGCGGCGGAGAGACCTGGCTACCGAGTTCCACGTAGACGCCGGCGGACGCGTTCCACATCCAGAGGGTTTGGGGTTTGTCCTGGTCCGACGCCCCCTCCCACCGTACGTCCATCCTCGTCACAACGGCTCCGGGCTCCGCGATCGTGAAGACGAATCTGACGGCCGCGATCAGGCCTCCTTCAATCGGCCCGGTGGTGTAGCGTGCGTTGTCCGAGGCAGCGATGGCCGCGTATTGAGAGCTGGAAAAGGCCAGTGATGGGGTCGTGTGCGCGGTCGGCGGGTTCGGCTCCTTCGGGACGCCGTATCGGTAGGCGAAGTTCGTCACGCCGGCCCCCGTACTGAAATCGTAGACGGCGGCGGTGGCCACCCCGCTGGACGCCGCCAGCGCCCAGGCGGTCGTCATCGTCATCGTGGCAATTCGTCCGGTCCGATACATCTCACGGTCTCCCATCGTCTTGGTTCGTCGCCCCGTCCATCGGGACGTCAACATCGTTCGGCTGATTTATGTCTATATGACTATAGACGTTACCGCTGAAGCGTAGCGGCTTACGCCGGATCGACCGCTTCATTTAAGAGGACTCTTATGTTGAATAAGAGCGAGCTAATAATGGAAGCCGAGTCGGCCCTTCATCGCGCACAATATCGGCGTGGAGACGCTGAAATCGGCGAGGATGCCAAGACCTCGCCGAACGGGCCATGGAAAAACTCGTTTCAAACAAGCGGCGGATGGTGATGGCGAGAGTGCAAATGTTGCACGATGCGATGGGTTGGCCGGGGACGAGCCGAATGTAGCGGACTGGCACCAAGTCCCGTTTCGGGCTGGGCCTCCGAACCTCACGGAACGTGAATGCCATGACGGCGGGACATTCGACATCCATGAAGCGGACGCGCGTGCTGGTCGTCGAGGACATGCAACGCCTGCGCGAGACGCTCGTAACCGCGATAGCCGCCATGGACTACCCGGCGACCGGCGCGGCGTCCGCCGAAGCGGCGTTGATCATCATGGAACGTGATCCACACGAGATTCTGGTGCTCGACCTCCTTCTTCCCGCCATGAACGGTCTTGACCTTTTCGAGAAGGTCCGCCAACGGTGGCCCGAAACGCAAGGCATCGTCCTGACCGGCTTCGGAGAACTCGACACCGCGCGTCGTTCGATTCATCTGGACATTGTGGATTTCCTGACCAAGCCCGCGACACTGGGGGATCTCGAGGTCGCCATCGACCGCGCCTATCGACGTCGTTTGTGCGTTGTCGGCGATCCCCCCGCCGAACAACGTCCCGAAATCCGACCGACCTCCATCCCCGCGGAAAGCCCAAAGAGCCCCTTGCGAGACATCGAGCGGGACCACATCCTCGCCGCACTCGAACGAAACGGCGGCGATCGCAACGCCACGGCTGTCGAACTCGGCATCAGCCGCCGGACGCTCTTCTATCGCCTCGCCGAGTACCGGCGCGAGACCCGTGTTCCGTGAGTCGGAGCGTCTTGAGGTCGACACGCCAGCGTGATACCTTGTCAGGCTCATTCCAAGCCTCGTACAGTTGCACAAGAGCCTCGGCCATCTTGACGGATTCATCGTGCATCGGTCCCAGAACAGCCGTGAAGATCTCATGCGCTTCGATGAGAAGCGGCTCACCATCAGCTAATCGCTCAACGTCGCTCAACCACCGGCCGTACCTCCGCAGAGAAACGGCTGTATTGGGATGCTGACCGGACAGCGCACGTCGAGCCCCGCTGATAGCACCCCCCAACGCCGCCTCGGCCTGTTCGTAGGCACCGGTTCTATGATAGAGTTCGCCGAGGCTTGAGCGTGAGACCAGCGTGTGTGGATGGTCGTTGCCAAGTATAGCGCGCTGCGCGTTCAAGGTCTGCGTGAAGAGGCCCTCGGCACGGTCGAACCGCCCCAGACGTAGGTACACTCTGGCCAAATTGTGCTTTGAGATCAGTGTATCCGGGTGGTGATCGCCGAGAGTCCGGCGTTGTGACTCGACCACTTCCGTCAGAAGTGATTCGGCGTCATCGAGACAACCGAGTTTCAGGTGAAATCCGGCGAGATTCCCCATCATGACAAGTGCGGCAGGGTTTTCACGACCAACGACACCCTATTTCGACAATCACCGAAAATGCGTCGTCAACATGGGGTGCGGTCGAGATTACTTGGACTGCGACGCCGCCTGTCCGGAACCGACGGAGGCGGACCGCTGCGCGAACCAGTCGCCGATGTACTTGCCGATCACCGATTGACCGGCCGGCGCGGCGTGCGCGTCTCGAAGCGGTTAAACCCCAGCAACAAGGACCGCCCAATTCCACCGTCGATCGACGTAGGGATAACGGTAGGCTCCGTCCGACGCCACGAGCCCGGAAAGGAGATGGCGGCGAGCGGGGAGATGCTCGACCATCAGCGTAACATGGTCAAACCCACCCGAAACACCCGCGGCCGACGACGAACCGCTCTTGCGTCGGTCCGCCGGTGGCAGTGACGACAGGATGCCAACCGCTATCCGCCTCCGTTCGGATCAGGGTGCTCACCCCTGAACTCGTCAGGGGGCAACACCAGGCGGCGACGGACCGCCAGGACTGAATGGATAGGAGCCCCCTGCAAACGCCTCGAGCACCGCCACGACATCGCTCACCGTGATCTTGCCATCGAGGATCGGTGATGGTCCGGTCGTCACACCGAGAAGGTCCATTCTGGTTTTGGAGGGGGCACCAGGCTCGCCGGTGAAGATGGCGACCATCGCAAGCGTGTCGAACACGTTAACCGCGCCATCCGGTGGAACGTACGCACCGCCACTGAGACCGACCGTGTCAGCCCATCCAGAGTTGGCAATCTCCAGGGCGGGCGATGCTCTCTCTCCAACGAACATGCCGCAGCGCTCGACAACCTCCACGTCGTACAACGCCGCGTGATCGATCGGGCCGGCGGGCGTGGCCATCCGGCTGGGAACAATGCCCTCGCCGTAGACATGGATCGTTCCTCCGGGAATCGTCGACCAATCCCTCCAAAACGGATCCGCTTGGAGGGTTGCCGCCCAGAACGTCGCGTCGGTGCACGGTGGCCCGGCCAAGCATGGTGAATCGAACCCCCTGCCGCCGTTTTCGTCATACTCTGCGGGCTCACCCACCCACATGAACTGACCGTTCCAATCATGGTACGGCGCGGGCAGGTCCTTGAAGACGACGCGAATCGCCTGGGATTGGCCGGGATCACCACCCAGGAACGAGAGAAAACGGTTCTTGACGTTCGGCACGGCGACACCATCTTGGTCGTCGATCAACTCGACTACCGGAAGAGTCGGAGTCGGAGGTGCACAAGGGCACAGGTCATCCTCGTCAATATCCGTATCGCGGTCGAGGTCGAACGCATCACGACAGGCGACGGACGGCCGAATAAATCCGGTAGGGAAGATGGGACCGCTGAAACACACCTCGTACGCCGCTTCATCGTCCGAATCGACATCGCCGTCACCGTCATAGTCACAGGGCCTGCTGACGACGACGATCTCCGCCGTGGCCGTACACGGGCTTGGACTGGGGTCGGAACAGAGTCCGTACGATCCGGAAGTGTACGAGACCGTGAGCGTCGTTCGCCCGACCGAGCGGGCAGTGACAAACCCTTGACAGTCAACCTCGGCGACTGACGGATCCGTGATCACGTAATCGACGTCGTTTATGAATTCGTCGCATTCTTCGTCTACAAACTCCGCACAGATCGCATCACAACAACCCGGGATGCGACAGCCGGAGAACGATCGATGCACCGGTTTGCCGATGGCATCTGTGTCGCTATAGTCGGCGTGCACGGCGACCCGCCGCCTGGGGGCATACTTGAACAAATAGACCGTCTCCGGTGCGATGTGAATCCCGGTCACGCTGGCGTCAGGAACGACCGTCATCCGGATGCTGGTCTCCTGTAGGCTACCTCCGATGTCGTTCAGATCGTCATAGGCGAAGGCCGCCACCGGTAAGATGCCGACCTCATCGAGCGGAACGTCGAGTTCCAGAATCGCTGGATTGCTTGCGCTGCAAGGACCGCAGGGCGCATATTCCGATCCATCGCACGAGGTGCTGCATTGCTGCACCTCACCGTCGTGCTCGGTGAAGGCAAGCACCGAGGCGGGGGAGTAACCCGCGTCAGGCGCTACCTCAACAAAGAGGGGCTCGCCGGGTCGAAGAATGGCTGTTGTGGGGTCAGGTGCCGTAATCTGGATCTGCGCCACCGTCGAAGCGGTCTTACCGTGCATCGTTCGGCTTGGCGCAGACTCCCTGCCCTTGGCCAATGTCGGGCAAAGCTCGGGCAGGGCCAAGGGAAACCCCAACTGGAGAGCGGCTACCGGCGCGTTGAGCAGATCAACGGCGCGGGCACTGGCGTCCTGGTTCGCAGGTATACCGATGTCCCATCTTCGAAAGTGGATTCCGCCCTGGCAGTCAAATTGCCCCAGGGCATCCGCAGGAAGGCCTCCACGCTGGCTCGTCAACCTGACGCCCACGTCGTGATCATCCCAACTAAAGACTCCGGCAATCAACGGCGCGGGATCACACAGAAGTCCGCAGAAATTCCAGATCAGGGCTCTGATTCCGAGGACGATCGCCCCGACCGGGTCAAGGCAAACGGAGGGAATGGGATCCAGATAGTCGGAGCCTCCCGTTCCCGTGATGATGGCCGTCGGAAGCGTGACTGGCGGCAGCAGCGCGTTAGGCGGTGGATACTGGGCGGCGAGAAGCGCGCTGATGCTACTGGCAAACGAGTTGTCCTCCGGCCTCATATCCCACAAGGCGCCACAATCCGGACAGCCGACCAACCACGAAGCGATCGTGCCCAGCCAGGTTCGCTGGTCCGTCGTGTCATCCAGCAGCAGGCATCCGTAAGGAGACCCGAAATGTGGCGAGTCCGCCGTGACAAGCTTGTGGATATCGCCCGCGCCATAATTGTTGTCCGTGGCGCAGGGATCGTCGGCGCAGTCGTCGCCGCGAAGGTAAGAGCCGTCCAGGTCAGCCGCGTGCAGCCGTGACAGCAGCCCGCCCATGCTGTGCCCAAACACGTCTGCCTGGGTCGCGGCGATGTCGCGGTCTCGCAGGCTCGTGACGGCTTCGGCCACGCCGATGCGTGCGCGCGGGAATATGATGAGATTCGTGTAGAACGGCTCTGCATGGGTCTCGGGGTACTCGTAGTTCGTTACGCTAAAGCTATCTGTAGAATCACATGCGTCACTCAGAGCTTCATCGAGATTCAACGGCCATCGCCACGTGTCTTCCGATCCCCAGATTCCATGGATCAACATGACGGGGGGGCGGTGCAGCGCGATCTCCCGCTCCTTCTGAAACGCGCCGCTGCAACTTCCCTCCGCTGCGGGCGTGTACGTGGCCGTCACGAACAAAGGTCGCTGAGACGAGCAGAGATCACTAACCTCGACGACGGCGGAGGGGTTACCCGCCCGCCGCACGAAGTCGATAGGCGCCAAGAGGATGGCGGTGGCGAGCCATCGACCGTCCGAAAGTGGGGTGTTCAGGATCACCTTGACGTTATTCTGCGTGCCCGGGGTGCCCGGAGCGCTCAGTGTTCCCACGTGCAAGGTGTCGGTGCTGTTCAACTCATCCGTCACCGAAAAGTCTACCTCGCCCGGGCCACCGACCAGAAGTCGAAGTACGATCCGCGTGACTCCATCCGCGGCCAGACCTTTGACACGTCGTGCGTCAAGCGAACCGAGGACATCGCGGCTGGTACTCACATGGTCGCCGGTCAGCATCACCGGGTTGGGATCCACGGCTTCGATCGTCGGATTCAGGAGGAAAGCCTGTTCCGCGTTCTCGTACTCACCGAAGCCGACGATCTGGCCGAAATCGTTGATGCCCAGGGCACGCCGGAGGTCCCAGCCTGCGTCGGCATCGATCAGATCATTGAGTATGAACATCCGTCCTTGCGAGAGGACTGCGCGCCAGTAGACGTCCGGTGACTTCGCCTGACCTACGATCTGCCCGCACGCGTTGACGTCCATCGCCTCGCTCTCGCATTCACCGGCCGTACCGAGATCGGTCCATTCGTGGGGTTCGGCGATTCCGTCGCCGTCGTCTACGAAGCTGAACGCGTGATCCCAACCAACATCCGATTCGCCCACCACGATCAGCCGTTGCTGACCGGATTCTGTGATTTCATTGAGGTTGTATGCGTGACTCTCTACGGCGTTACTCTTCGGGCAGGATGCGCAGGGCAGTACCCAGGGATCCTGGCAGTTCGGGTTCGTGCAACCCAGGCTACCGAGGTCGGTTTCGACCCACGCGGGGCCGACCAGATCCCAGAGGAAGGAATGCCAGAAGCACAATCCGCCGTCACACCGCACCACGGCCTCACCCACGATGCGCGGGTCGTTGTCAATGGCGAAGGCCGCGCCGCGCGGAAACGCCACGGCAGGAATCGGCAGAATCTGAGGAATCCATGCCCCCGGCGGCACGAGATTTTCCCAGTGCCAGACGGCCGGTTCGAGTCCAATGAACCCGACGATGCGAGGTGGGTTTGTGTTGTTCAGACCATGGCCTGTACCTTCGACGTTCAGGGCGGCTCCGGGCGGAAACGGAAGTGCAGTCAGACCGTCGGTGGGCGTCCAGAGAAACGGAAGCAGTTTCGTCGTGCAGCTATCCGTTGGTGGGCAGAGGCCGTTCGCCCTTCCGGCAATGTTGCCTGCTGCATTGATGTCGTGCCCGCAGGTGCCGTGCCCGCCCGGCAGCATGCCGAGCAGGATGAACTCGTTCGAAGTCGCGATACCATCGAGGTTGAGGTCCTCGAAACGGTAGGCCCGTCCTCCACACTCAAAATCATCGTCCAGGGTATTGTACGCCACTTGCCCCGAGTTGTTGATGGCCCTGGCTCGACCCGGACCAAGAAGAACAACGTCATACAACTGCGCCGTCGCCGACCCGACTGAAGTGACCGTCAGCAACATTGCAGCAAACAACGCGTGAGGTCTCAGTCGCAACGCAGGGCTGCCGCCCAAAGCTCCTGGAAGTGTAGGAAGAGACATGGTTTCTTCTCCTTGAGATGATACATAAGGCAGTGAACCTCGTGTTGTCTGATGTGGAGGTCGGCCCTGGACATCTCATCCTGCCCGAAATCTGTCGTCCAGCCGCTTGACGGTGGCAAGTGTACTAGAAGCGACTGCAGGCCGCAACAGTACTTAACCTCCTTCATAGGTCCAGAATGCGGATTTCGCGGAAAACCGTTCGGATCGTCGCCCAGCACCGGCCCTCGCAGGCGTTACTCATGCTTCTCCGGTGTCGCACGTGTTGTAGCTCGCTCCCGCACGGACAACGGAGCGATCTCGCAAGTCTTCGGTTTCAGCACGGCTCGGGGCGACTGCACCTTGACGTGCTCCCACGGTACGCATCCCACATTCCGTTCAGCGTCTCAGCTGTCCTTCGTCAACAACACGGGAACCGTGCGCCACAAAGGGACCAATATCGAGCGACGAATTGACGCTTGTGCAGTACGACCGCGGAAGCAGCGACGGGGGCAGGTCGAATCGTACCGGCTCAGCGGCGCAAAGATCACTGCGCGGGCAGTGGAAGTCCCAATCGCCGATCGATGGGTGCCGCCTCGCCCCTCCCGATTCATATTCGGGGCGTGCGACCAGCGTGTCATTCATTGGCACGGCGCCGCGCCCGGCGCATGCCGACCTCGCCTCCACCACCAAGGACGGTTGGCCTAGCGCTCTAAGACCGCGCGCCTCGTCTGCAATCAGAGATTCGCGCCCGCAGGATTCATTCGGTGGCAGGCGATACCACCAAGGAATGTCAAGAAGACGCGAGAGCAGCCCATGCCATAGCCTCCGATAACCTCGATGACGGCACGAGGACAAGAGGCGAAGCGCCGGAGGCGTTGGCTCGGAAGTCGTTTGTCGTTGCGTGGTGTGCAAGGGATGGTCGTGACAACGCCGGAGCGGCCGGACACGTGCGTTTCACACCAAAAAGTGGCGGCCTTACTTGAATCAAGCGGTTCGGTTAGGCTATGATTACGACTTGAGGCGTGACAAGTGAGAAGTTCTTCGGACTGAACCTCTCAAAGTCGGCGGGACAGGGGCAGGGGTGAAATACATGATCAGGTTCCGGCGCGCGGCCTTGGAACGGCGATTGCTGGTTGTGATCGCGTCCCTGGGCGTGTCCGGCATGGTCGTCGGAGCGGACGAAAGCCGTCGGCCTGACGCCGACGCCGCGAAGTTTAGCGCTGTCGGACCGCTTGTAGAACCTCGCGCGAGTGCGGGAACGCCGGCGGACCCCACGAATACCCAGGCCTCTCCGACACGCACTGCGGCGGCTGCGGTTGAGCTCGTCAGCGTCTTCGTCCACTTCGCTCCAAGCACACTGGCTGCAAACTCTCACGTCGCATCCGATCGGCGTGAGGGCGTCCGCGTCTGGGCTGCGAACGTCGGCGGGCACATCAAGTACGAGTACCAGACCGTTCTTCCGAATGCCATCAACCTACGGGGCATCCCGCGCGCGCAACTTGCGGACCTCACGGCCATGCCGGGCGTCATCAAGGTCGAAGAAGATCGAAGGATGCACGCACACCTCACCGTCAGCACGCCGATGATCCGCGCGCTGCAAAGTCAGATCACCACTGCCGGTCTCTCCGCGGATGGAAGCGGCGTTCGTGTCTGTATCATCGATACCGGTATCGACTCCGACCACATCATGTACTCCGCCCGGATCGACACCGCCGCAGGCCGCGACTTCGCCAACAACGACAACGACCCCGAGGACGACAACGGACACGGGTCCAACGTCGCCGGGATCGCGGTGGGCGGAACGGGGATCTCCGAAACGCGATGCAGCGTTTCGACCCCCCTGCAGGGAGTCGCGCCCGGCGCGACCCTGATCGGAATCAAGGTGTTGGACGCCACCGGAAGCGGATTCAACTCCGACGTAATCGCCGGAATCAACTACGCCGCGGATCAATCCGCAGCCGGTGGCCGCTGCGACGTGATGAACCTGAGCCTGGGCGGCGGTGTGTTCACCGGAACGTGCGACGGCGACAGTTCGGCGATCGCGGCAAATAACGCCGTATCCAACGGCGTTGTGGTCGTGGCGTCGGCAGGCAACGAGGCCAACGCCAACGCCATGGGATCGCCCGCTTGCGCGTCCGGTGCGATCGCCGTCGGCGCCGTCTTCGACAATGACTTCCCCAACTGCGAGAACTCCCAGTCCAGCTTTTCGTGGTGCGCCGACGCCTCCTGTACGACGATCCTGTGCACGGACACCAATATCACCGTGGACGCGCTGGTTTGCTTCAGCAATCGAAGTGACCAACTGGACGTTACGGCACCCGGCTGCGACAGCAGATCGGCGGGGATCGCCGCCGGTGGAACGACGTTCGCCAGTCAATGCGGTACGAGCCAGGCGTCGCCGCACGTAGCCGGACTGGCCGCATTGCTCCTCGGCGTCGACTCAAACCTCACCCCGACCGAGGTCCGACAGTTCATCCGCGACGGGGCGATAGATCTGGGACCAGCCGGCTTCGATATCGGATACGGATTCGGACGTGTGGACGCCATCAATTCGCTCTCCTTGTTGACTCCGTGCACGGGCGACATCGACTGCGACGACAGCGATAGCTGTACGGTCGATGTCTGCACAACCGGGTCATGCTCCAACACGCCGATCAGTTGCCCGCCCGGTGAGATTTGTGCAGGCGGCATTTGCCAACCGCAAGGGGCATGTTGCTCGGGCGCTTTCTGCAGTATTGACACGTCGGCGGGTTGCTCGGCCTCCGGTGGATCCTATCTGGGCGATGCCTCAGTGTGCGGTGGCGGAACGGCTGGGAACCCGACGATCTACCAGAGCGCGCCCGGCGCCACGATTCCTGATGGTGGCGGTGGTGGCAACCCGGTCACCGACACGATCACAGTGCTCGACTCGTTCCCCATCGGCGATGTGGACGTGGATCTCACCGTCACACACACGTGGGTGGGCGACCTGACCGTGACGGTGTCGCACGGTGGGACGACTGTGACGGTGATCGATCGCCCCGGCGTCCCCGCATCGAGCTTCGGGTGCAACCAAGACAACTTCGCGGGGATCATCCTCGACGACGAAGGGACAGGCGGCGACATCGAGTCGCAGTGTTCCGCGAATCTGTCATCTCCGCCGGAATACACGCCGAACAACGCACTCACGGCCTTCGACGGAATGGATGCGGCGGGCGTCTGGACCCTGACCGTCTCCGACAGCGCCACGCCCGATCCCGGCACCTTGGACGCTTGGTCGTTACACATTGATGGACTCGGCTCCAACCCGTGCACGGCGCAATGCTCGATCAACGCTGATTGCGACGACGGCCTTTTCTGCAACGGTACCGAAACGTGTTCGGGTGGCTCATGCCTGCCCGGCCCGACCGTGTGTACGGCATCATGCGAGCATTGCAGCGAGGCGGAATCCGCCTGCAAGCTATGCTCGACCGATTTGGACGGCGACGGAATGATCGGTGCCGGCGACATCACGCTGTTGACCGGTTGTTTCGGTGCCTGTTACGCCCCGGCGGATCCCTGCGCTGAGGCTAACATCGACGGCGACGCCGGCGGATGCGTCGGTACCGGCGACTATTCCGCCCTCGTGGGATGCATGAATCAGACCTGCGGCGCATGCTCGAACTGCACCGGTCCGCCCGGCGCCGCGTCGGCGAATCGGGGGGCGGATCGTGAGATCACCCGAACGCCTGGCGGCGATTGAAGACACTATGAGTGACATATTGGTATCACGCCTGCCCGTATGAAGATGGCAGAACGTTCGCAGGATGAAGCAAGGCTGAGCATGGATCCGCTCGAGGAAATGATAAACCCGGATCGTGGAGATCGCCTGACGCGCCCTCGATCCTCTGTAAGGAGTTGGAACGATGACAGTCAGCAACATGGCACGATGGATCGGAACCGCGGCGCTCGTCGCCGCGGTGTCGACCGATGCAAACGCGGTCGTCCGCGTCACCATCCAGCCGGTCACACGTCAAACGGCCGGCCCATCCGACACCGCCGCGACCCTTCCGACCGCGCAGACGCAGTTCGTACCCGGCGAGACGTTCGTCGTCGAACTCTGGGCCCAAACCACCCAGACCAGCGGGCTTTCGTCCGTGACCGTGGACCTGAGCTTCCTCAACACGGTCGTGACCGCGCAGTCCATCACCCATGCCGCCCTGTTCAACGCTTCGGGGCTGTCCACCGGAACGATCAACAATCCCGGCGGCCTGATAGATGACCTGGGTGGGTCACACGCCGCAGCCTCTCCACCCTGCAGCGACCAGGTGGGCCTGACCAACTGGGCGCGGGTGGCCATCGTAGATATGCAGGCCTTGGCCAACGGCGCGTCGGTGATCCAGTCCGCCGACACCGCGTCGCTGATCCTCGGCACGGCCATCTGCAACGAGTTTGGCAATGTGGTGCCGGCCGATATTGACTTCGGGCAGGTAGCCGTCACGGTCGAGGAGTGCTTCGACGCCGGCGACTGCGATGACGCCCAATTCTGCAACGGACCGGAGCAGTGCGTGGGAAATGTGTGTCAAGCCGGAACTGCACCGAGTTGCGTGGACGCCGACGTCTGCACGGATGACCTATGCGACCCGGCGGCGAACCTCGGCGCGGGCGCCTGCAACAACCCGAACAACACAGCTACTTGCGACGACGGACAGTTCTGCACGGAGAATGACACGTGTAGCGGCGGAGCCTGTAGCGGAACGGCGTTCCTTCCACCGAGTTGCGTCGATGCCGACATCTGCACGGATGACCTATGCGACCCGGCGGCGAACCTCGGCGCCGGTGCCTGCGTGAACACCGCCAACGATGCGAACTGTGTCGACAGCCAATTCTGCAACGGATCGGAGACTTGCGATCCGACCAATGGTGCCGCCGATGCAAATGGCTGCGTGGCCGGTCCGCCAGTATGTACCGCCTCCTGTGAACATTGTGACGAACTCGGTGACACGTGCGAGTTGTGCATCCTGGATCTCGACGTTAACGGCGTGATGGGTACCGGCGACTTTGCCCTCTTCGCTGCCTGTTTCGACGGCTGCTATTTGGAGACGGACCCATGCGCCGCGTCCAACTTCGACGGCGACAGCGGCGTCTGCGTGGGCACGGGAGACTATTCGGGCTTCGTCGGATGCTTTGGTGAGGCCTGCGGCGACTGTGCGAACTGCGCAGGCCCTCCGCCCACGACCATTGCGAGCCTGAGCTACGCGACCGAATCGGTCGCTGCCATCAGCCTTGTGACCGTCCGTAGGCCGACGCCCGATGATTTCCAGCCGGCGCTCCCGCCGTCGGAAACCTCGTTCAAAGTCGGTCAGCGTTTCTTCGTAGAGGTCTGGGCGACTCGGCCCGCGACCGCAGGGTGGTCCGCCGAGGGACTCGCGTCGGTGTTCGTGGACCTGAGCTTCGACGCGAAAGCTCTGGCGGTGGAGCGGGTGATCTCCGGCCATCCGATGTCCACATTTGCGGACGGCGTAATTCATCCGGAATTGGGCCGAGTCTCTCGGTTGGGGGGCTGTTCCAAGCTGGATTCCCCGGATCTCGGCGCAAACGGCAATTGGGTCCGGGTAGCAACTCTTGCTGTCCGGACGGTGGCCACGGGGTCCGTCAACTTGACGGCAGGGCCGAGCGACCCGCTTCACGGTGTGTCCATCGTGAACGAGCTGGGCAACCTCGACCCGTTTCTTGTCGACTTCGGGGCCGCGAGCGTGAACATCGTCATGAAGCCCATGGTTCGTGACGTACCCCACCACGCCAAGAACTGAACGAGCCGCTGACGGCGCCGAAGGAGTGACTCAGCGACTTGGCCGATGAGAACGGATGGAGATAGCGATATATCAATGAGAAGATCCAGACGACGGACTTTGTGGCTTCGGGTGATGGGTGCGGTGTTGCTCGCGTCTGTCATCGCGCGGCCGCCCAAGGCGGCGGCCCAAGGCGGCCCCGTCGCGCTTGTCGAGCTCCTTCCCGTGCAGGCGGCCGGCCCCGCCGACACCACGAACGAGCTGCCCGCGCCGATAGACCAGGTAGAGCTTGGAAGTTCGTTCGTCATAGAGGTATGGGCACGGACGGGCGATTCCCAGGGCCTTTCGTCCGTTTCAACGACGATCCAGTTCGACCCGGCGGTCGCCGTCGCAAGCGGTTTAACCCATACGATGCTCTTCTCGGAATTACTCAGTGGCAATGTGAACAACACGGCGGGTCTCGTGGCCGGACTGAGCGGCTCACACTTGGGGTCCTGTGCCGATCAGGTCGGCGTCACGCCGACCTGGGCGCGCGTGGCGCTTTTGGAGATGCAGACCGTGCGCGCCGGCTCGCTTGTCGTCGAGTCCGCCGATACCGGATTGCCCGCCCTCGGCACGGCCATTTGCGGCGTTGGAGACCTCTCGCCCTCTCAGGTGGACTACGGCTCCGCTACGCTCACCGTCACCGCCCCACTCATACCGACGGTTTCGCACTGGGGCCTGATGGCTCTGGTTCTGATGCTCTTGTCCGCCGGGACTTTGGCCATTTCGCGGCGAACGACTGTCCCTCGCGAGGATCCGAAACACCGTTACTGAGCGCGCCGCGTTGGCGGTCGAGAATTTCGCTCTGCGGTAACAGCCGGCGTCCTGGTTGAACAGAAGAAGAGGCCGCGGCCCCGGAAGCGGGACCACATCTCCTTCTCCGTGCCATCCGCTCGAAAACTAGTGAAGTTGACGGTCAACGACTTCGTTCTTCCTCTCGACGACACAGCGCGAAAGACAGCGATGGGGCGCGTCGTTCAGGAACTGGTCGATACGGTCGTCGAGCCGAGTGGGTTCCTAAAGGACCTTCTCGCGTTGCGTGGAATCGCGACAGATCGAGAGTGGATCGCAGAAGGAGCGAAGGGGGCTGGATCTCGAGGTGAAGCATGGCCGGATCGTCTACCGGGACTTCACGCTGAGGTTCCCTCACCCGTTCGAAGTGAGGTTCTTCGCGTCGGCAAGCCTGGACGAGAGTCTGGACCTCACAGGCTCAGTGTCGGTCAGACCCCGGTTGTATGAACGCCTGCGTGTTTCGGGCTCCTCCGCGCAAAGTGCATTGGAACTCGTGAGCAGGCGCGTGGACATCCCGATCGTCGGGACGAGCGAACAGCTGGTACTTGATCTTGCGCGCATCGACAGGAACGCCCTTCTGGGCGATGCTATGAAGTCGTCAGCTGAAGAGACGATCGGTGGGATGCTGAAGGCGCTCTCGATAGACAAGAAGAACCGCGACAGGAAACCGAAACGTCGCACGGACTGACGTTCTCGTTCCGAGTCAGAAAGGGCATTGTGGGCAAAAGGACGATCACTCAACAGGTCGAGGAGATTCTCAGCCGCCCCGGTGAGCAGCTCAGCCGTAGCACGCGATTTGTCCGGTTCCAATTCGACCTATGGGCCTATTGCGCGCGGCGGCTTCATCAGAACAACTTGATGGCCATGAGCGCCGCCCTTTCCTTCCGTACCATCTTCGCGATGATTCCGATCTTGGTGCTGGGCTTCCTGGTTCTCGAGTCGGTCGGTGTCGTTGAGAACGGAAAACGCACCATGCGAGACTTCCTCGACGCTTCGGGCTTCGCCCAGATCGTGGTACCGGAATCCACTGCATCTGTCGGAAAGAACGGCGTGGACGTGGAAACTGCCACCAATCCGATGGATCAGGTTGGCGAAGAACGGGTCATCAATGTCGCCGATCAGATCGAGCAGCTCGTTGCCGACGTCGAGGGAAAAATGACGTTCGAGCGCATCGGCCCCGTCGGCGCGCTGATCCTCATCTGGACCGCGCTGACGCTCTTCAACACGATCGAGCAGTCGTTGAACCGGATATTTGAAGCGCCACGGAGTCGTGCGATAGCCCGACGGGTCCTCCTCTTCTGGTCCGTCCTCACCCTCGGCCCCGTCGTGATTCTCGCGGTGACCTATTTCAGCCGACTCGGCGTCGAGGCTTGTCAAGGTGTGTCTGCAATCGCATCGTTAACGGCGGTCTTGGGCTGGGCGGTTCCTGTCCTCGTCGGCATGGTCGTGATCGCGATGGCGTACAAGCTCATTCCCAACACCCACGTCAAGTTCACGGCGGCATTCGGTGGCGCCGTGATCACAGTCCCCCTCTGGTTGGCGACGCGCGGCGCTTTCTCCGTCTACGTCGAACGGTTCGTCCTCAAAGGCAACCTCTACGGTGTACTGGGAGTCCTACCGCTCTTTATGCTCTGGCTGAATCTATCCTGGAGCGTCTTTCTCTTCGGAGCCCAATTGGCCCATACCGCCACCAACCTGCGGCAGTTTCGCCAGGCAAAACGAGCAGAGCGCCGACCACTCGCTCCATCGGACTGGCTCGCGGTGATGCTTGCCATCGCCCGGCCGTTCGCACGTGGGCACGGTGCGGCCCGCTTCGATAAGATCGCGGAGGAGACGGACCTGTCGCCCGAGTCTCTCCGCCGGCTGCTGGATCGACTTGTTCAATCCGGCTTCGTCTGCGTGACCAACGAGCAGACCGAGCCCGGCTACCTCACGGTGCGGCCACACGATCAGGTACGGCTCGTGGAAATCCTCGACTGCGCCGATCCGCACCGCCAGCCGGAGGCGGACCGAGAGAGCTCGGTCCGCGCGACGGTAACGGCGACCCTGGATCGGTCGCGAGCGGTGCTTGAACAGGATACGCTAGCGCATCTGGTAATCGCAGAAGATCTGGAAGAACTGGATCCTCCCAACGAGCCGCGCGCTCCGTCTGACATGACCGACCCCACCGAGACGGATTCGACGCCGTCACGATAGTGCAACGTCTGAAACAAGACGTGGTCCGTCGAGCGACCCGAAAGGGAAGTGAACCTTGACAACGAAAGGGCTTTCATGGAAGAGACGCCACTCTGAAGGAGCGGGCGCTACCCCGGACGCACCGACACCGACGGACCACCCCCGATCAGAACCGCGACAGTCATGGAGCGGGCACACCGCCGACCGACCGCCCGAAACCACAGGTGACGTCGCCCCGATGTGCCTACCGCCAAGTCAATTCGTGGGATCAATGAGGTCTACTGCCTCGCAACAACGGACCGCACCCCATTACACGGTCCTGGGCAATGACCAACACGTGTCACATCGACGCGAACACAGGAGCCGGTAGTTGGACGGCGCTTCGCCGGCACCCGGATGCACCGGATGACGTCACTGGCATGAAACTGGGCAGAGGCGGACTTGAACCGCCGACACACGGATTTTCAGTCCGTTGCTCTACCAACTGAGCTACCTGCCCGGCAACCGTCGATTCGCCAATCAGTGCGACCTCGACCTTGCCGGCGGATTTCCGCCGGTTGCTTGCACCCGTGCTCCTTCTGGGAACCGGGCCGCAGGAGCATAGACCTCGGCGACCGCCTCGTCAAGTCCGCGCGTGACGCCCCGCCGGTCCGCAAGAAACGCCGGAAACACACCCGAGGGCATCGCGAAAGCGAACCACATTCCAGCCGCGTTTCCGCGGGCCGCGACACCTCACCGACCCCCGAGTTCCTCCAGCGCGCGAAGCGCACCGGGATGACCGGGTGTCAGCTCGAGCGTCCGGCGAAACTCCGCCATCGCCTCCGGTCTATTACCCTGAGCCTGCAACGCTCGCCCCAACGAGAAACGAACACGCGCGGTCCTGGGAGCCAACGCAACGGCTTTCTGCAGCAACGTCACGGCCTCCTCGACCTCACCGCGCGCAAGCAGCACACTGCCGAGATTCACATACGTCCGTACATATTCCGGATCGATCCGGATGCACTCGCGATAATGTTCGATCCCTTCCTCCACGCGACCGGATCGAACGAGGGTATTGCCCAGATCGCTTCGTGCTTTGGCCATCGTCGGATCGATCCGCAACGTCTCGACGTACTGTGCCGCAGCCTCTTCCGTTCGGCCCTGCTGGGCGAATGCCTTCCCAAGGTTGTAACGGGCCTCCACAAAACCCGGGTCGATCGCCAACGCGGCATTTAGCGCCGCCACCGCGCCATCTGAATCACGCTGATCCAGATGGGCCTTGCCGAGATTGTAATGGGCTCGCGTGTTCTCCGGTCGCTTCGAAACCACGTCCGTCCACATGATCACTTCGCTGCGATAGTCGCGGTTTCGGCGCACCGTACCCACGCACAACGACAGGACCACGACGCCAAGTACCCCGCCTGCCATCCATCGCCGTCGCCCCGCGTCGAAGCGCAACCGCTCCGCCAGCGCCCGAATCGCCGCATCGCCCAAAAGGACCAAAAGGAGCACGACCGCCGCCAGGGGGAGGTACATTCGGTGCTCAAACGCCGGATCCTTGATCGGAATGACGCTCGACGTCGGAGCGAGAATCAAGAAGAACCACACACTGATGGAACCTAGCGCCGGCTTGCGAATATAGGCCCATGCGCCGGCCGCAACCGCCCCGCCGATGACAATCGCCCACGGCAACCACGCAACGATCGACGTCGCCACTGGCCACTGATAATCTAAGCACAACGACCAAGGCCAAACGGTCAGCCAGAGGTAGTGACCGATCACGCCCGGCTGCGTCATCGCATAGTCCAGCGGCGTCATGCCTTTGAAGGCGAATCCCACCGTTCCCGTCACGTGATGAGCGGGAAACAGCACGCTCGGCGCTACCTTGTTGATGAACAAGACGATCCACGTCGCACCCAGCCCGACATAGACCCACCAGCGCCGCGCAACGACCTGTCGCCACGAATCCGCCAGGATGGGCCGGTCCATCAGCATCACGACCACGGGCGCGGTGACCATCACCGCCTTAGTACCCATGCCCAGTCCACAACTGGTGATCGCTAGAATATACCATCCGACCGACCGCGCGGATTCGGCCCCGCGTAACACGCAGTACAGTGTCAACACATAAAACAGACCCATCAGCGATTCGCCCCGTTGTGCCAGATACGTGACACTTTCGGTCTGCAGGGGATGAACCACCCACACCAACGCCGTCGCCGCCGCGATCCACGGGCCGGTGGTACTAAAACGCGAAATGAGGCGAGGAGTGCGGAAGGCTCTGCCAAGTGTGCCAAACAGTGTCACAGCTGTCGCGATGTGGATCAGCAGGTTGACGAAGTGATATCCCTTCGGGTTGAGCCCGCCGATGGCGTAGTTGACGGCCAACGACAGGTCCATGACCGGTCGGCGGCCGGAGAGGACGGCGTCGAGCGGCCAGAGGCTCCGGATTCGCATGTTCTGACGAATCGCATGGTTGTCGTCGAAGACGAAGGCGCCCTCGAAGCTGTTGGCGTAGGCGGCACCGGCAGCGATGATCAACACCAAGGGAAACCACTTCATCCGGTTTGATGAATCCGCATTGAGGTTCGGCGGAATGGCACGCGGAGCCTTTGCCATGCGTTAGTTCTCCTCGCCTGATTGTGTGTCTTGCTCGGCTCGCGACAGGAGATAGGCGAGCAGGCCTTGTGTCATGCCGAATCCGCGCCAGAACGCGCGGATCAGGCTCATTGGCGCGAAGAAGGCATACCGCGGTTGTCTGCGCCTGAGCATAAGCTTCATCGTCAGCGGCAGCTGGGCCAACAGCAGGAGGAGGAGCAACGCCGCCGGCACGACGGCCAAGCGTCCGATCAGGGTGAGCGGGACCGAGGCGACGAACAACATGGCCAGGGGCGGCTGTGCGTGGTCGACGATGCTGCTGTAGGAATCGCCGGTAGCGTGCCCGCGGTGTGACATGTGCAGCCACACGCGCCAGTAGCCTTGATGTCGCTGCGTGCGGAGGTAGGAGAAGAGCCTTGTCGGGTGATAGTGCCTGACTCGCGACTCGCCCTCAAACGCCAGATCGTATCCTTCCGCCATCACGCGGAAAGAGAGTTCGGCGTCCTGTGCCTTGAGGTAGCGTTCGTCGAACCCGTCGACGCGCTGGAGGATGTCGCGCCGGTAGAGCACGTTGAACGTCGCAAGGAAATTCACCCGAAGCGGCATCGATCGATGTCTCTGAATGATCTCCTCGTGGATCAGGCAGGCCAGCAAGGACTGGGGGTTCATGATTCCGTAGCTGCCACTGACGCCGCCGACTTTCGGATCGGCCATTTGGGGAAGCAATCGCTCGAGTGCGCCGGGCTGGGCCACACAATCGGAGTCGACGAACCAAACGAGCGGGTGTCGCGCTTCGCGCCAGCCGACGTTTCGCGCGGCGCCGGGTCCGCGCCCGCCACCGGGGATGCAGCGGACCGGGAAATCGGCGACGATGTCGGGTGTCCTGTCGGTCGAACCGTCGTCGACGAAGATGATCTCACGGAGCGGTGTATGATCGAGCATCGGCACAATCGCCTCGAGACATTGCGCGATCGTCGCCTCGCAATTGCGGCCGGGTATGACAAGCGTGACTGTCGGTGTTTCCATCCTTGGTGAGTTTATCCCGATGAGCCGGCTTCGCCAGTCGGTCTTTGAGGACGCGCAACACCCGAAACGTCGCGTGGTGCCCCCGTCGGCATCCAGAAACGGCAGGTGCATCGAGATGCCCGACGGCTGCGGGACAGGATGGCGGCGTTTCGGTGGGTCATGGAATCCGGTGCCGATCGTCCGGTGGTTCCGTCCCCCAGCCTTGCTTCGCGAGGAGGAGGCACCCGAGTTCGGATGGGGCATGGTACCCGGCGCCTGTCGAACATGGCGGCGCTTCGCTTGGCCATGCCACCCGTCGTCAAGTTCATCGCGGAGACCGCCTGGCGGAGGTTCTCGTCGAAGGGTGGCACGGGCAAACTCGTTTGCCCGTGTGTCGTGTAGCGGCCAGCGGAAGTTGAACCTCTCGCTTCGCGCGGGAGAACCGTCGGCCCTACGCCGCTCTCTTGGGAGTCTTCCGCAGTCCTTCTTCGACCCCTTCAGGATCGGACGAAACCTGGCGTGCCCGCTCCATAACTGTCGCGGTTCTGATCGGTGGGTGGCTCGTTCCCTGGGCGTCGCTGCGCTCTGCCCACGGCTACCGTCTTGCAGCCTTTCAGGCTGCCCAT
>JAJDDV010000219.1 GCA_029260135.1 Phycisphaerae bacterium | reverse complement strand
ACCGACACTGGGCAACTGCATACACTGGAACAACACCGACGGCGGCCCCAAAGACGAGTCGGCCCAGATCGAGTCCGCGCCCGGATTCCCAGGAACGCCCCGCGTGACCTACACGCTCATCGAGGGTCTGAGTCGTTTCGCAAACTCTCCCGGGAACCTCGATGTGAATCCGATGTTTGTCGATCCCACCGGCCCCGACGGCCTCTCCGGAACGCCGGACGACGATCTGCGCCTCGCCGCGGTCTCCCCCGCCATCGACGCCGGAAACGCCACCGCCCTGCCGGCCGACATCGCAGACCTCGATCGTGATCAGGACAAGACGGAGTCACTTCCGGTTGACCTGGACTACGCCCCGCGCGCCGTGGACGATCCCGCAACGCCGAACACCGGAATCGGCTACCCCGCCGTCGTCGATCTCGGCGCCTTCGAAGCGCCGCCGGGGCCTCCCGCCGGCGACGTCTGCCAAAACTGCCAACCCCTTGGCACTTCTGTCGCTGTTTCCGGCTCGACCGCCGGCGCCCGCGGTTCGGATGTCACCTCATGCGGTGTAGAGGACACCGCCGACGTGTGGCACTGCTGGACGGCGGATTGCACGGGAGAGGTCACCATCCGTCTCTGCGGGAGCGCCTATGACACGACGTTGTCAGTGATGGACGCCTGCGACGGGACCGAACTGGCCTGCGATGACGACGGATGCGGTGAGGTGGCGGGTGCGTCAGAACTGACACTACCAGTCACGGCCGGCGCGACCTACTACATCCGCGTTTCCGGTGCCTCGGGTTCGGTCGGCGGATATACGCTGCAGGTGAGTCCCTGTGCGGAGGCGTGCTGCGCGGTGAGCGGTCAGTGCAGCGATCTTCCGCCGCCTTCTTGCCGCGACGCGGACGGGATTCCGCTGGGGGCCGGATCGTCTTGCCAAGGTGACGGCGGCGGTAACGGTATTGACGATGCGTGCGAGTCGATCACGGGGGCGTGCTGCCAACCCGACGGCGTATGCCACGACGTGACACATTCAGCTTGCTCCGCCATGGGCGGCGTGTTCCGCGGACTGGCCACACAATGTTCCGCGTCCCAGTGCCCGGAGCCGGCCGGCGCTTGTTGCGTCGGCGATCGGTGCTTTGACCAGGTAACGCGCATCCCTTGTGAGAGTCTCGGCGGTCTTTGGGGCGGCGGCGTGACCGGCTGCTCCACGTACACCTGCCCTCCTGAACCGAGTGACGCCTGCTCGGATGCGGTATCGATTGCGGGTGTGGGCGTCTTCGGGTTTGACACGACGGCGGCGACGACGGACGGATCGGCGGCGTCGCGTTGCGCGTTCTTCGGCGAGGATCAGATCGCCAACGATGTCTGGTATTGCTGGACGGCACCTCGGACGGCTGTGGCCGTCATTGAGACGTGCGGTCTCTCTTCGGTGAACACGAAGATGGCTGTTTTTGTAGGGTGCAGCGTCTGTCCGCCGACCGAGAACACGCTTCTGGCGTGCAGCGACGACGGATGCGACGGCGGCGCCTCCCAATCGTCCCTTCTTTTCAGTGCGGTGAAGGGGCAATCGTATCTTGTTCGGATCGGGAACTTTCCTGCGGCGGGGCCTGGGACGGGCTCGGTTCGCATCCGCTCGGGGCACCCGGCGTGTCCCGGTCACGGCGAGTGCTGCGCGGCTCATGGCGCCGGTTCTCCGGGCTGTGCGGATGAGAGCTGCTGTGACGCGGTGTGCGCGTGCGATCCGTTCTGCTGTGACGTCGAGTGGGACGCGGGTTGTGCGACCACAGGATTCGAGGGGAACGGATGCGGCGCCGAAGTCCTTTGCGAAGCGGTGTGCAGTCCGTGCGGTGATCCGGCATCGGGCGATTGCTGTGCCTCGAATGGATCACCTTCGTGCTCTGATGCGACTTGTTGTGAATCGGTGTGTGCGTGCGATCCGTTCTGCTGCAACGTGCAGTGGGACGCATTCTGCGCCACGACCGGTGTAGCGAAAACCGGGTGCGGTGCGTCCATTCTGTGCAGTGACTATTGCGGAACGGACTGCAACAACAACGACATACCGGATCCCTGCGATGCATCGTGTGGGCCGCCGGGCGGCACGTGCGAAGGTTATGCGGGTTGTGGCGGGAGTACCGACTGCAACCGAAACGAGATGCCGGACGAGTGCGAGCCGGACTGCAATTCAAACGGTGTTGTGGACGCGTGCGACATCGCGCTGTGTACGCCGTTCGATTCGGATTACCCCGGGTGTGACGACTGCAATCTGAACGGCGTTCCGGACCGATGCGACATCGTGTCGGGGCGCGCCATGGACGCCGATGGGGACGGGATTCCCGACGTGTGCGTCGCCAGCACGGGCTCCGGACAGAGTGCGAGTTGGAGTGACGGAAGCAACTGGGACCTTTCGGGTGGTTTCCCGACCAACGTACCGGGTGAGCAGTTCAGTGTGACGCTTCGGAGCGCCGCTGACGACTTGCTGCTCGACGTCGATGTTTCTCTCTCATCGCTACGGTTACGCGGCGGTTCGCGACTTCAACTGGTACAGGGCGGCGCAGAGGGGGATCTGACGATCAATGGCGGTGGGATTCTGGGTGACGGCGCGCTGCTCCTGGGGGATGACCGTCGAATCGACGCATCGTCCGGCGATGTGACGCTGCGAAACGGTGGATCCTACCTTCCGGATCCGTTCTCGACCGGACCCATCACCGCGGAACTGGTGGCGAGGTCGCTCACGCTCGAGCCGACCGACCTCTGTCAGCCGGAACAACTGACGCTCTCTCACCAAATGTCGGTGAGGGTACTGGATGATTTCATCATGGACGGTCGCGATACGATCCTCTGTCCGTTCGGTCTTCGCGCCACGGCGGCCGTCCAGGGTGGTCGAACGCCGCCAACGCTTCGTGTAAGCGGCGGCGGTCGGCTCATGATCGCGGGCGATCTTACACTCTGGAGGGCGGCGAGCGTCTGCATCGGGTGCGACGATGACTCGACGGATACCACCGCGACGCTGGAGCTGGGCGGAGACTTCGACAATCAGAGCGTGTATCCGAGCCTCTTCGATTGGGTGAACGGGCGCATTGTCCTCTCGGGCGAGACACCGCAGACGTATGAGGTCGGCGGCATCGACCTGGGCCCGACGCTCGGCGGATTTCGCACGGACGTGGACGCCATCGGCGATGCAGCGATGCACACGAACTTCGCGCAGGGCGTGGTCGAGGTGGCGGCTGGGGCGAACGTGAACTTCGTCAACCACTTTGTCAACACCGTCGGGTCCGACGCGTGCGACGAAGCGCTCTATGTGCAGGAGCTGGTTCTGGGTGACGGCGCCAACATCACGCTGAACCGCAGCCGCGTCTACTACGTGTCACTGCACGAAGGCGTCGGGGCCACGTATTCTCGTGTCGGGTGCGGCGATCTGGTTTCACTCTGTCAATTGGAGCCGCCGTCGGGCGATCCCGGGGGCATGGTGCGCAACCGTTATTTGTCTTTCGTCGGGACGAATGCAGGTCGTCAGAGCGCCGTTCGGGTGACACTGACTGAACTTCCTCCTCCGTTCGAGGCGCTCAACGGCCGGTTTCTCTGGGTGGGTCCGCCTCGCGCGGTCAGTGAACTCAGTGGTCGCGACGATGGAACGCCGCCGACGATTCAGGTGTCGACGTTGGTGTGTGAGCCGTACTACACGGATTGGAGCCTCGTCGGCGCGGTCTATGTTTCACATGCGAATATCGTTCCGGGCGGGCGATACGAACTTCAGACGCTGGCGGCTGAGTGCTCCGTCGCCGCTGACATCAGTTACTCGGCCCCGTTGGATCGCACGATGAGCGTTTGGGGCGATGTTGCGGGGGCGTTCGAGGCGGGCGTCTGGACGGCTCCAAATGGAAGCGTCGAGGTGGGTACCGACATCGTCGCGCTGCTCGACAAGTTTTCCGGGAACGGAAATGCGCCGAGTAAGACACGGGTGGATCTCGTTCCGGCTACACCCGATGCCCTCATCACCATCAGCGATCTGTCGGCGGCGCTGGATGCGTTCCGCGGAGCGTCCTTCCCGTATCTACCCGATGTGTCTGCCGCGCCGTGCCCTTGCCTTACGGGGACGGACTGCGACAACGACGGCGCATGCGCTCCGCACGACAATTGCGAGGGCGTGGCGAATGGCGGCCAAGCCGACAGCGACGGTGACGGGTACGGGGATGCCTGCGATGCCGTCTTCGACGGCGACCACGATGGCGATGTAGATGCGGTAGATCTCGCCACGTTCGCTGGATGTCTGCTCGGACCCGGCAGGGTGGCCGGCGATACGTGCATCGCGGCGCACACGGCTGATGCTGACGACGATGTCGACCTTCGCGATTTCGCCGTGTTGCAGCGAACGTTCACGGCGGCGATTACTTCACCCTGCCCACCGCGGTAGACGGAGAGCTTCCGGATGGCCGCGGACCGTAGTAGAACTACGGTCGAGTCGCGCGGTGCTCGCGTCTGTGCCCACGCTCAAGTCGAGTGGAACGGCTCAGCCCGCGCGATGGCAGCTCACAGGCAAATAAGCCAGGGCTAACCGGAAAGTCCTCGCGGGTGCCATCCCCAAGCCGAAGGCGCGGGCGTGCTGTCGCCAAGTGGCTCTTGATACGCTCCCCGCAGCCTGAAGGCTGCAAGAACTTAGCCGTGGGCAGCGCGAAGCGACGCCCACGGATCACCCGCCCCACCTCCCATCCGACGCAGGAAGGTTCGAAGAACAAAGTCGCGGACGGCTCATCCTCCAGGACGAGACACACCGGACACTGGAAGAAGCCGTACAAACGACAGCATCCGTCAGATTCGAAACACGCCCTAACTCCCGGGGACCCACAGAAAAGCTTGCGTATGCCACCCGCCGTTCACTACGGGCCGCTCGGGTCATCGGCATCCAACCAGCGCAAACCCCGGCCTGCGGGATCAAGAACGCGAACACCAAAGTCGAGGCCACGCCGCTCACCTTCCCGCGGGACCACTTCGCCGCCGTCATCTACACCGTTCTCGCCGATCGAGTAGACGACGATGCCGGCGTCGGTCTTCGCATATCGGATGGGCTTGTCATCGAATGGATCGCGAGGCAGAGCCTCCAGGTGCTGCGGAACCACTTCCTCCTTGTGATCCGGAAACCGACCTGTCGCCAGGCGGAATCGTTCCGCGGCGATGGCCAGGGGGACGCACCTGAACCGTGCCACGGTGAAGAGATGTAGCTCGATTCCCCTGGACAGGCTGGGCAGAACGATGCGGATCATCGTGTGTCCGCGCGAGGATTGAGGCAGCAATTGTAGTTCGTGTCTCGCAACGGCGAGGAGCTTGGACGGATCCGTGGACACATCAAGCAGTCGAGTCAGAATCGCTACGCCCTGGACGCGGTTTTCGTACAGAAACCAATCGTCCTTGAAGGGTATCCAGTCGAGAGGATTAGGTGACCACGAGCGCGATGTCGGCGCATTCTTGACACGAGCGAGCACCGCTCGAGTGTGGGCCATTAGCCACTGCCTGTCCGTCAAGCGAATGAACGATGCGCGCTCACCGAGAAGGGACGGGCGCGGCGATTGATGGCGCGCATGACGAGTCCATTCACGTTGCAGCCGCTCGAGTTCGATATCGCCAAGTTCGTGCGCTTGAAGCAGACCCTCGAATGTCGTGACCACCATCCAATCGCTCGCGACCGCGACGAGCCGCTGTACAGCCACCGGTTCGGCGTAGTGCGGTTCGGAGAGGTGAAGCTGCAGTACAACTGCATCAACAGCAGCCTGTGTGCTTCCGTCGACTGTCTTCAGAATGGCATCAACATTCACGAGCTTGGCGAGCTTACGATGTCGGGACGCCGTGCTCAGCGCCTGCGACGGCGCGTCGACAGACGCGCCTCCATATGCCGGCTCAAGTCGCACACCCTCGTAACTCATCATGTTTGAGAGCGCAGTCAGGGCTTGCCCTCGTGATTCAATATAGTTGCGGGTGGCCGGAAGGCACCGACGTTGAAGCCCTTTGAAGAAGTCGGCTTCGCATTCACTGTCGAGACTTAGCACGCCGGACTCGTCCCGTTCAGCAACGGCATCGAGGATGCGCGCAGCGTCGCGAATGGCGACGACCCCATTCGCTCCATCAGCCAACGCGGGGCGAGCTGCCTCGATCTCCCCGAATGTCAGCGGCTGGCCTTTGGCACGGATTCCACTTGCCAAACGCTCCCAACGTAACCTGGCTGAACGACTGAGAACGCCGTATACGACGGTGGAGAGCAGAAACAAAGAAACGAGGACTACCAGCGTGAGCACGCCCCATCGGACCAAGCCGCCTCGTCTTCCCTCGGGTTCGGTCATTCTGGTCTCCTGACTGCAACTCTCCGGAGCATACGCGCCAAACGCCAGACGGCCATTATAAAGAGGCGCCGCTCTTGTAAGGGGCGGATACGCGACCCCTCGCGGGCGTTAGCCGCGGGGAGACACACCGACATCCGCGTGCGGGACACGCACTTCCGGCATTGATCTCAGCCCTTGTTGCGCGATCGGAGTCATTGATCCGGCGGAGATCGGACGGCGTCAGCCGATGTCGGAGGTCGGGTGAAGTCGTGACCGGTCCGCACAGCGGACCCTACGCAACCGGTCCACACGGCGGACCCTACGCAACCGGTCGGCACGGCGAGCCCTACGCAGAATGGATTGCCATCATCGAGTTCCGCAAGTCTGAAGGCCTGGGCCACCCATGCGCTACAGAACGATGCGACCGAGGAGCTGTGCGATGGAGAGTGCCACGGGAATGGCAGTAACGGCGAGGGCACCGAGAGAGAGTGCCCTGCCAAGGATTGGCCTGCGACGACCGACGACCTCGCAGATGACGATGACGAGGACCACGAGGCAGAACTTGTAGATCAGGATGCCCTTGAGGCCGCCGGCGGCGATGACGGCGTCTGCCAGGATGTTGACTTCACGGCCACCGAGCAGAAGGATGAACCAGGTCAGGACGACATCGAGCGCGGAGATCAGGACGAACCACTTGTAGGCGGTCGGGTAGCGCATGGGCGGGCTGGCGAACCAACCGATTTTGCGCCGCGGTTTGGTGCTCTGCTCGGGGACGAACGAGCGGCCGCAACCGGGGCAGATGGCGATCGATGTTGTGGCTGCCTTGTAGCCGCATGCGGCGCAGGCCGGCGCGGCGAATGGATGGCTGCTCTTGCGTCTCATGAGATGTTATTCGGATCAGCGAGTGGAGTATTTCAGCAAATTCGACGTGAAGCGTTCGCTTATCACTCGAAGTCAAGGCCTGGCTCGCCTCGGAGGGCTTCTCGCGGTGCGCCGCGGGTCCGAAACAGCGTGCGCTCGGATGAGCGACGGTAACTGCTTGAAACGCACCGTGCCTCGCATCTTGGCCGGAGTCTGAATCTGCGGCGGTGCGTGGCCTGTTTTGCACAGTCTTTTCGTGTGATATATTCCGGTTATGCAAAGCAAAGCGAAAACCGTCGACCAGTATTTGGACGAAGTTCCTCAGGACCGACGCGAGACGCTGGAGGCGATTCTTGCGGTGATTCGGAGGAACCTTCCCAAGGGATACGAAGAGGGTATGCTGTATGGCGCGATCGCATACTACGTGCCGCACAGCGTGTATCCGCCGGGATACCACTGTGACCCCAAGCAGCCTCTTCCTTTCGCCGGCTTGGCGTCGCAGAAGAACTACATCTCGCTCTCTTTGATGTGCGTGTACAACGACTCGGATCACGAGGACTGGTTTCGCGAGGCCTGGACGAAGAGCGGAAAGAAGCTGAACATGGGCAAATCGTGTGTTCGGATCAAGAGGCTCGACGACGTGCCCTTGAAGGTGATCGGGCAGGCGGTGAAGCGGGTCCCGGTGAAGAAGTTTATTGCGCACTACGAGTCGATTCTCGAGTCGATGGGCAAAAGGCCGAGCGGGAGGAAGAAGAAGAGCTCGGGGGCGGCAGCCCGCACGTCCGCGGCGAAGAGACCGGCAAAGCGCAGCGTCTAACACGAGCCCTGGGGATGTGCGCGCGGCGACAAACGATCGTTCGGCGTTATTGTCCTGACTGGAGCCGAGCGGGCTCGAACCGCCGACCTCCTGGTTGCAAACCAGGCGCTCTCCCAGCTGAGCTACGGCCCCCAGCCATCGCATTTGTAGGGTAACATAGGCTGGCCTGCCAGCCAAGTCATCCACCCTCTCGAATAACCGGCTTGGCCTCTCACCCGGTCCGAATCGAGGATGTCGTCGCAGGCGAAAGCGGTAGACAACATCGTCAACTGAGTCCGATTTCTCCAGATCATCTCCGACGCAGACATCCGTCGGTAGTCACGGGGGGGACGATCCGCGATACTGGTTGCGATGGCACCTTGTGTACTGATCGACGGAAATAACCTCCTTCACGCGATGCACGCCCATGCGCCGGTTCCGGCGGTGGGTCGAGAGACCCTCGTCAAAATCATCGAGCGATGGGCCATCAAGGGCAGCGAGGACGTGGTCCTCGTGTTCGATGGGCCGGTCCCGCGAGGCGGATTGGCCCAGCAGATGAGCTCGCGTCGAATTCAGGTCCGGTTCAGTGAGAAGCAGAGTGCCGACGACGTGATCGTCGAGCTGATTCACGCGGCGAAGGAGGCCGGGCACGTGCGCGTCGTAAGCTCGGACCGGGCCATACAAACGGAGGCCGGGTACCGAAGGTGTGCCTGGAACGATTCCCGGACTTTTGTGTCCGAGCTGTTTGATGAGGATCGTGACGAGCCCACGCCCCCACCCGCGCCGGCAGAAAAGCCTGATGCGGACGACCCCGCGCAGACGCATGATTGGCTCCGAGAGTTCGGATTCGACGGCGATGATGACGAGCCGTTCGACGGACACAGCGGGATCGCGCCGTAAACGCAGGACGTCTGAGCCGAGCATGGTTTTGGGTGGAAGCGACGGCCTTTTCGATCGTGGCGTCGGTTTTCTCGGCGTGTGACTCCGCGGTAGCGGGCTTAATGTATCGAACGTTCCTGCAAGAGTTCCGCGCAATGCCTGTCGGCCGACCAGGACATCCTTCGCTGCACCATGTCGACTGAGAATTCAGACATCTCACCGAATGTCCGAAGACCGAAGTGGAGCATTGAAGCCGGCGTTGCTGACTCACAAGTCCCATAATCGTGACGTCGGTCATCGGTGGTCTCCTCCAGGCCCAGCGGGTAGCGGGCGCGACCGTCGCCCACACTCCCAAGGCGCGGAACAACATTCGTGGAATTGCCGAGGACAAGACGGTGATCAGGGCGTGCGCCAGGCACGCCGACGGAAACAGACTTGGAATCAAGGCGGGCGTCGCCTGCCGATGCGCCGTGGAGGCGATGATGACAAGCGATCTCGAACGTGCCCCGGAGGTCTGCACGTGCATCGAGCAGCTTTCGCGCGAAGCGGAGAACCTGGCAGTGGACGATCGTGTCGCGATGCCCAGGGAGCGTGGCCGGTGCGAGGTGCTCGGCATCGAAACAGGCGACGCCCGAGAACATCCGCCTCCGCTGACGGCGGAGGCCGTTTCGCGATGTGCGGACCGCCTCACAACGCTGACGCCAGCGGAATCCGACGCCGTCGCGCAACAATCGGCACCCATGACGATGCCGCGGACGACAAAAGATCCGCTGGATCCCGTCGATATTGAACTTGGACGCACGCCGTAAGAAGACGCTGCCCCGCATGGATCTGGTGATTGACATCGCCGACGCCAGGGTGTCGAACGACAACGGTGCAACCCTCGTGGCGTATTCGCTGGGGAGTTGCATCGCCGTCATGCTTTGGGATCCCGCCGTCCGTGTGGGAGGGCTCCTGCACTACATGCTTCCGGATTCTGCCCTGTCCGCCGAGCAGGCCAAGGCACACCCGGACATGTTCGCCGACACCGGAATCCCGCGTTTGTTTCGTGCGGCCTACGAGTTGGGCGCGACACGAGAGAACCTCATCGTCAAGGTCGCGGGCGGGGCACAGTTGCTGGACGACAAAGGCACGTTCAACATCGGCAAACGGAACTACGTCGTGCTGAGGAAGCTCTTCTGGAGGAACGGCGTCTTGATTGATGCCGAAAATGTCGGCGGCTCGATCAGCCGAACGGTCCGCCTGGAGGTGGCCACCGGTCGAGTCACGATCAGAAGTCGCAGCCAAGAGGTCGAACTATGAACACCGTCGACGACATCATCAGCCAAGTCCAATCGCTGCCACCGCTTCCAGACACTGCGACGAAGCTCTTCATGATCATGAATGATCCCAAGAGCAGCGTCGACGAGATCGTCGAGACCGTTAAGTACGACCAGGCGATTACGACGGAGGTGCTCAGGCTCTGCAACTCGGCTTTCATCGGATTGGGCCGAACCGTCACGTCCTTGAAAGACGCCATGCTGCTCCTAGGTTCGGCGAAGGTGCTGCAGATGGTCATGTCGGTACACGCGAACGCCCTGCTGGCACGCGAGCAAGCAGGATACGGCCTCGAACCAGGCGCCTTGTGGCGTCACTCCGTGGCGGTGGCGTTGGCGTCATCGACGTTTGCACAGCGGCTCAGGCTGCCAAACGTCAGCCTCGCATTCACCGCCGGACTCCTGCACGACATCGGCAAGGTCATTCTAAACAGATACGTCGCAGACGAATTCACCGAAATCGTCCGTCGCGTCTCCGATGAAGGATTGTCGTTCGGTGAAGCCGAACAGCAGGTTCTCGGCTTCTCGCATGAAGAAGTCGGCGGCATCATTGCAGAGTCCTGGCAGCTTCCGGATCCGATCGTCCGTTGCATTCGATATCACCACACGCCCCACTTGGTCGACCCTCCGGATGATCTCGTCGACACGGTCTACCTGGCGACCTCCCTTTGCCTGATCCTGGGGATCGGAATCGGAGAGGACGGGCTGTGCTACCGGGCGGACCAGGATGTCATGGACCGACATGCCCTTCACGAGGGTGACCTCGAGCAGCAAGGCATGAAGATCTTGTCAGAACTAAGAGATGTGGAGGAGCTGTTCTCCGCACACGCTCCCCGTACCGGATCGGCGAATCCGGCGTGCCGATCGGAGCAGCGCCAGGGGCCGTAACCTCTCGATCGTGGACGGCTCGGCGATCCCCGTCGCCACTCACTTCCGCGAGCCCGACGGGCTGCGCGACACCACTTGACGAAACGAGCCGTTCGCGCACGATGGCTCCCATGATCCTCGCGTCGGCGCCGCGAGTGTTGCGGTTCGCCCGCGTGGATGGCTCTTACTGAAGGAAGGAACCGATGAACGTAAGCCTGCTGGAACGCACGACGCAAAGCGTCACAGCCGTGGTGTTGGGAGTTCTGTTTGCCTGCTCCGGTTGTGCGGTACCGACCGCGCCGCCCCCTCCGGCCGACGGCCATGGTGGTGATGGTGGCACGGGCACGACCGGCAAACTCGACGCCCAGCGACGTGACTTCTGGACCACGGCGAGCAACGTCGACTCCCAACAAGACTTTTCATCCGCGCCCCTCCCGTCGGGGTTCTTCGATTTTGACGGTCGAACGTGCGAGACCTTCGCCGGAAGCACCAGTTTCGGCGGAACACCCGTCGGTGCCGATACGCTCGGCGCCGCGGACACGATCGTCGATCGAACCGAAGACCCGATACATATCGAGGACCCGGTAGGAACGGAAGGCACCGTCGAGGTTCAGATCGTCGCGCTGAATCTCCGCGCCGCCGACCCCGTCACCGTAATCTGTGACGGAGAGCCGACCGAGTGGGATGTACGCGCCGAACTCTCGGACGTCGCACCGCCCAAGGGATCGCTCACCGCCACGAAAGAACACGCGAACGGGGGTACGGCGCAAACCGTGCTGCCGGTTCTCATTCGCCTGATCTTTACCAACGTCGACGACCCGTCCGTTCAGCGTGTGCTCGATGCCGGCGTGGAGGGGCTCGACCCCGTCGAGTTCCACGCGACGATGCCGTGGGTCCACGCGATCGATCCGGACGACCCCGCCCCGGCCACAACGTTTGTGCTCGGAATCGAGGGCGGCAACGGCGCCCCGAAGCGGGTCGGCGAAGGATGGCAGGACCCGACCAGACTTCAGGACGGAACACTGATCGAGTGCATGGAGCACTTCAACCCGAGCGGAAGCCATCTGCACAATACCTGTACGAGCGACACCGACGACGACGGCATACCGGACGGTGTCGACAACTGCCGGTTTCTTTCCAACCCCGATCAGGAGGACGAGGACGACGACACCTTTGGCGACAAGTGCGACCCTTGCCCGGCCGATCCGACCTGTCCGGCTGACGGTGACCAGTGCGAGAATGAATGCGTCGACCTCAACGCGCAGATCTGCGCAAGCATGGACGCCCTCGGTCAGGGCGTGTGCAGCTTGTTCGACTGTTTATGTACCGGTTCCGAGTGCGACTTGTCCGAAATGCTGGGTGCCGGCGATTGCGTCGACAGCATAGCATCCGGTGGATTTGACGCCGACCAGCAGGAACTCGATAGCCTCTCCGAGGATTTCCGCAATTTGGGTTGCGATCGCTGCGTGCTGACGCCGTGCGACCCGTTCCCTTGCGAGATTCCGGAATTCGCTTTCCCCTGCGCGTCCGTGACGTGCCCCGACGGGCAATTCTGCAATCCAGGAACCGGTGCGTGTCAGGGTATGCCCAGCCCCTGCGACTTCATCACTTGTCCGCCGGGTCAGACCTGTGATCCTGAATCAACCCTTTGCTGCGACGATGTCACGCACGTCTGTGAACCGCCGGGACTCTGCAGCTTCATCAACTGCCCCACCGGTCAAACGTGTAACCCGGCGACGCTGCAATGTGAGTAGTCGCTGAGGCTGATCCGCGCCGCCACGCGCGAAACGTGCAAGACGAAGGGAAAGGGATACCCCGGCGCAGCGTCGGGGTATCTCTACGAGTTCTTGCGCACGGCAGTTTCCGCTTTCGCTATTTCTTCATGCTCAGACCGAGCACGGCGCAGGTCAGTCACCACCCGGTAGCGGCCGCGAGCGCCGTGAGCACCCCGAGCAAGGGTACGGCGATTCGTACCCATCCCTCAACCGGTGCCACGAACGGAAAGGCCATCATCGCCACACCGAGAACACCGTAGATGATCCGAAACGACAGCCCCATGTTGGGCGTGAGCATGGCCATATCGTGCACCTCTCAGGTGTAGCGGGGAAAGCAGCGTGTTTCCCGCGTACGGAGTCGTTCAAGACACTAGATTCGAATAGAGCTTGCCCTAGCGCCGCCTCGTGCTTCTACCCTTCAGATCCATCACTTTGACGAGCCCCCCCGCCGCGTAGTCCGACCAGGTCCAATCCATCGCGTCGCCGCCGATGAACTTGACACTCCCCTTGCCGATCATCGTACCGAGCGGACCGCGCGTCTTCACACGCAAATACCACTTGTCTTTGGCCTCATCGTGCCAGGCGACGCCGGTTGCGATCGAGCCCGCACTGTCGACCCAACTCGTTCGGAACTTCTTGCTGCGAACGTCATAGGCCCACAGCCCCTTTCCGTGCGTCTTTCCGAAGCCCTCCATGTCCCCGATTTCTTCCGTCACCAGAAACCAGCCATCCCCCTCGAGCCGGGCTTGGCTGGAACCCGTAAACGAAAGAACCTGGTCGAGCCCGGAAACCCGCGTCTCGCCTTCCCAAGACCAGTCGCCGACAAACCCCTCGAGCTTGTCGAGTTCGACGGGACGCTGCGGTTTCATGCGCTGCAGATCTTCCATCGTCAACTTGGGCATACAACCCGATGCGACACCTGCCAGAACGACCGCCACAATGACCCGCCCGATCCTACTGCCGTTCATCCCTCGACTCCTCAAACAAGTTGGCGCTCAGCGCCCTTGGCCAACCCCTGACGAATGACTGATCCGTACTCCAAAAGGGTGACCAACCACCAACACTCCATGCTTGCACCCGTCCTCAGATCCGTGCGTGCACCCCGTGTCGACTCCAACTCAAGGTCGATTCAACGCCACGCCGAAGCGTTTCACCGATGCGTGAAAGATCCCCGCTCGAACCGCCGGGTCGTCAGCCATGATACGCCGGGCCGCCGCGTCGTTCTCCGCTTCGAACACCACAATCCCGAACGGGTCCGGGATTTGCATCGCCGCGTCGCTCACGCCAAGGCCTTCTGCCGCGTCGCCGGTTCGGCCGGCCAACCTAAGCGCCCCCTCGGCCAGAAGTCGCTTGAGATAGGCAAAGTGCTCGGCGATGAGGCGCTGTTCGTCCTCCGTCGGCGAGTGAGCCGCTTGGGGCCGTGCCAACGTCAGGAAGTACGCATACTCCTTCATCTCGACGGGTTTCACCTTCCCAACCGCCTCCTTCGGCCACAACGGCCCCGAATCGAACCGTCGCCGCAACTGGCCCAAGACATGGGGCCACGCGTTCTCGAAGTAGGCGTACGCCTTATCCCATTCCGCGTCATCCCGATAGCCGCCGTTTCTCAGTCGCACGCGCGTTCGCTTTTCTCCCACGTCATCGAGTCGAACGATCACGAAGGTACGCTGCGCTCGGATGTCCGGAATCGACGGCGGTGCATTCCAGGTGAAGATCAGCGTCTCCTCAGGCACGTAGCCCAGAACCACGCACCCCTCTGAACCGCGCTCGCCACGCTTGGCATCCTCTACGAAATAGATCTCGTACGGCCCGCCGTAACGAAGCTCCACGCGCGCGTTTGGCGCGAAGAACGTAGTCACACCATCCGTCGTCGTCAACGCGCCCCAGACTTCCGCCCGGCTAGCGTTGACGACAACCTCCTCGACGATCGCTCGCGCTTCACCACCCATCGCGTTCTCCGCCAATCCCTGCGCCGCGAGGACAGCCCCACAGACCAAAGCCGCCGACCAACGCCACAGACCGTGGTTCGCACCCTTCATTTCGTCTAGTCTCCCATGACGAACGCCAGCGCCTTTCGCAACTCCGACTCCGGATCCAATGGAAAGGAATGCCCCACACCCGGGTACACACGCAACCCCACGGCATAGCCCGCCGCTTCAAAGTCGCGGGCGGCCTTGCGCGTCTCACGGACCACCCGGTCCTGCGCGCCCACCATGAAGTAGAAGCGAGGCGCATCGTCGGATGGCGCGTTCGGCGGCGCGTCGATGGCCGGCTGGTAACCCGTACCCATCGGAATCACACCGGAAAACAGCGAGAGGTTCCGAACGGCCATCGCATAGGACATAAAACCCCCCTGCGAAAACCCGGACAGAATCACTCGATTCTTGTCGATGCGATGGGCTTTGACGACATCGTCCAACGTCCGTTGTACCAGAAACTCCGCATCCTCGACCCGTGCCCAACTCCACCCGGCGCCTTTCACTCTGCGCACGGCCTGGGGAACGGCCAGAATCGCACCGCGCGCAGCAGCAACATCCCGCCACGCGCCCGCCATGTCCTTTGCGTCCGCACCATACCCGTGCATCGCGATGACCAGAGGCGCAGGCCGTTCACGGTCATGCCCGGGCGGGACGAAAACAAGCGGCGGATGTTTCTCGTAGCCTCGGGCAAGCCGTTCATTCTTCGTGTCACGGTTATGCCTGATCCGCACCAGAACATCGCCGAAGCCGACATGACGGCGCACGCTCGCCAGGTCGGGGTCTTGTTCGAGTTTCTCGAACAGATCAAACCCGCCTCGCGCCGCGCGATCCAGCCCCTTCAGCGCGCGATCGACATTTCCGCTTCGCGCATAGACGCGCGCCAGATTGTAGGGCCAGTGACTGTCGTTCGGATACAGTGCCTCGAGCTTGACACCGGTCGCGATCGCCTTCCGCCAATCACCTTCGTGACACGCCTCATCGAAAGCGTGGGAGAGGAGTTCGGGATCGTTTTGCCCTTCCATGTGTGCCACGAGTGTGGCATTGATGGTCAAGCAGAGCAAGGCCGCTCCCAGGACCGATCGCCTGAATTCCGGGATCAACATAGCGTTTGCTTTCGACCGTCTATCGCGAGAGCGGCGACTTCAGGATCGGCAGTTTTTCGTGCTCCTGTTCGATTTTGGACAGTTCGAGTTCTTCGAAGAGCAGCCCCGGGGCGACGATGGCGGTGGCGGGGGTTGCGCCGCTCATGCCGAGCCCGACGTAGTTGTAGACGGTCGGCGTGTTGCCGGCCGCGACGATCTGCTTCAGATCGCGCAGTTTGACCTGTCCGAACTCCAGGCCTCTGACCAGCTCTTCGCGTCCGTCGGGGTAGACCTTGTAGGCGTAGACCGGATCGCCGAGGTTCTGCTGACCGCCACGGCGCTGCATGTTCATGAACATGGCCATGATGTTCGCCTGTGACGAGCCGATGCCCGCCGAGCGCACGGCGGCAACGCGCAGCCCGTATTCAAGACCCTCGTCCTCGGCCGCCTCGATCAACCGTTTTTTGAGCTGTCCGTCGGAGACTCCCTCCTTGCTCTCGACAAAGAGGTTTCCGATTGCAGCGTTCGCCGTGCCGCGCCCCGGCGATCGCCTTGCGTGGCCGTTGGTGCCGGAGAGTTTCTTCGTGGGAACACGCGACATGACCAGCGACTTGAGCACGCCGTCGACGACGAGATCGACTCGTTCAGGTCGCACGCCTTCATCGTCATAGGTGAAGGAGCCCAGCAGATAGTCCCCGTTTACGACACTCTTGGCCGGGTCGTCATAGACCTGAAACGATTTCGGAAGGATCTTCTGGTCGAGTTTCTTTTCCAGGCTTCCGGCGCCGGAGCGTCCGCGGCGCTGTGAGCCGACCGGGTCGACGCGACCGGCGACTGCCTCGGCAAACATGGTCCTGAACACCTGCGCGCCAGCCAATCCGTCGAAGAGCACGGGGCCGGTGTATCGGTCGAGTATCGGTGCTTTCGCCAGTGCCTTCATACTGTCGACCATGTCATCGATCTCGGCGGTGACCTTCTCCACGGACGGTAGGTCGTTCGGCGTTTCGGCTGTGAAGGTCAGGTTATCGGAGAGTTTCATTCCGTCTTCGGCCTGCAGTTCCGCCGTGACGATGAGCAGTGCGCCGGTGTTCGGCCAGCGCAGTCTTGTTCCCTCCGTGTTGACGACATAGGTGTTGCTGGCACCGGTCATCACCATGATTCTGGACTCTTGAACTTGAGGGTGCTTTTTGAACTGAGCGGAGATCGTCTTGACCCTTTCCTCCCAGATCTTTCGCTTGAAGTCGAGTTTCACCGAAGGTTCGATCCGTTCGACCACCGAAGCCTTGGAGAAGTCGGAGGGGCGATCGGTGAGGTTCTTGTCCTTCATGTAGGCTCGTTTTTTGGTGAGCGTTTCGACCGAGTCCTTGTAGTCCTGATCGGTGGCCCACCAGATGGCCTGGCGCAGGGCCGCGTAATCGTCTTCGACGGGTAGGCGGGCGCGCCCGCCACGGCCGCCGCCGCCGAAGAACATGCGGAATCCACCGGAATCGTCGGTGAAATTCGTGTTGTCGAGTTCGTAGCTGCCGACGCGCACCTGCGAGTACAGATCGCGCGAGCGCCGAAGCTCGGACGTAGTGAGGTCACCGTAGTTTGCGGTCATCTCGTAGACGATCGAATCGTCGACCGAGTACTGCAGGAAATAAGGCTTTTCGAGGTCCTCCATCTGGAGGTTCATCGACCTGGTAATTTCGTCCGACAACGCCTTCATCAAGGCTTTTCCGTCCGGCAGAACCTCGCCGGCGGCGGCGGGCATCGCGGCCACGAGCACGCCGAACAGGGCAACTCCCACACCCACCGTTCGCACTGAACACCTGGTATCCATTATAGTAGCTCCAAATCTATTGGCTTTGGTTTCATGTGAACGCTGACTTTGCTACGGCCTCTTTGTCGCGTCGGCAATGGGCGGTGTCAGGATCGGTGGTTTGTCCTGCTCGCGTCGCCGTTTTTCGACCTCGATTTCGGAGACCAGAATGCTCGGCGAGACGCCGGAGACCGGAACGGGGCCGGATTCCGCGCCGCACGTTCCGTTGAACACATCCGGATCATCCCCGGTGTAGATGATCTTGGAGAATGAGGTCAGGGGTGTGCCGACGATGTCGACACCTCGAACCAACTCGTCCTCGCGGCCATCCGCATAGACTCGATAGACGACGACCGGAAGCACCTTGAAGGTCTGGGCGCCGGACCGTCGCGTGCCGGTGAATCCGCCGGTGATGTCCTCGAACATCAGACCGTAGGGCTTGTCCTGCTTCTTGCACTCGGCAATCAGCATCTCCCGAAGCTTCTTGAAGGTGGTGGTCTTGGTCGAGTAGATCATGGTGTTAGCCATGCGACTCACGATCTTGTTGCCCGGCGCTCTGCGACCGTGGCCGTTGGACTTGGGGAAGTTCTGCACCGGCGACCGCGACAGAAGGAAAGTCTTCAAGACGCCGTTTTCGACCAAGGTCACGTCCTGTGCCGCGACGCCTTCATCGTCATACTTGAAGTATCCGCGAAGATCGGTCTTGTCCCACCTTGGCAACGTCGGATTGTCATGAACGCTGATGAACTCCGGCAGGACCTTCTCGCCGATCTTCTTGGTGAAGGTCTGACCTTCCTCAACGTCCTTTTGTCGATGTCCCTCGATCCGATGGCCGAAAATCTCATGGAAGAAGACCGCGCTCGCGCGGTTCATCAAGATGGCCGGACCGCTGTAGGGCTCTACGAGCGGTGCCTCGCGAAGTGCCAACACTTGCTGAATGACCTTTGCGAATGCCTCCTCGAGCTCCTTCTCACTCGGAAGATCAGCCTCTTTGGCGGCACTGAAGGAGCGATACTGTGACAGGTTCATTCCGTCCTCGGCCTTCGTTTCCGCTCGAACGAAGATGCGAAGGTACTTGCGACCGTGCTGGAGCCGCGTTCCCTCACTGTTGACGAAGTAGTCGCTCTGCGCTTTGGCGGACAACGAAATCCCGGACTTGTAGACCAAGGGATAGTCCCGCGCGATCGCCGAGATCTTTCGTAACCGCTTGGCCCACGCATCGCGATCAATGGTCAAGCGCGCTTCCGGCTCCGCGTAGACGCTGGGCTTTTCTTTCGAGAAATCGTCCGACTGGTCTTCCTCCTCGACCTTACTCTTCAGGTTGGTCTCCACACGCTGGTACTTCTTTGCGGCCGACTTGAACTTTCGGTCCGTCGCCAGCCAGACCGCCTGCCTCACGGCAACGGGATCGCCCGAGAGGCTGATGGGTGTGGGCATCGAACCGAAGAAGTCCGAAGGATCGAAGCCCATGAAGCCCCCGCGGATCTTGTGCGTGTTGTCGAGCTTGTAGTCGCCGACGCGCAGATCGACGCTCAAGAGGCGCTCATGTTCGGTGCTGTTGTCGCTTAACGCTCCGAGCTGAGCGCCGATCGACACGCTCCTCCTATCGGTCACGGTGTAGCCCATGAAGTACGGTTTCGTTCCGTCCGGCATGGCCAGACTCTTCATGGCGTGGCTCAGCTCTTCACTGAGCACGTTGATCAACAGTCCTTCCGGCGTGGCGGTTCGTTCTTCCGCATGGGCCGCAACTCCGAAGATCCAAAAGACAGCCAACCCGGCGATCGCGTGTCGTTTCATGATCACTCCCTTCAAGGTCGAGTCTCACCACACCGCATCTGCGCGGAACGCCCGATATTCTGCGCCGTATCGCTCGTGAATACCAGTCCCGACTGTATTTCTTCGTCATTTCGGGGTGGTGGGTGGGAGATGAACGATGTTTGGGCAACCAGTCCAGGGCCGGCGAGCGCAACGGTATCGAGATCTCGCCGCTACATCGGATTCCTCAGCGCGGGGAACTCGGCGATTGCGGGAGCTGCATCAAGATGCACCCTACCAGGCTTGGGCATGGCACACGGCGAAGATCGGAGACCCGTACGGGCCGGGATCCACACGGGCAAACGAGTTTGCCCGTGCCACCCGTCGGCTATCATCTCAAGGCCGTTCAGGTTGCATGGGTGCATCGAGATAGACGTATTCAACATGCCCGCGCCTTTGGCTTGGGCATGGCACACGGTGGACGACTGCGGTGCAGAAGGTGCATCAAGATGCACCCTGCCAGCCTAGGGGCTGGGCACTTTGGCGACGCGGAACCCCGTGAAATCGTACGCCCCCTGCGCGTAGTACCAATTCCGCTGGTCGGCGCGCAACGTGCGGTCTCCGCTGTCGAAGGTACCACCACGATTCACACGATAATAGATGTCCTCTATCGCTTCGCTCCACTCGTAGACGTTGCCAGCCTGGTCGAAGGTGCCGTAGGGGCTGTCCGAGGGCTTAGCATCGTAGGCACCGACTTCCGTGCGGTAGTACGGGCCGCCCGGGAGCCAACCGCCGCCACGAGCGTTCACTGACCCTTGGACCAAGTCGGTCCCCGGTGGGGCCTCCAAGGTCGGTGACGTGTTGGTTTTCGTCGGGTAGTCCCAGTAATTGCCCGTTACGCCGTCGTTGTAGTGGTATGCGGCCTTGTACCATTCGTCTTCCGAGGGGATCACCCAGGTCGCATCGCCTTCGCGACTCACGGCCTGCAGCTCCGTTCCGCTCATTGCGCCATTGAGGTAGTACGAACCGTCTTCGGTCGTGGTCAAGTCCTGCGCACCCGTCGGCTGGCCGTTATGCAACCAGTTGGCGAACCTTGCGGCATCGCCCCACGAGACGAAGTTCACCGGCCGGTCCGCCCAATCGCCGGCCACGCTGTATGTATAGCTGCCCGTCGAGCCGGTGCGCTGGATCTTGCATGCTCTGTCTGACGTCCACATATACGCGTCATACAAGGCATAGGTGTCGGTGGCAGCCACCGCGTTGAGGAACGCGGCGTACTGCCCTGCTGTCACCTCGAACCTGCCCATGTTGTAAGTGTATGCTACACTGCCGAAGCCGGTTGTATCGTTCGCGTTGCCCGGGTTGCCGACGGTAACCGTGTCGATCACAACGGCGTACGGCACGAGCGGACCGGTAAACGCGGACCTCGACAGTGCGATGTCATCCAGGTCATAGTCGCAGTCCAGGTCGACATCGCCCAGCGGGCGCCCCTCGGTATCGACCGCCGTTCCTGCGGGCGTGTTGTCACACACATCATGCAGATCGTGCACAAGGTCGCCATCCCTATCCGCCGCCCGCACCGGCGTCACGACCCCCAACACTGCCACTCCGATCACACAAGCGATGGCCACCGTGAATCCTGAAACCTGCATCTTCCGTGCTCCCACAGACAAATCCCTCACATCCACAACGCCTCCGAAATCCATCGGTTCCACAGATGTGCCCTCAGGGAATCAGGGCGAGACGGAACCCGTGAGCGGATGCCTCCTGCGCCGGCAAGCTGGAGGTGCGGACGGCATTGGCGCGCAGTCCGAAGCGCGTACCGATGAACGACCCGCCACGGATACCGCGTCTCACACCCAAGTGTATGGCTTCATTCCACTCACCTACATTTCCACCCTGGTCGAACGTGCCATACGCGCTACCCGAGTTCTCGTGCGCGCCGACCTCCGTTCGGTAATACGGCGGACCGATGCCGTTGATATTGTCGTCACCGTCATACGTCGCGTAGTTGCCCGGGTCCGGATACGGTACCGACTGACCGTCACCAATGAACCCCGGTATACCGTCGCTACCCGTCGGATACTCCCAGTAGTTACCGGTCACGCCGTCGTTGTAATGATGTGCAGCCTTGTACCATTCGTCCTCCGTCGGAATGACCCAGGTCGCGCCCGCCGTCCGTGTCACCGCAATCAACTCGGCGTCGCTCATCGCGCCATTGAGGTAGTAAGAACCGTCTTCGGTCGTGGTCAAGTCCTGCGCGCCCCTCGGCCGCCCGTTGTGCAGCCAGTTGGCGAACCTCGCGGCGTCGCCCCACGAAACGAAGTTCACCGGGCGGTCGGCCCATCCCCGGGCCACACGGTAGCTGTAGCTTCCGGGCGAACCGGCGCGCTGAATGTTGCAGCCCCAGATATTCAACGTCGACGGCTGGGCCATACTCCCCGAATACAGATTGTAGGTGTCCGTCGCCGCAACCGCGTTGAGAAACACCGTGTACTGACCTGCCGTCACCTCGAACCTGCCCATACTGAACTCGTACGCCACGCCGCCATAGCCGGCGCCATAAATGTCGTCCGCGTTGCCCGCATTTCCAACGGGGACAGTGCTAATCACCAGCTCCAGAGCGCCGGTGACCTGCTGACCGAACAGGGCGAAGTCATCCAGGTCCACGTCGCAGTCCATGTCGAAGTCAGCCGGCGGACGCCCCTTGGCGTCAACCGGCGTACCCGCCGGTGTGTTGTTGCACATGTCCATCACGTCGTCCACGCCGTCGCCATCCCTGTCGACCGCAGACACCCCCGACACCAACACGCCCCCGGCAAACCCCAGTACCAGCGCCCAGCCTCGTACACACATCTTTGGTCCCTCCCAAGAGAACGTGAGCAGACATCCGCGAGCGGATCGGAATCTCGCAAAACGCTCGGAACGGTGTTCGGGTCGAAGTCACGACCGTCTGCATTCTACCAATTTCGCGATTCGATAGCGAGCGCATGATCGGAGAACGACGGCTGACGCCTGCCACGTCACTCGCCGCTGCGAGGCAACACTCCCACAAGCAAGTGCGTCGCATGATCCTTGGACCGGTAAACACGCTGAGTGGCCTTGTTGAAGTCGGATTCGTCCGCAAGGAAGATGTTGTCCACATACTTCTGCGGATTGCGGTCCACCATGGGAAACCATGTGCTCTGGATCTGCACCATCATGCGATGACCCGGCTGAAACGTGTGCAGCACGTCCTGGAGTTCGAGCTTGATGTTGGTCGGCGTGTTGGGCACGAAGGGTTCGGGATGGGCGTAGCTGTTGCGGAAGCGCCCGCGGATCACTTCGCTTCGAACCATCATCTGATAGCCGCCGAGGTGCATCCCGTTCGGCATCTCTTCGAGGTCTTCCGTGTCCGGCGGAAAGACGTCGATCAGTTTGACGATCCAGTCGGAGGCGGTTCCCGAGGTCGAGACCCATAGGTCGGCCACGACGGGGCCCGCAAGCGTGAGCTCCGCGTCCAGAACGTCAGTCTGGTAGACCAGAACGTCGGGCCTGCGAGCCGCAAAACGCTGGTCGTCGGTCATGTAGTTCCGCGGCATGCCCGTCGCGATGTCCTGACTCGAGGGAACCGGCTTTGCTGGATCGCTGACGTACTCGTCGAACGCCTCGCCAAGTGCTGCCGGACGTTGCTGCGTCATACGACCGCCCTGGTCCAAATAGAACCGCACTGGTTCCGCCGTCGTGGGAGGCCAGTGCTCGAACGTGCGCCACTGGTTCACACCGGTTTCGAAGACGTAGGCTTCGGGCAAAGTCTCCCACGGTTCGTCCTTGAGGAAGTGGCGAAAGAACGGCAACTCGATCTTCTCGCGATAGAAGAGCGAAGTGTCGGCTTCGAAGTCGACATTCCCGAGGCGGCGGCCGTCGCGACGAGACCAGCCGCCGTGCGACCAAGGCCCCATCACGAGCACGTTGAAGACCTCCGGATTTCGCTGCTCGACGGCGCGGTAGATCTTGAGCGCACCGTAGAGGTCCTCGGCGTCGAACCACCCCCCCACCGTCATGACGGCGGGTGCGACCTTATGAAGGTGAGGTAGCAGGTTCCTTGCCTGCCAGAACGCGTCGTAGTTGGGGTGCTCGACGCACTGATTCCAGATCTCAATCTCATCATGAAGGTAACGGTCGTTGGCGTTGCGCAGCGAACCGAGGTCGAGGAAGAACTGATAGCCGTCCGGCGTTCCATGTTTGAATCGCGGCCCCCAGTTCGTTGTCGGCTCGGGTCTGGGTAGCCCGAAGACGGCCATGAAATTGAAGGCGTGCGGGAGGAAGAACGCACCGTGGTGATGAAAATCATCGAAGAACCAGTCGGCAATGGGGGCTTGCGGCGACACGGCGACCAATGCCGGATGGGCGTCGATCATTCCGGCGGCGGCGTAGAAGCCCGGATAGGAAATGCCGAGCATGCCCACCCGCCCGTTGTGGTTGGGGACGTTTTCGAGCACCCATTCGATCGTGTCGTAGGTATCACTGCTCTCGTCGACGTCGGTCTCGGCGCGTTTCGTGTCGATGTGCGGCGTCATGTTCGTGAAGGTACCCTCGGACATGAAGCGACCGCGCACGTCCTGCATGACGAAGATGAAGCCCTCGCGCACGAAGTCCATTCGTATACCGCGCGGTGACGACGCGGGATATACATCCTCCCCGTAAGGTCGGACACTGTAGGGCGTTCGGTAGAGGATGATCGGGTAGGAGATCGATGGATCCCTCGGCGCATAGATCGCGGTGTGCAATCGCACGCCGTCCCGCATCGGGATCATGTGCTCGGTCTTGGTGTAATGCTCTTCGAGGTAGCTCTTTGGGGCTTCGTCCGGCGCCAGCCCCCAGCGCCCGCCCGGCGCGAAGAGCGAACATCCGCCGACCAGTCCCACGAGCAGCGCGACCGAGGCTGAAGCGGTTCGCCGATTTCTCACGCACTCGATCCAAGACCGTTGCCCGCTTCGCCCGATGTCCATTCCGACGCACTCCGATCGTATGACTTCAAACGCCTTTTCGCCGTGAGCCCAGGGTACACCTGACATATACCATCAGCGTAACGCACAACAACGTGGTGTCGAGGCTCGATGGATTCCGGATGTCGTCATAGGGTGGAAGAAGCTCGTGCTCTCTACGGCAAGTGGGCCTGCGTTTGCGCATCATGCGTTGAGAAGTCTGAATTTGAGGTAACCACGTCTCGCATGAAGGACCCCCCTGAATCCCCCCTTGGCAAGGTGGGAGCGAGTTCGGCTCCCCTTGGTGAAACGGCACTACTTCTTGGGGAACAGCGAGGCGAAGAGAAGGTCGAATCGATTTCGCCAGCTCGACCAGCCCGTTCCGTCGTGTGCTTCGCCACCGCTGACGGTGTGGCCGTTCTTTCGCATCAACTCGCCGAATTCGATGGCGGTCGCGCCCATGTCCCACGCCTCGTCGGGATTACGGAAATCGTAGGTGCCCCAGTCGACGTAGACGTCGATCGGCGAACCTTTGAAGGCCTCTACTTGCGACTTGATCCCGTCCATCGTGCTTCCGAAGATGAAGGGCGATTGGCAACCGATCTTTCCGATCAGGTTGGGCTTTTCGAGCACGGTCGACACGGCCGTCGCGCCGACGAAACCGACGCCGATGCTGGCTCGGCCCTTGGGCGAGGCGATGGTTCGGTAGTTCTCGTCGATGAAATCGACAAGCTCGTCGGTGAACATTTCCACATACTTACTCGGGCCGAACATGGGTACGTCGTACATGATGAACACGGCGATGATCGGATCGACCTGGGTTCCGATCAGGTTGTCGAGGGCTTTGGGCATTTCTCCGCGTTTAATGGCTGCCTTGCCGCCGTGTACGTAGACCACGGGGAATCGCTGATCGGACTTGGCGTATCCCACGGGCAGATAGACCTCCACGGGGATCGGCCGCTTGATGAGCTTGCTCTTCACGCTCTTCTTTTCGATGCGTCCCTTTTGTCCTCGCTTGGGCGTTTCGAAATACCGGGGGGCGGACCACTGCGGCATGGCGAACCACGACATGTCCATCGTGCCGCCGCTGAAGGACATCTCCATTTCCTTGCCGAAGATCGATGTCTTGGTCTTGCGCGAGTTGTTGGGGTCCGTCAGGTGGTCTTCGTAATCTCGAATGAACAGGTAGTTCGCACGGGTATCCGGGTCCAGCTTGGCGGTGCAGAAGAAGAGGTCGGTTCCTTCGACGCGCTTCATCATGCGTTCCTGTCGAGCGCCGAACAGATCGCTTCCAACGGCGAGGTCCGTACCCTTGCCGCGATAGACGAAGTGAACGATACCCTCGTCGGTGAAGGGAAGCGGTTTGTTCTTCCTGATGAACTGATCGACCACTTTGCGTTTGTCTTGCGCCTGGACGACCTCATCGAGGAATTTCGCGAAGCTCGAGGAGACCACGACGTCTTCGGACTCGTCGGTTGCGGTCGCTGTCCCCGATCGAACGGCCACCCGCGCGATCTCGTTGAGCCCTCGCATGACGATATGCCCGTTGGCGAAGGCCGGCGGCGACCAGGCCATCTCGTCGAACGGCTGCACACTCGCCAGCTCGTCGTAACCTTGTGGTGTCGCCTTAGCGACGTGAATGCCCCCTTTCTTCGTTGCGATCACGAGATGACCGTCGACGAGGATGGTGAACCCGTCGCCGGGATCGCGGGAGCGCCACCGGCTCTTACCTGTGGCAGCGTCGACACAGGTCAGAAAACGGCTGCTGTAGGCATAGAGGTAGCCGTCGTGAAAGACGGGAACGTTGTAGCTGTTTCGGATGTTCCGGTTGCCCCAGCGCTGCTTGCCCTTCACGTTGCCGTCCACTTCCTGAAGGCGGACGACCGTCGAGCTGTCATCCTGATAGGCGAGGAAGAACGTTGCTTCCCCCGCCGGAACCGGAACGAGGCTGGCGACGCCGCGCGCACCACCGCCCCCGTGGCTGTATTCCCAGAGGGCCTTGCCTTTCTTTGCATCGAGGCCGAACAGCTTGGAATCGCCGGCGGCGATGATCTGCTCGCGACCGAAGAGGGTCGTGCGAATCGGCGACTGGTATTGGATCTCGTCTTTGCCGAGGCGCCAGCGGCGTTTTCCCTTCTTCGGGTCGAACCCGGCGATGGCGCCACCCTTGCCTCCGATCTGAACGACGAGAACACCGTCGTGAACGATCGGCGAGGTTGCGAAGCCGTAGTGCGGTTTGGAGGATCCGTGCCTCTTGGTCAGGTCTTCAAACCAGAGGCGTTTGCCGCTCTTCAGGTCGAGGCCGAATAGCTTTCCTCGCGGGGAGAGAACGAACACACGTCCCTCCGAGATGACCGGTGTCGAGATGGGTCCGGTGTGCGAGCCGTCGTGGCCTACGTAGGTGTCGTCGAGGGTGAAGCGCCATCGCTCGTCACCTGTCTTCTCATCCAGGGCGATCGCGATGTCCGAGGTACCATCCGAGAAGGCGGTGACGATCGTCCCTTCGGCGATCGCGACACCGGCATAGCCGCTGCCTAGGTCGCGCTTCCAGGCAACGTCAAGGCTGAACTTTCCGTCGGCGGGGAAGATCGATGCTTCGGATGAGATGCCCGTCACGTCGCGGCCGCGAAAGCCTGGCCAGTCTGAGGCAACGGCGCGCCGGCCGACAAGCCCCAGGCAACAAAGGGTCAGCAAGCATGCTGCAACCGGCAGATGAGATCTACTCTTTTTGGACAACGTTGACGACATGGATTCGCCTCCCTCTCAACTTGGACTGCGCAAAAGAAACCGGCCCGCGAACGGAACGGCGCGTAGCCTACCGGTGGGCTACGCGCGCGGCAATGCCGATCGGTCGCGCTCGGTTGTGATTCACGCAGGATGCCGCAAACACTTCCGACGGACCAGACCTCTTACGGGGTAAGCCACAAAAATCGACAGTTGGGCCGACCTGGCACCGCTAGGCGCCAAGCAACCCGGTGACTACTTCTTCTTGGCCATTCGGGCTCCGAGAAGGATTCCGACGGCGCCCACGAGTGGATTCGAGAATGACACCCACGGCGGCTCTTTGGCCTTTGTCATCGCCTCGAACATGTTGACGTTCGGTGGACGAACCTCCGTTTCATCGGGATCGCCGCCTCTCCTCTGGGTTGCCACCGCCGCGCCAAGACCCAGGAGCAGTACGACGGCGACGAGCGCAACGACCGGTTTCGCACTCTTGGAGATCGATCGGCATACCACGCCGCCGATGAGGGCGGCCGCACAACTCAGTACGAAGCTCGTAACGATCCAGGTTGATGTGACGTTGTATGACCCGGTCTCGAAGGCGCCGCGGACACCCATTCCGACGTAGGCCATGCCGAAGGCAAAGAAGATGAGTATGGCCATCGACAGGTAGCCGACGACGACGGCACCGATTGCTCTGAACATCACGTTCTCTCCATGTCGCCTAGGTCTCTGGTCGAGCGCACGCTACAGGTGGAGGGGATCGTCGCGGAAAGGTGGCCCCATGGCAAGGCGCAGCGAGACGGCGCAGGACGCGACACGGTGAATCGTCGACGGGGCGTGACGAATCGCCGTTGCCGATTGGTGGCGGCCCGGAAGCCTCCGGACCGCCGTTTCAAGTTTGACATCGTCGCCTACGGAACGTGGCAGGCGCTGCAATCGACCACCGGGTTGGCCGAGTTTCGGCTGTAGTTCTTCGGTGTATGATCCTTACCGTGACAACTGAGATAGCAGTTGCCCTGGGTCTGTGCACCGTTCAAGTAGAAGGCGGTCGTGTTGTTACGGCCATCGATGAACTGAAGGTCGTATCCGTTTGCCTGCGGGAAGGCGAAGTTGATCACTCCGGGTTCACCGGCGTCGAACGGCTGGTGGACGTCGTGGCAGACAATACATGACGATTCGGCACCGTTCAGGTGCTTGCCGTGTCGGCTGCCGAACGCGTTGTTGTTTGAGGCTGTCTCGGTCTCGTCGTGACAGATCCAGCACATGGCGTAGTCGCCGTTGCCCGCGTTGTACGGATTGATGTCGGTCGTGACGTATTGCGCCCGGAGCATCGACTCGTATTGCGAGCCGTGGTCCAGGTGACAGTGGCGGCAGGTGTTCCCGCCGAGCTGTGTCGCGTGCGTCGTTCCGACATAACCGGACTTGTCGTAACCCGTACCCAGCGGCGAACCGCCGAACGAAACGCCGGCCGGCGGCGCGCCGTCGTGACACGCCAGGCAGAAGTTTGCGCTTCCTGCGGTCAAGACCGCACCTGTATCCGGATCGACCAGCTTGGCCGTGGCGCTCGCCGTGTGCGGGTTGTGACAGTTCAGGCACTCGATCTTCGAACCGTCGGCCTGATCCGTGTAGGCCACGTTGTGATGGCTCGACAAGGCGAACTGTGACTGCATGTTCGTGATCGCCGGGCCGTTTGCATCGTGACAGGCGTAGCAGAATCCTTCTTCCTCTGCCACGTTTGCGGGCGGCGTCGGTGCGACGTTCGCAGGAGCCAACAGCTTCCGCTTGTTGGAGCCGTGCCCCGTGTCGTGACAGCCAAAGGTCTGTCCGTCACCGAAGCACGTCATCGCGCCCGTTCGGTGCGAGCCGGCGTTCCAGAGCGTCGCGTCGATGGCCGGTACCACAAGCCCGTCGGTGAACGGCATCGTGTTGCCCGACGCTCCGTTGCTATCGTGGCATGCGAGGCAGAAGGCCTCGAGCTTGACCGCCTCGGCGGAGCTGACCGACGGATCGCCATTCAGCACGACGACAGCCGACGGATTCGTCGGATCATCCACATTGATCAGCCGCACATTGCCGGCCTGGTGCTGACTCATATCGTGGCAGACCACGCAATCCGCATCATCCAGGAGCGCCCCCTGCAAGTGATGACTCGCGTAGGCGAATTCACCGATCACCGGGCGTCGCGTTCCTCGAGCCGTGTTGTGGCAATCCTGACACGACCCGGCCGTCGGAATGAAACCGTCGATGTGCGGGTGACAGGATGTGCAGTCGGTGCCGTCGTTGTGGACGATCCCGCTGCCGTCTTGCTTGTGATACAGGGTCGACGTGTGACACACCTGGCAGATGCCGTCGTTTTGCGCCGGGTCACCGTCGTCGAAGCTGTTCGCGCCGGTCGTGGCTGTGAAGACGACCGGCTTGTCGACGTTCAACGTGTTGTTGTGGACCGAGCTGCGGACCAGTGACAGGTTCGCGTTGCTCGGATCGTGCAGCGAGTGACACTCGGTGCAGACCGGCTCCCACCCGGCGCCGGTTGTGTGGATCGTCGGGTGCGTGAGCGGCGTGTGGCAGCTCTCGCAGAACGGAACGAGTTCGCTCGGCG
>JAJDDV010000218.1 GCA_029260135.1 Phycisphaerae bacterium | reverse complement strand
CCGCGGGGACACCGTTCCCGTGCGCCGTTGACGAGGTCTGTGACGAGGCCACGGCTGCCTGTGTGCTCGCGCCGCCGACAACGGACTGCAGCGACGACGATGACTCCGATGACTCGGACGACAGCGACTCGGACGACGACGATGACTCTGACGACGATACATCCGCCGACAAGGACGGCGCGTCAGATGACGACGATTCAGACGGTGGCGGCTTGGGCAACGACGGACCGTGGGTTGTGGTCTTCGACAGTACCGTCGATGGCGAGAAGACCTTCAACTTGCTGGAATTGCAGAACGGCCGAACGGATTTGCTGGCCGACGCCGACATCCCGGCGGGTTCATACACGCAGATGCGCGTGTTCGTCTCAGAGGGATCGGTCAAGCTGAAGGGTATCGACGAGCTGTTCGTGCTCGATGTTCCCAGCGGCGCGCAGTCGGGCATCAAACTGAACTTCACGTTCGAGGTGGGTGCCGACGGCGAGACGACACTGCTTCTCGACGTCGATCTGAGTCGGGCGTTCACGCCGATTCCTGGTGGGAACATTGATGATCCCGCCGAGATTCGCGAGTTCAAGTTCTCGCCGTCGTTAGCGATGCGACTGATCACGCTGTTCGAGAGCGGGGATATCTCCGGGACCGTCACGACGCTTGTCGATGACGCACCGGTTCCGGTCGAGGACGTCGCGGTGACGGTATTCGACGCGGACGACAACGAGGTGACCACCAGCGCGACGGATGCTGACGGCGCCTATGCGGTGATTGGTCTGGCGCCCGGTACGTACAGCCTCGAGTATTCGGCGTCCGGTTTTGACCGTTCTGAAGTTACCGGTATCGAGGTAACAGGCGATACGACGACCGAAGGCGTGAACGCCGAGTTGACGCCGACGCCGTAATCTGCCGCGACAACTTCGGACAGTGGCCTTTCCAAGCCCCTTGTCTTCCTTGCACAGAGGACGGCAGGGGGCTTTTTTTATTTTGAACCTTCGATGAGGCGAACCGACCATCTAGTTGACAGCCAAGACGCGCCGTCCACACTATGTCCCGGCGCGGTATCACCAGCCGGCTGCGATCAGCCGTTGATCTGCGGTGGCTAGGAAAGTGCGCGTTGGGTCGGATACCCATGAGTGTGATCGTTACTCGCAACCTTACGAAACGCTACGGTCGGCGTGTCGGTATTGACGGTCTTGACCTGTCGGTACCGCCGGGAAGCGTATTCGGCTTTCTCGGCCCCAATGGTTCCGGCAAGACGACGACGATTCGCTTGATTCTGTCGCTCCTGCGGCCGAGCGAGGGCGAAGCCGTCGTGTTCGGGCTCGACTGCTGGCGGCATGGGCGGCGGATCAAGGCGGACATCGGCTATGTCCCGGGCGATCTTCGCCTCTACTCGTGGATGACCGCCCGTTCCGCGCTGGGCGTCTTCGGTCACATCCGCGGCGCGAACCTGGTGCGCTCGGGCCTGGACCTGGCCGATCGCTTCGATCTCGACGTTGACGTCCGCGTGCGCAACATGTCGCGCGGGATGCGGCAGAAGCTCGGGCTGCTTCTCGCGATGGTCCATTGGCCAAGGCTCCTGGTTCTCGACGAGCCGACATCCGGACTCGACCCGCTGATGCAACAGACATTGTACGACGAGCTGCGCGAGCGTGCGGCGAGCGGCGCGACGGTCTTCTTTTCCAGCCACACGCTCAGTGAAGTCGAAGCCCTCTGCGAACACGTCGCGATCTTGCGCAATGGCATCCTCGTAGCGGACGAAGCGGTTGAGACACTCCGGGCGAGAGCGCCGCGGCAGGTCGCGCTCCGTTGGAAGGAGGCGGGTGTGCCGAGCGAACTCAAGACGCCGGAGGGTCTCGAGATCGTCGAGCGGCGTGGCGCCGAGTGGCGCGGCACGCTCGACGGGCACGTAATGGATTTTGTTCGGTGGAGCGCGTCCTTGCCGCTGGACGACGTGACGATCAGCGAGCCGGACCTCGAGCACGTCTTTCAGCAGTTCTATCTGGACGAGGACGGCAAGGCGTGAACCGAGGCTTGTTGATCAAGGCGCTCCGCGAAGTATGGCCGGTGACACTGCTGTGCGGTGTGGGCGTCATGGCGTTCGAGATGCTCCTTCCGGTCGTGTTGGCTTCGTTTGAGGATCAGATCGCGGCTCAGTGGTTTCAGGTCGAGTTTCTGCAGGTCTTCGTCCGGGCGCTACTGGGCTCGGAGATGGGCGACAAGATCGACATCGGCATGTTGCGGTCGATTGCGTGGGTCCATCCGGTAGTTCTCGCGATGCTCTGGGCGCATGAGATTACGCTTTGTACGCGCCTGCCGGCCGGCGAGGTCGATCGCGGGACCATTGACGTTCTCTTTGGCACACCGGTCTCACGTTGGTGCGCCTACATCTGTGAGACGGTCGTCTGGATGGTGGCCGGCGCGGTCGTTATCGGAATGGGGCTTGTCGGTGCCTGGTGCGGAAACCTCATGGCGTCGCCGGAATCGCGGCCGAGCGTCGGGCAGATCCTCGTGATCGTCGTCAACCTCTACTGCCTCTACCTCGCGGTCGGCGGCATGGCGTTGCTGATCTCCTCGCTCAGTGATCGTCGCGGACGTGCGGTCGCGACCGCGTTCGGTGTCGTGTTGGCATCGTTCTTTCTGAATTTCCTTACGCAGTTCTGGACGCCGGCCAAGCATATCTCGTTTCTCGGTATAATGAACTACTACAAGCCGTTGCTGGTGCTGCGGAAGGCATCCTGGCCGGTGGAGGACATGACGGTGCTTCTGAGCTGCGGTCTTGTCCTTTGGGTGGCCGGCGGTGTCATCTTCAACCGCCGCGACGTCTGCACGGTCTAGGCAACAACCGTGCACACCGACGCGCCGAAGAAACGCGTCGAATTGGCGCAGGGACGGGTATACGATGGACGAACGCGCCATCTTCCTGCACGTCTGTCCGACAGCCTCACTGGCCAAAACACGATCAGGGAAGTACGATTCCCATCGCCACCACATTCGTGTGAACCGATGGGAGTCTTTACGATGAGCGGTCGTGTACGGCTGGCGGCGATCTTCGCACTCGCAGGCACCTTGATTCCCCCATGTGGGTGTCGCAAGACACTCCAGCGCCCGGACGCGACACTGACGCCCTGGCTGCAGGAGGTGCGGCTGCCAGACTCCGCCGGGTTTGACGCCTACCTGGTTCACGCGTCCGACGTCGGGGTCTGGACCGTCCAAGCGCTGCCCTTGCTCGAACGATACGCCTGTTCCGAGATTGTCGCACTCGACGATCGCGGCCGATGCACGGTTTTCGTCTCGTATAGTGGCAAGTGGACGCCGACGGTAGTGCTTCAGGACGGCGCGTGGCTCGGTGCGATTGCGCGGGAGGACATCGACCCGAGGCGTCAAGGAAAAGAGTTGTACGTCGGAGGAAAGAACGGCAACCTCTATCAGATCGCCCCGCATCACGAGGGTGGATTTGACGTCAACCGGATTGCACACCTTCCAGGTCGGGAAATGCACACGCTGGCGGCCGCCGATTTCGATCCTACGCGCGACGGGATCGAGTTGTTCCTCTTCACGCGACCCGGCGGGCTTTTTCTGCTCGAACCGGTGCAAGAATCCGGCAGCGCCTTCGTTTGCCATCATAGGCAGGATCTTGCGGGGAGAGTGCGCGATGCGGTCGTCCTTCCCGGGGAAGGCGGCGCGCCACCGACGCTGGCCACCGTTGCGCGGACGGGTGAGGTCAGCCTCATACGTTTCGCGTCCGGTCGACCCGAGACGACGGTCATCTACCAGACGACGGTCGGGCTGGGGCGCATCGCCGCCAGTTCGAGCGCGCCTGGGGATTCGCCAGTTCTCTACATCACCGCCGATGACGGGCGGGTGATCCGGCTCGAGCGCGACGAAGCGGGCCGGTTCGAGTCGAACACCATTTACGCCGGACCGCAGGGGCCTCGCGGACTTTGCGCCGGCCGATTTCACGAGGATCCGGCGAAAGAGACGGTCGCCGTGTTTGGCTACTCCAAAAGGGTCGAGCTCTTGACCCGCGAGCAGGACCGTTGGACGGTAGAGACGATCTTCGAGGATGTCGACAAGGGACATTGGCTGGCGAAGGCGGAACTCGACGGCCGCAACGGTACGGACGAGTTGATCGCATCGGGATACGGCAAGCGAGTGATTCTGCTGAGTCGACCGCCGGGATATGGTCTGGGGCGAATGACGGCAACATCGGCACGTTGAACTTTGGAGGTAGAGATAGCGACCATGGCAAGCGAAACAGACAGCACACATCGGCGCGACGGCGTACATAGGGCGCGATTCGTACGCTTCGCGCTGGCGACGACGCTGGCGATCGGGGCGATCCACTTTGGGGCGATCTCCTATGCGCAGGCGCCGGACGCCGATGCACACTGGGCGCAGTGGCGCGGTCCGCAGGCAACCGGCGTCGCACCGAACGCCCATCCGCCCAGTGAATGGAGCGAAACTCAGAACGTCCGCTGGAAGGTCGAGGTACCCGGCGTCGGGCACGCCACACCGATCGTCTGGGGCGATCGCGTCTACCTTCTCGGCGCGGTCAAGACCGACCGCGAGGCCGGCGCCGCCGAGATCGAGAAGTTGAAGAAGGCACGCCCGGAGCGACCGAGGCGGCCCCGCGCTGGTCGTAACCGACGTGGAGGGCCGCAGGGACCGGGCGATCGTGGTGGACCTCCCGGTCACGGGGGACCGGGCGGACCCGGTGGACGCCGACCGCGCGGCGGGCACGGAATGGGCGGTTCCACACCCACGAACATCCACGAATTCGTCGTGCTCGCGCTGGATCGGAAGGACGGCAAGATCGTCTGGCAGCGGAAGGTCTGTGAGGCGCTGCCCCATGAAGGCGGTCATCAGGATTCGACGCAGGCCTCCAACTCGCCCGTCACCGACGGCGAGCACATCATCGCCCACTTCGGTTCGAGAGGTCTTTTCGCCCTGAACATGGAGGGCGAGGTGATCTGGAGTCAGCAGCTCGGGAAGATGCAGACCCGCAACAGTTTCGGCGAGGGCTCGTCGCCCGCCTTGCACAAGGATAGCGTCGTCGTCAACTGGGACCACGAAGGGCAGTCGTTCGTCGCCGCCTTTGACAAGAACACGGGTGAGCAGCGATGGAAGGTCGATCGTGACGAGCCGACCTCCTGGGCGACGCCCATTGTCGTCGAGGCCGCCGGCAAGCCTCAGGTGGTCACGAGCGCGACCAACTTCATCCGCAGTTATGACCTCGACACGGGGAGCCTTCTCTGGCAGTGCGGCGGTATGACGTTGAACACCATTCCGTCACCGGTCGTCGGCAACGATCTCTTGTATGCCACGAGTGGATTCCGCGGCCAGGCGCTGCAGGCGATCCGCTACGCCGACGCCAAGGGAGACATCACCGACTCCGCCACGGTGGCCTGGAAGTACGACGGAAAGGGGACGCCCTATGTCCCGTCGCCGCTCCTCTACGACGACGCCCTCTACTTTCTCAGCAGCAACAAGGCGATTCTCTCGTGTGTCGACGCCAAGACCGGAAAGGCGAATTACACCAAGAAGAGACTCGAAGGGCTCTCGGGTGTGTACGCCTCGCCCGTCGGGGCCGATGGGCGTGTCTATGTCGTCGGGCGCAACGGAACAACGGCGGTCATCAAACACGGTCGGGAGTTCGAACTGCTCGGCATGAACGAACTCGACGAGGAATTCAGCGCCTCGCCAACCATCGCCGGAAATGAACTCTATCTGCGAGGAAAGAAGCACTTGTACTGCATCGCGGGGTCGTAGGTGCCAAGAACGCCTGCGTCGTTCGACATTCGCTGTCGGCGCCCCGGCGAGTCGGACCTCCGTCTCGGAGTTTCCTACACGCACACGACGCGCGTGACTTCGGGGACTTGGTCTTTGAGGTTGCGCTCGATGCCCATGGTCAGGGTCATGGCGCTGGAGGGACAACCGACACACGCACCGTGCAGGCGAACCTGGACCAGGCCGGATTCGTCTACGTCGACGAACTCGATATCGCCACCGTCGCCTTGGGCGAGCGGTCTGAGGGCATCGATCACGGCCGCCACGCGCTCACGGAGGCTCCTCTGCCTTTTGGATGTGTTGTCTGTAGCTTGTCCCACGTCGTTCCTCGCCGGATCGTCCGGTAAATGGCCGTTGTCGTACCTCTTGCGGCACGAATCTACAAACGAAGTCTAGCGTGAGGCGAGCACCGCTTCAACGTGTCCGACCGGGAGACGGCGGCGGTGGGACGGCCTTGCCCGCGCCGGTTCTTGACATTCCTCGATCATTCCCGCAAGCTTCTTCCGGTGCGGGACTGGACCCTGGGTCCTGTTGCGTCGCGGCCCTCCGTTGGTTCGAGAGCAGCGTGGGGCTGGTCGTTGACCCGCCCGTTTTTCCCTCACAAAATGGGATGGGGTGGGTTCGTGACCCGTCCCGGGTGCTTCGCAATCTGGCTGATCCTGGGAGATCACGGTTGATGGGCGTAAGGCAGTACAACTTCGTGACCACGATGGCAACCGGCGTCCTCGTCGTGCTGATCGGCACCGGGCCGGCGGCGCCGGCCTGCGCGCAGGAGCCCTCGCCGGAGGACCAGGTCATCGATTCCATCCGGCAGCGTGCGGACATCGGCGCCTCCGATCAGCGGCGAATCGGCCGGTGGGTCCAAATGCAGGTCGACGAGTTCGCCGGCGCCGCCGCTTTTCGCGGGAAGTTCGGTGACCAGTACAATCACGACGGCAACTCCGACGTCTTCAAACGGTACTTGACCGTCAAGACCACCGAGATCGCCGCGCAGCTCTTTCCAAATGCCGCGGCTGACGACCCGGTGGTCCGGGCGCTCGCCCAGGTACTGATCGATTGGAACAGGCTGGAGGCGTTCGATGCCCTGGTCGCGGGGCTCACCACAGCGGACGCGCCGGCGCGACTTCTCTGTGCTCGTGGCCTGGCCGTGCAGCGTCGGTTCATCGCAAACGACGATGCGCGCGTTGCGCAGATGATTCAAGCACTCAACGACGCGGGTCTCGCGGAAACGCAGCCGGTGATCCTCAGGAGGATTTACGAGGCTCTGGCGCTGCCCGGTAAGACGGCTGAAGTCTTCGACGTCTACCTTCGCATCTTCGATAAGCGTTTGGCCGCGCGAAGAGGAACGGCGGTCATTGCGGACGGGGCCGAAGTCTTTGCCTACGCCTACTTCCTGGACACGACCGTGCAGCGTTCGCTGGACGCAGATCAGAAGAACAGGCTGGTCCTCGCCGTTGCCGCGTTTCTTCGGCTGGATGCCCAGCGGTACGACTCGCCCAATGTGCCTTTTGGCGAGCGTGATTGGCTTGAGCGTTCTCTGGATGCGGGCGAGCGAATTCTCGAAGCGGTGGTCGGATCTTCGGGCGGACGCATTCGCGACAAGCTTTCCGAGGGAGGCTATTCCAGCCGCGCCGAGGTCAGAAAAGAGGCCTACCGCTGGGTGGGCGACCCGTTGGCGAAGGCGCCGGGATCGCTCAATCAGGCGCCGTGGAATGTTCCTATCGGGGCGCCGTAGTGCAGGTGCACTCAGGCTCCGTTGCGCTTTCAGGCCACGATGCCTGAAGAACGTAGCTCGGCAATCTCGTCCTTCGCGAGTCCGACTTCCCGCAGCACGTCATCAGTGTGCTCACCGTATTTCGGTGCGTATGAGATCTCCCTCCCACTCGACTTGAGATGATCGGTTTCCGCCGATGGTGGAGGCAGGCGCACGGTTCGACCGTCCGGCGTCTTGGTCGTCAGGAGAACATCACGAACGGGCGGCTCGGAGATAACCTGGGGAATCGTTCTGATCGGCGCGGCCACGAGTCCCGTTGACTGCAAAAGCTGCGCGAGTTGATCCGTCGTCATCGTCTGCGTGATCGCGCCGATATCCCGATGAAGCGTTGCGCGATCTTCCGCGCGGCCGGCGTTGGTGGCGCGGGCGGGGGAGGCAAGTTTGGCAAAGGTGTCAAGGGCGGTCAGTCGTGACCATTGGACGTCATTTCCAATCGCCAGATAGATGTATCCGTCGGCGGTGGGGTAGACGTTGACGGGTACGAATTCGCGGTGCTCGTTTCCGCTACGGCGGATTTCGTGGGGTTTGTAGCCAAGGTCGAGGAGGGGGATGGTGGTGACGAGCCATGAGGCGGCCGCCTGTGCCATGGAGATGTCAATCCTGGCGCCTTTGCCGGTTTTGGCCAACTGTGCCAAGGCGAGACACACGTGGGCGAAAACCTCATCGCCGGCTTTGAGGTCGACAAAGGGGACGCCGCAGAGTGTGGGTGGGCCATCGGGGTGTCCGGTGACGTCCATGTATCCGGTCATGGCCTGGAGGGCGGGGTCGTAGCCGGGGGCGTTGGGGTAGTCGGGGCCCATGGCGGAGAGTCCGGCCCAGATGAGCTCGGTTCGAAGCGCGCTGAGGGTGGGGTAGTCGATGCCGAGCTGCTCGTATCGCTTGGGCAGGGTGTTGGCGGCGAAGATGTCGACGGGGAGGTCGGTGATGAGGCGTTGCAGCAGCTTGCGGCCTTGCGGTTCCTTGAGGTTGAGCGCGATGGTCTCTTTGCCGACGTTGGGGCCGACGAAGTAGGACCGGAGGTCGGGATCTTGTTCGGCGGCGGCGGGTTTTCCGACGTACCGATTCGGGTCGCCTGGGAGTCGGTCTTTGACGGGCGTGGATTCGACTCGGATCACGCGCCATCCGAGTTGGACGAAACGCTGTGTTGCATAGGAGAGTGAAAGGGCTTGTTCCAGGGAAAGGACGGTCAGTTTGTCCACGGATAGTTCCTCACGTCTTCGTCCGACTCACGGGTTGAAAACCGGTGCTACACACTGCTCCAAGAGCAGTGGCCCACGGGCATGGCGGCGCTTCGCTTGGCCATGCCACCCGTCGTGGCACACGTTCATGGCGGCGCTTTGCTTGGCCATGCCACCCGTCGCGCCTTGGGCATGGCACCCTTGGGTGTGGGCATGCCACCCGTCGTGGCACACATTCATGGCGGCGCTTCGCTTGGCCATGCCACGCGTCGTGGCACACGTTCATGGCGGCGCTTCGCTTGGCCATGCCACCCGTCGTGGCACACGTTCATGGCGGCGCTTCGCTTGGCCATGCCACCCGTCGTGGCACACATTCATGGCGGCGCTTCGCTTGGCCATGCCACCCGTCGTGGCACACATTCATGGCGGCGCTTCGCTTGGGCATGCCACCCGTCGTGGCACACATTCATGGCGGCGCTTCGCTTGGGCATGCCACCCGCCGATCTACACCTGCGCTTCCTGGAGCTTCTGCAGGACGCGTTCGGGCGTGAGTGGAAGCTCGGTGATGCGTACGCCGGTTGCGTTGTAGACGGCGTTGGCGACGGCGGCGGCGACTGGGATGAGCGGTGATTCACCGAAGCCTTTTGCGCCGTGTGGGCCGGCGGGGTCTCTCGTCTCCACGAAGGTGAATTCCATTTCGGGAAGGTCGCGTGTCGTGATCAGTTTGTAGTCGGTGAAGGAGGGGTTGAGGACGCGGCCTGCGTCGACCTGAATGTCTTCGGTCAAGCCATATCCGAGCCCTTGCGCGATTCCGCCTTCGATTTGCCCTTCGATGCCGAGCTGATTGATGACGCGGCCTACGTCGTGGGCAGCGCAGATCTTGAGTACCTTGACGAGGCCGGTGTCCAGATCGACCTCGACCTCGGCGACGTGGGTTCCGAATGCGTAGGCGCCGGAGATGTCGCCGCGGTCTTTCTTGTCGGGCGGTGAGCTGGGTGGTTCGTAGTACTCACTGGTCATGACCAGCGCGTTCTTTGCGCCGAAGTGAATTCCGCGGATGATCTTGCCGAGGGATTCCACGGGTTGCCCCGTAGCACGCTCGATGACGTTCCCATCGCTGAGATCGAGCTCTTCCGGTTTCCGTTGCAGCTTCGCGGCGGCGGCTTCGATCAGCTTTCGTCTGGCTTCCCGAGCGGCGCGGAGGGCGGAGTTTCCGGCGATGAATGTTGTGCGGCTGGCGTGGACGCCGACGTCCCAGGGTGTGACGTCGGTGTCGTTGTTGACGATGCGGATGTTTTTCAGTGGGAGGCCTAGCTCTTCGGCGACGATCTGGGCGATGACGGCGTCGGAGCCCTGTCCGATTTCGGAGGCTCCGGTCATGACGGTCACTGTCCCAAAGTCGTCGATTTGCAGCATGGTGCCGCATCCGTCCGAACGGTAGATCTTGGCGCCGCCGCCGACGTGGAATAGAGAGGCCATGCCGAGTCCGCGGACGAGGCGGTTGGTTGGGCCATGCCACCCGTCGCTGGTGGTGGGTTCTTCATGGCGGCGCTTCGCTTGGCCATGCCACCCTTTGCTGGTGGTGGGTTCTTCATGGCGGCGCTTCGCTTGGCCATGCCACCCTTTGCTGGTGGTGGGTTCTTCGGGGCGGCGCTTCGCTTGGCCATGGCAGCCTTCGCTTGTGGTGGGTTCTTCGGGGCGGCGCTCGGCTTGGCCATGGCAGCCTTCGCTCTTTGGGGCGTCGCATGGCGGCGCTTCGCTTGGCCATGGCACCCGCTGCGCTTCGCCTGGCGATGCCACCGGTTTGCCAGGAACGGGGTTGCGTTTTTCATTCCAGCCGGCCTTGTCGGCTGAGGCGCGAAGGCATTCCTTGAGGCCGCAGGTACGGAGGAACATACCCTGGGCGGTCGTCTCTCTGGAGTCGTGCGCGTTCTTCAGTCTCATTTCGAGTGGATCGTGGCCTAGTTTGTGGGCGAGGAGTTCTATTTGTGATTCGAGTGCGAATGTGGCCTGGGGGTTTCCGTATCCTCGAAAGGCGCATGCGTAGATGTTGTTGGTGTAGACGACGTCGGCGTGTTGTCGTACGTGAGGTACGCGGTAGAGCGAGGAGAAGGTGCGCATCATGATCCAGGGTGTGGTGGCTCCCCAGGAGGTTCTTCCGCCGTTATCTAGGGTCATGCGCACATCACGAAAGGTGAGCGTGCCGTCTTTCTTCGCTCCGCTTTTCATGTGAATCGCCATCGGCTGACGGGTCGGCGTTGCGAGGAACTCTTCCTGTCGCGTGAATGTCAGCCGGACGGGTCGCGCAGTTGCTCTGGCGAGGAAGACGCAGATGGGTTCGAAGGGATGAATGTCGAGCTTCGAGCCGAACCCACCGCCAATGGGCGGTTGAATCACGCGGATCTTCTGGGGTGGGACGCCGACGATGGGTGCGATGTCATGCTTGTATTGAAACGGGACCTGGGTGAGCGAGTGGAGCGTGAGGCTGCCCTGTGCGTCGAAGTCGGCGATGATGCCGGAGGTTCCGAGGCAGCAATGGGCCATGCGCTGCAAGTCGAAGGTGTCTTCGACGATCGCGTCCGATTCTTGAATACCCTTTTCGATGTCACCATGTTCATAATCGTAGCGAAAGGGGATGTTGTCTTGCGTTTTCTCGTGGATGACTGGAGCGCCATCGGCCATGGCCTGCTCGGGCGAGGTCACCAGCGGGAGGTCTTCGTAGGTCACGCGGATACGACGGATCGCTAGGGCGGCAATTTCGGGCGAGTCGGCGGCGACGGCGGCGACTTCGTCTCGGATGCAGGTCACACGCTCGGCTTTGAGGGCGGTGTTGTCCTGACCGAAGCCGAAGGGAACGAGCTTGATATCGGCGGCTGTGAGCACCGCGCGAACGCCGCGGATTTTCTTTGCGGCGGAGGTGTCGATGTCGACGATGCGCGCGTGGGGTCGATCGGCGAAGAGGATCTTGCCGTACAGCATCCTGGGGAGCTTGATGTCCTCGAGGTAACGGGCGAGCCCGGTCGCTTTCTCGGGAGCGTCGAGTTTGGGAATGCGCTGACCGATGAGGGACTTCTTTGCCGCACGTTTGGTTGGGAGGTCGATGGTGGAGTCAGGCATGAGACGTTACTCCATCGGCCAGAGACTGTACGGCGTCGACGATTTTTCGGTATCCGGTGCACCGACAGAGATTGCCTTCGAGGCTTCGCTCGATCTGCTGTTTCGTCGGGGTGGGGTTGGATTCGAGCAGTGCGTAGGCGGCCATGATCATACCTGGAGAACAGAAGCCGCACTGGATGGCGCCATGGTCTACGAAGGCTTGCTGGAGTGGGTGGAGGTTTCCGTTTTCGCGAAGGCCTTCAATGGTGAGGATGTCGGTGCCGCTGCACTCGAGTGCCAGGACGAGGCACGCATTCACGGGTTTCCCATTGAGCAGGACGGTGCAGGCGCCGCACTCACCCTCGCCGCACCCGTACTTTGAGCCGGTGAGTTCGAGCTTGTCGCGCAGGGCATCGAGCAGCGTGGCACGCGGCGAGACGGCAAGGGTGACGGGTTCCCCATTGACCACGCACGAGAATGGCACTGTCTCAAGAGTTTCTTGCACGTTCGAGCATTCTCCGGAGCATGACCCCGACGAGCTGCCGCCGGTAGGACTCACTTGCGCGTACATCGGATATGGGGGAGATTTCGGCTTTCGCGGCGTCGACGGCCTGGTTCATGGACTCTTCCGTCAACGGCTTTGCTTTGAGCACTTCTTCGGCGGCGCGCCCTCGCAGTGGCGTGGGGGCTACGGACCCGTATCCAATTCGTACGTCCTGGACCTTAGCGTTACTGAGGTCGAGGGCCAAGCCTACCGAGGCCACGGCGATTTCCATCGACGGTCGTGTACCGAACTTATCCCATTTTGCCAGCCACGTTGACGGGCGTGAGGCGACCCTGATGTGGGTCAAGATCTCGGCGCTTGCGAGTGCGGTCGAGCCCGGTCCTTTGAAGAACTCGACGATCGGAACCGTTCGGCGCTCCACCTTGTCGTTTTCCAAGCGTGCCAGTTCGAGCGTCGCGTCGAGGAGGATGAGTGGCACGGCGGTGTCGGCGGCGGGTGAGGCGTTGCAGAGGTTTCCGCCGATGGTGCCTCGACTTCGGATCTGGCTGCAGGCGATGCGGGCGGCCGCCTCGGCGAGGACGGGGGCATGCTCTCGAATCGTCGCGTTGGATTCGATGTCGCTCATCGCGGTACAGGCGCCGATGCAGATCTCGCCGTTGTCGCGTGCGACGCCGCGCAGCTCATGCACGCGTTTGAGGTCGACGACGGTTTGAGCCCATGGGACGATCCCGCGCGTCCATCGCGGAAGTAGATCGGTTCCGCCCGCATAAAGAGAAACTGTACCGGTGGCGTTGGGAAGCAGGGCGAGCGCTTCTTCGGTCGTGGTCGGTCGATGATACGCTAGCATGTCGCCTTCACGGAGATCCCCCAATGTGCAGGATCGTTGCTGTTTAGAGACCACATGGTCCGGCGTCCAGCGAGGTCGGACCTGGGTGATGAACGTACCGCGCGAACGATCGTGGCGTCAAGCGGCGGTTGGTTGTCAACCTGTGAGTTGTTTGGTTGCGTATCGGTGTCGAGTGGCGCGGTTTGGACAATGAAAGGGGGGGTGCTACACTGCAGCTTGAACGCCCGCCGGCTGGAAACCGGTGCTGCGCAGGAGTAGGCGTTGGCTATCGGTTGATGGCGGGAAGAAAGAAAAAACAGACCCCCCTGAATCCCCCCTTGGCAAGGGGGGAGCGGTGGTCCGCACAGCGGACCCTACGGGTTGAATCCCCGCTTGGTAAGGGGGGGGGCGGTGGTCCGCACAGCGGACCCTACGATCTGTAGCTTGAACGCCCGCCGGTTGGCAACCGGTGCCACACGGCTTGAATGCTCACTGGTTGAGAGCCGGTGCTACACAGACGGTGAGGGACGAGACTCGTATGGCAGGCAAACACGAGATTCTGCAGGACCGCCCGGGTGGGCATTTGTGTACGCTGGGGAACCTCGCGATCGTGCGGGGGGCGTTGGAAGCGGGTGTTCAGTTCTTTTCCTGCTATCCGGGTACGCCCTCGTCTGAGGTGGGGGATACGTTTGCCCGGATTGCCGAAGACGCGGACATTTGGTTTGAGTATTCGATCAACGAGAAGGTGGCGATCGAGGTCGCGTTCGGGGCGAGCCTGACGGGCGTGCGGTCGATGTGCAGCATGAAGCACCTGGGGCTTAGCTACGCATCGGATCCCGCGTCGACCATGCCGTATGTGGGTGTGGAGGGGGGGATGGTGATCGTTTCGGCGGGGGATCCGTCGTTGATTACGAGCCCGAACGAGCAGGATCAGCGGCATTTCAGCCGTTTTCTCTACTATCCCGTCTTCGACCCGGCGACGCCGGAAGACGCGCGTTTGATGACGCGGTACGCGTTCGAGCTTTCGGAGAAGACGCGACTCCCGGTGCTCATGCGGCCCACGACGCGGGTCTGCCATAGCGGCGGGATGGTGGAACTTGGTGCGCTGCCCGCGAAACGGAACGAGGTTCGCTTTGTGAAGGATCCGACGCGGTATGTGCCTATTCCGACGAATGCGAAGCGAATGCGGATGGAACTCAGCGATCGGTTTCGGCGGGCGGAGGAGATGCTGGCTTCATCGCCGTTTTTTCCGCGAACGGGCGGGGGTCGGCGTGGGATCATCGCGAGCGGAATCGGGTATGCGTATGTGTCGCAGGTGATCGAGGATCTTGGTCTGAGCGAGCAGATGACGCTGCAACAGGTTGGGGCGTATCCGATCCCGGAGTCGGTTCTCCTTTCGTTTTTGGACGAGGTGGATCGGGTTCTTGTTGTCGAGGAGCTGACGCCGCTGGTGGAGGAGTGTGTCAGCCTCGCTGCGTTCCGCAACCAGCGAAGCGTCGAGGTTTTCGGCAAACACAGCGGTCACTTTCCGATCGAGAATGAGTATTCGCCGGATCTTGTGGAAGACGCGGTTCGCCGTTTCGCGGGGCTGGGCGCTCGGTCGGTTCCTTCGGTTGATGTTCCGGCGCTTCCTGCGCGGCCTCCTGTGCTGTGTCCGGGTTGTCCTCATCGAACGAGTTTTCAACGGGTGCGCGAGGTCTTCGGTAAGAAGACGGTGTACTGCAACGATATCGGTTGCTACACGCTGGGTTACGGCGAGCCGTTTCAGGCGTGTGATGTTCTGCTGTGTATGGGGTCGTCGATATCGCAGGCGTCGGGGATCGCGAGAACGACTGGGCAACGGACCGTCGCGTATATCGGGGACTCTACGTTTTTTCACAGCGGGCTGCCCGCGCTGGCGAATGCGGTTCAGGCGCACGACGACATCACCGTGGTGATCCTGGACAATTACATTACGGCGATGACGGGTTTCCAGCCGAGTGTGACGACGGATCGTTGTCATCCGGTGGCGTCGGTTCGCAAGGAGGACGAGGTTCACCGAGAGAATGGATCGCCGTTTTCGATTGAGGATGCGGTTCGGGGGCTGGGGATTACGGACGTCTTCTCGATCGATCCCTTCGAGGAGGGAACGGCGCGCGAGGCGCTGAAGGCGGCGAAGACGGGTCGCGGCGTGAATGTCGTGGTGTGTCACTCTCCGTGCGTGGTGAATGATCGCCGAAGCCGCAAGGAGCAGCGGCCTGTGTTTGCGATTGATCAGGACGCGTGCAATGCGTGTTCCCTGTGCGTGCGGCAGCTGGGATGCCCGGCGATCTTTGTGGTCGACGGCGAATACGTGATCGATCAGGATCTGTGCGACGGGTGTGAGCTTTGCGCGGATTTGTGCACGCGCGACGCAATCCGACCTGTGGCGGCGGAGGTGGCGAAATGACGTCCGCGGAGGGTGCAGGACGGAGTAGCGGCCGTCGGATCCTGATCGTGGGAACCGGCGGTCAGGGCGTGCTGACGGCGGCGCGCCTGCTGTGTGACGTGTTCGTCGATCGCGGACACCATGTGGTCAGTGGTCAGTTGCACGGGATGGCGCAGCGGGGCGGGAGCGTTCAGTCATCCGTGATTGTGGATGGGGGTATCAGTCCGCGCATCGGGCGCGGTCGAGCCGACTTTGTCGTGGGGTTTGAACCGGTGGAGACGGTTCGCGCGCTGTCGTTTCTGTCTGAACAGACGGTGGTTTACCTGAATGTGGCACCGGTGATTCCTTTTGTTCTGGGTCAGCAGTACGTTCTCAAGGAAGGTGACGGGCGGTACCCCGACGTAGAGAAACTGCTGAGCTGCGTGCGAGAGTCGACGCCGCACGTGCATACGCTGGATGCGACGGAGCAGGCCAAGGCGTCGGGGTCGACGAAGGCGCTGAACATGGTGATGCTCGGGTGTTTGCTGGGATCGGAGCTTCTCCCGGTTTCGGCGGAGCAATTCTGGAGTTTTGGTGAGGCGAGACTTCCGCCGGCGCTGCGCAAGGTGAACCACGCGGCGTTTTACCGGGGTGTCGAGCACAGCCGGAGTTTTCACGCGGGCGTGGTTGCCTCATGAGTTTCAAGGTCGGCATCGATGTGGGTGGGACGTTCACGGATTTCCTGATTACGCAGGAGGGCGCCTCGCCGCGCATCTTCAAGACGCTGTCTACGCCGTCTGACCCGTCGGTGGGTGTGGTCAACGGGCTGATCGACGCGGCGAAGAGCGTGGGGTTGTCGCTGGGGGCGTGGGTCGAGTCGATCGAGACGATCGTTCACGGGACGACGGTGACGACGAATGCGGCGCTCACGGGGAATGGTGCGAAGACCGGGCTCTTGACGACTGAAGGTGTTCGCGATGCGTTGGAGATGCGGCGCGGCATTCGCGAGGAGCAATATAACAACCGGTATACGAACGTCGAGCCGCTCGTGCCTCGTTATCTGAGGCAGCCGGTGCGGGGGCGGCTGAATTACTGCGGAGAAGTTGTCGCACCGCTCGAGATTGAGGACGTTCGACACGCCGTGAAGCTGTTTCGCAGAGAGGGCGTGGAAGCGGTGGCGATCTGCTTTATGAACTCGTTCGCGAACGGGGAGCAGGAGGCGGCGGCGGCGGAGTTGGTTCGGCGCGAGCTACCGGATGCGTATCTCACGGTGTCATCGTCGTTCTTGCCGTCGATTCGGTTCTATGATCGGGTCAGTTCGACGGTGCTCAATTCGTACGTGGGTCCCAAGCTCAGTTCCTATCTGGATCGCCTGACGGCACGCCTTGCGGAGATCGGGTTCGGTGGGACGCTGCTGATCATGCAGTCGAACGGGGGGATCATGTCGCCTGAGGTTGCGCAGGCGCGTCCGGCGCTGACGTTGCTGTCGGGGCCGGCGGCGGGGCCTGGTGCGGGGTTGTGCTATGTGCAGCTTCACGACGAGCAGAGCTGCATCACGGTGGATATGGGGGGGACGAGCTTCGACGCGGCGATGGTTCGTGATGGGAATCCGATTGTCGTGACGGAGGGTGAGATCAATCGTTATCGCATCGCGCTGCCGATGCTCGACATTGTGACGATCGGTGCGGGCGGTGGGAGTATCGCGTGGATCGACGAGGGTGGATTGCTTCGGATGGGTCCGCAGAGTGCGGGGGCGGATCCGGGGCCTGCGTGTTATGGGCGTGGCGGAACGCTGCCGACCTGCACGGATGCGGATCTGGTGCTGGGGTATCTGGCGTCGGACTTCTTTGCGGGTGGGAAGCTTCCGCTTGATCGCGACGCGGCGGTGGGCGCGATCGAGGAGCGGGTGGGGAAGCCGATGGGGCTGTCGGTGGAAGAGGCGGCGGCGGGGATGTATCGGGTCATCAATACGAACATGGCGCAGGGGGTGCGTGAGATTTCGATCAAGCGCGGGTTTGATCCGCGGGAGTTTCCGCTTGTTGCAGCCGGGGGCGCCGGTCCTCTTCACGCGTGCACGATCTGTCTGGAGTTGGAGATTCCGCTGTTCATCGTGCCGAGAGAATCGTCGATTTTTTGTGCGGCTGGGATGTTGATGAGTGATCTGGAGCACGACTTCGTGGCTTCGTTTGTGGCGCGGTTTGATCAGATCGACTGGAAGGCGCTGTCGGCGACGATTGCGAAGATGATGGGTGAGGGGGATGGGTTGCTGGCGTCGGAGCGGATCGAGGAAGGGCGGCGGGAATTCGGTTTGAAGCTGGATTGCCGTTATGCGCGGCAGTATCACGAGGTTTCGTTTCCGGTGTCGGTGGAGGCGGTTCGGCGCGGCGATGGTGCGGCGATCGCCAAGGATTTTCACGCGGAGCATCTTCGGATGTACGGGTATTCGTTGGAAGAGGAAGACGGGGCGATCGAGCTGATCAACGTGCGGGTCCGCGCGGTGGGTCGGACGCAGAAGCCGGCGTTTGCCCAGGAGGAGCGGTCGGGGTCGGATGCGAGCGGCGCGATCAAGGGCGAGCGGAGCGTGTATGTTCCGGAGGAGCGGGCGTCGAGGCGTGTTTCGGTTTATGACGGCCATCGGACGAGGCATGGGCATTATCTGTGTGGGCCGGCGGTGATTGAGCAGGTGAATACGACGATTCTGTTGACGTCGTCTTTTGATTGTCTGTGCGATCGGTACGGTAGCTTCGTGGTGTATCGCAAGGGGTGTGAGGAAAGGCTTTCGGAGTCGGTGCGAGAGTTGGTGGCATGAGTGACGTGGATCCCATTCTGCTGTCGGTGTTCGCTCGGGCGTTCAAGTCGATCACGGACGAGATGAGCATCTCGTTGCAGCAGACGACGCGTAGTCCGATTCTGTGCGAGGCGAAGGACTTCGTCACGGGGATCTATGACGCTCAGGGGAACATGCTCGAGCAAACGGAAAATCTTCCGATTCTGTCGTTTTCGCTCGGGCCTGTGTGCAAGTATATCCTCGAGTACTTCGGCGAGGACATTCACCCGGGGGACGTGATCTTTCACAACGACGTCTTCAGTATGGGGAATCAGAACAACGACGTGGCGGTGTTCAAGCCGATCTTCTTTGACGACGCGCTCGTGGCTTGGGCGGCGTGCAAGGGGCATCAGGCGGACATTGGTGGGGCCGTTCCGGGAGGGTATAACCCCAACGCGACGGAGGTGTGGCAGGAAGCGCTGCGGATTCCGCCGGTCAAGGTTTATGAGAAGGGGAAGCTGCGGAAAGATGTCTGGGATCTGATTTTCGCGAACATTCGTCTGGAGATCGTGCAGCAGGACATGCGGGCGGAGATCGGTTCGTGCGTTGTGGCTGAGCGATGCATGCACCGGCTGCTGGAGAAGTATGGGCTGTCGTGTTTCGAGAGTCACAAGGGGGCGTTGTTCGCTTCGACGCGGAAGATGATGGAGGCGGAGATCGCGACGATTCCCAACGGGGCGTATTGCGGTGAGTCGACCGTTTACTATGACGGGCGGAACGTCGGCAAGACGTATCAGATTCGGGTGAAGGTCGTCGTCAGGGATCGGCGGATCACGTTTGACTATAGCGAGACGGACGCTCAGTCGAATGCGTTCGTGAACGGGACGTACACGTCCAGTGCTTCGGCGGCGATTCTGACGTTTCTGCAGATGGTCAACCCGGACATTCCGCACAATCAGGGGATGGTCGAGCCGATCGACATCATTATTCCGGAAGGGACGATTCTCAACGCCGCTTATCCGGCGGCGACGACCTACGGTAATCATCTTTGTCCGTGCAACGCAGATGCGATCGCGCGGGCGCTGGCGCCGGTCGTTCCGGATCGTGTGACGGCGGGCTGGAATCATCTGCTGTGCTCGTTGACGACGGGGCTCGATCCTCGCAACAACGAGCGGTATGTGGACATCTGCTTCATGGGTCTCAAGGGCGGGTCGGGTGCGCTGAACGGTGTGGACGGATATGACCACATCGGCATGATCGACGCGGCCGGTGGCGTGCTGGATCAGGACTATGAGATGTTCGAGCAGCAGACGCCTCATCTTCTGGTTCGCCATGAGTACATTTGCGACTCGGGCGGCGGTGGTCGGTGGCGGGGCGGGCTGGGCGTGGAGACGGTGATCGACATCGGTTCCGACAACACGCAGCTCGTCATCTTCGGTGACGGTGATGTGGAGCCCGCGTTTGGGCTCGACGGCGGTGGCGTGGGCAGCTTGAATTCGATCACGCTTCGCTATCCGGATGGGCGCGACCATGTACCGAAGAGTCTGGACCTATTGACCGGTGTGCCCAAAGGCACGCGATACCGGCAGATGGCCGGCGGCGGTGGTGGATTTGGTGATCCGAAGAAGCGCCCCGCGGATCTTGTGGCGAGGGAGGTACGCAACGGAGTGACTTCGGTCGAACGGGCGCGCGATGTTTACGGTGTGATCGTCAACGAGCAGACGTTTGACGTTGATGATGAGGCGACGCTTCGGCGAAGGGAACGTGTGAGTTCCTAGCGGTGGTGGAACCGTTGGGTCGCGCACGTGTGGATCGAGTGACCAACGAATGGACTTTGATCTTTCGGAAGAACAACGACTTCTTCGTGACACGTTTGCACGCTTCAGCGACGAGCGGATCGCGCCGCGCGCCGCGGAGATCGATGAAGCCGGCGAGATTCCGCGGGATCTGCTCCGAGAACTGGCGGACCTGGGGTTCTACGGTCTTCGGTATCCGGAGTCGCTGGGCGGGGTCGGGCTGGACCTGCTCTCGTACTGTCTGGCCTTGACGGAGATCGCGCGCGGATCCATGTCGGTCGGTGTCGTCGCCGCGATGCAGTCTTTGATGGGGACACATTTTCTCTTCGCCTATGGTCATGAGGCGATTCACGAGCGGTGGCTTCGCCCCGCGATCGCCGGCGAGAAGTACGGCGCGATCTGCATCACCGAACCCGATGCGGGGAGCGATCTTTCGTCGATCAGTACGGCGGCTGAAAAGGTGGACGGCGGCTATCGCCTTACCGGACAGAAAACGTGGATCACGCAGGCGACGGTGGCTGATTTCTTTACGGTATTTGCGCGAACCGGTGAGGACAAGAAGTTGACGGTGTTTCTTGTCGAGCGCGACGCCCCCGGACTGAACGTGGGGCGGGCGATCGAAAAGATGGGGTGTTGTCCTGTACCGACGTCTGAGGTGTTCTTTCAGGACTGTTTCGTTCCGGATGAACAACGCCTCGGCGAGGAGGGGGAGGGCGAGTTCAGTCTTCGCAAGACGTTGGCGGACACGCGGATTATCACCGGGGCGCTGGCCATCGGTGTAGCACGGGCTGCGCTGAGTGAGGCGCTGGAATACGCGGCGAATCGCGTGCAGTTCGGCCGGCCGATCAACCGATTTCAGGCGGTTCAGATGAGCCTTGCCGAGATGGGTACGGATCTGGAGGCGGCGACGCACCTCGTGCATTACGCGGCTTGGCTGAGGCGTGCGGATCGACCGGTGCACCGAGAGTCAGCGATGGCGAAGCTGTTTGCCACGGAGAGCGCGACGAGTATTTGTGACAAAGCGACGCGTATATTGGGTTCGTATGGGTACGCGCGGGAGTTCAACGCGGAACGTTATTTCCGTGACATCCGGTTTACGCTTTATGGTGGTGGTACGAGTGAGATCTTGAAGACGATCATTGCGAAGGAGTTGTCGCGTACGTGACTTCAGTCTGGGATGACATCTTCTTCGACCCTTACAGGGTCGCGATGGTTGGGGGTGACGTGGTCCGGTGGCGGCGTCCGACAAGTCGGCCTTGCCACCGGCTAAGATCTTGCGGCCTTTCAGGCTGCGGATGTTGGTCCGCACAGCGGACCCTACGGTCTTTCGGCTATCCGTTCCGTCCCCCACCCTTGCTGCGCAAGAATGGGGCACCCGGCAAACGAAAGAAACAGAAACAGACCCCCCTGAGTCCTCCCTTGGCAAGGGGGGAGCGGTTGGTCCGCACAGCGGACCCTACGGGAGTGCACAGCGGTTGGTCCGCACAGCGGATGCTACGTGGCCGGCGCTGCCCATGAAGGGTGGGCGCTGCCCATGAAGGGTGGGCGCCGCCCATGAAGGGCGGCGCTACATGGGGGAAGGCGAAGACGCGAGCCTCTCGTGATGGGGTCATGAGGTGAGGGCGCGGCGGAGCGTCTCTTCGGTGAAGGTGAGTGTATGAACGAGAGTCACAGAATTCGAGTGCTTGTGGCTAAGCCTGGTCTCGACGGACATGACGTCGGTGCCAAGGTCGTCGTGCGCGCGATGATGGAGGCGGGTTTCGAGGTAATCTACACGGGGCTCAGGAAGTCGGTGGAGGAAATCGCGCGCATCGCGCGGGATGAGGATGTGGATGTCATCGGGTTGTCGGTCCTCTCCGGCTCGCACGTTCCGATTTGTGAGCGATTCGGGGCGCTGCAAAAGGAATACGGCCTGGGCGACAAGCTGTGGATCGTGGGGGGGAACATCCCGCAGCGTGATCAGGAGGCGCTGCGCACGCTGGGGGTGGACGGGGTGTTCGCCGTCGGGTCGGAGCTGGACTCGCTTGTCGGTTTCATCCGCGAGAAGGTGTCATGACGGCGGGAAAGAACGACAAATCGCCGCGGCGCGTGGTGAACGAATCGGGCATCGAGATCAAGCCGCTCTACACGGCGGAAGATGTTCAGCAGAGCGGCGGATCCGATGGTGTCGGGCAGCCTGGTGCGTTTCCGTTTACGCGCGGCATTCACGATCTGATGTACCGCAAGCGTCCTTGGACGATGCGTCAATACGCCGGGTTCGGGCAGCCTGCGGAAACGAACGAGCGGTTTCGTTACCTCATCGCGAACGGTCAGACGGGGCTTAACGTCGCGTTTGATCTGCCGACGCAGTGCGGTCTGGACTCGGACGACCCGCTCGCTCAGGGTGAGGTCGGCCGCGTCGGTATGGCCGTCGACACGCTGGAGGATTTCGAGATCGCGTTTGCGGGGATCGATCTGGATCGGATCACCGTGTCGCTGACGATCAACGGCGCGGCGGCGGTTCTCATCGCCATGTATTTTGCGATGGCGCAGAAGCGGGGGTATGACCTCAAGCAACTGCGTGGGACGGCGCAGAACGACATTCTCAAGGAGTTCATCGGCCGAGGCACGTGGGTGTTTCCGGTGGAGCCGTCGATCAAGCTGGTCGGCGATACGATTCTTTACTGCGCCGAGCATGCACCGCTTTACAGCCCGGTCAGTGTCTGCGGCTATCACATACGCGAATCGGGTGCGAGCCCGGTTCAGGAGATGGCTTACGCATTTTGTATCGCCAAGGCGTACATCGATCATGTACTCGCGCGGGGGCTCAAGATCGACGAGTTCGCCTCGCGGTTGTCGTTCAATTTCGACATTCACGGCAATCTGTTCGAGCAGGTGGCGAAGTTCCGAGCGGGGCGGCGACTCTGGGCGAGCATGCTCAAGGAGCGGTACGGGACGGAGAATCCCAAGTCGATGTGGATGCGAATGATCGCCGGGGGCGGCGGCGGCGGTCTGACGATCGAACAGCCGGAGAACAACATCGTCCGCAGTGCGTACTATGCACTGATCAGCGCCCTTTCCGGTACGCAGACGATGGCTCTTTGTTCGTACGACGAGGCGTACACGATTCCCTCGGAGAAGGCGGCGCGGATTTCGCTGCGCACCATGCAGATTCTCGTCGAAGAGATGGGATTGTGCGACACGGTCGATCCGCTCGGGGGGTCGTACTACGTCGAGACACTGACCAACCAGATGGAAGAGAAGATCCGCGGGGCGATGGACGAGCTGGATGCGCAGGGCGGGATCGTGCAGGCGGTCTCGGACGGGCGCATACAGGCGGCGGTCTCGAAGCAGGCGTACGAGGATCTGCGCAAGCTCGAGCGCGGTGAGACGCGCAAAGTCGGTGTGAATTGCTACGAGCTGGACGAGGAGCAGCCGCAGGTCGAGTTTCATCCGTTCGACGAAACAGTGTGCGGCGAGCAAGTCAAACGGCTCAACCGGGTGCGCGTGGAACGGGATGGTGCGGCGGTAGCGTCGGCGCTGGATCGCGTGTCGGCGGATGCGAAGGCGGGATCAAACGTGATGCCGGCGATCGTCGAGGCGGTCAAAGCTTATGCGACCGTGGGGGAGTTGACGTCACGTCTTGTCGAGGTTTATGGCCGGTACGACGAGCCGGTTCGGTTTTAGCGCAACTTCATGCGGCGTTGTGGCGGTGGCGTCTGAAGAGTCTTCGGGCCAGACATAGCAGCGCAACCGCCAGGATCGCCAGACCCCAGGTGGATGCGGTTGGAACGATGTCGGGCTCCAGGCAGTCGGGATTGCCGTTGTCGTTGGCATCGCGAAGGTCATCTTGGCCAGGACAGCGATCCTGGCAGTCGGGCACGGTGTCGAGGTCGGAGTCCACGTCCGACATGCCGCAGCCGCAGAGGCCTGGAACTAGTTTGCCGGCATCCGTCGGACATTGATCGGCTGGGAAACACACGCCGTCACCGTCTTCGTCGTTGACGAATTCCTGCGGGCAGGGATCGCAAAGGTCAATCAGGCCGTCACCGTCGGTGTCGGGCTCACAGCCGTCGGGAAGGAGGTTGCCGTTGCAGTCGCCGCAGGCCGGGACGCCGGCACAGTCAGCCATAGCGCAGACGTCGCCCTCACCGTCGTTGTCGCAATCCGCCTGGGCCGAGTTGGGATGATTCGGGCAATTATCCGTGTCGTCGAACAGGCCATCCCCGTCGGTATCGATCCGCTGCAACGTGTACTCGACAACGTTCGTGGCCGTACCATCGTTAAAGGTGAAGGTCGTTGTCTGATTCAGGGGGATCGGGCGATCCAAGACAATCTCCACGGTGTCCGGCTCATCGTTTTCCCGACGGCGGGTATGGATCACGGTGGGCGCGATGCCGCCGGTAACGTTGACGGTTACTTCGTCGATGTAGACGTAGTTGGCCGCGTCAAAGGTCACGGTGAAGCGATCGAGACTGCCGTGCTGAGCGCTGTTCAGCATTCCGGCCGGCGGGTCGGAGGCGATGATCTGCTCCCCGAACGAAATCGTTCCGTACCGCACGAAATCCCATTCATTGATAGCATTGGGAAAGGCGGTGCAGCCGCCCTGGCCGCGGAGTTGTAGATAGTGGGCACCGAACGTGTCATTATCAAAGCGAACGTCAATGAAAACCTCACCATCCACCGATACTCGATAGTCTTGCCCGTCCAGACTCTCGAAGCGATACGTGTGTACCTCGTCGATGTCCAGGCCGAAGATCGCATCGTCACCACTCCGCGAGATTGCCGCGTTGCCGTACATGTTGACGGTCTCTTGAGTGTTCCGATATGTAATCGACAACTGGCCATCGCAGGCAAAAAAGTTCGGTCCGATCGGACGATTGGATCGGAACCGCCACTCTACCCATAATGTAGGCGGGGGGACATCCGTCGACGAAGCTATCAAGTGACTATAGTTCGCCGAGTTGCCGCCATCATCGAACCGAAGGACGAAATGACCATTCTCGATGGATTCACTGCACGGCGGCTCGCATGGATCAAAGATAAGCCATTCGGCCGATGCGTCATACGGTACGACATTCCCCTCATACCGATAGAGCACTTCGTCGGCCTGCACGACAACAGTGGTTGTCACGGCCGCAACGGCGATCAAGATGATGCGCGTGGGCATGGCCTCGGGTTCCGGTGAATGGCCTTTACGAGTGTATAGGGTAGCAGATTGGGGGGAGTGATCCAAGGGGGATCAGTGGTCAGTCGTCAGTTCTCAGTCAAAGAAACAGACCCCCCTGAATCCCCCCTTGTCAAGGGGGGAGCGGTCGGAAGGTGCATCGAGCTGCGCGCCAGGCCCTATCGGCAGAGCGATCCTGGCAGTTGGGGAGCGGTCCACCGGATGGAAACCGGTGCCACACAGCATGCCCGCGCCTTCGGCTTGGGCATGGCACCCCGTGAGGAAGGTGCATCAGAATGCACCCTGCGCATTATCGAGCGGAGGTTGGAGCGTTATCGCAGGGGTCGTTAGCGGGCGGCTGTGGATGGCGCTCTCGTGGGAGGGTGGGTCGCGAGAGCCTGTCGTAACAGTGCGAGGGCGTCGCGGAGTTGTGGATCGCGGTAGACCTCGGAGTCGGCGGCAGGTCCGCTGGGCGACAGGGCGACGTTGCGCCGATCGATTTCACGGCGTCGCTCGGCGATGGCGCGAACCTCGGACTCGCTCAAGTAGACTTCCCTATCCGGCGTGACACCCCAGTGATCGGAGTCGCGGTTCTTGGGCGTGCGGTGAATAATCCGACCGTTTGGCAGGCGGTAGTAGGCGGTGGTCAGGCTTACGGCGGCTGCGTGCTCGGTGAGGTAGATCATGTGCTGGACGCAGCCTTTACCGAAGGTTCGTTGCCCAATGATTTTGGCTCGGCCATGGTCCTGGAGCGCGCCGGCTACGATCTCTGCGGCGCTGGCGGTTGCTCCGTTGACGAGCACGACCAGTCCCACGTTTGCCAAGGGCGTCCGAGGTCTTGCGCGATAGTCGTGGACGGCGTTGCGCCGGTTGACGGTGGAGACGATTGAACCGCCGTCGATGAAGCGATCGACCATGGCGATGGCTTGTTTCATGATTCCGCCGGGGTTGAATCTCAGATCGAGGATCAGGTTGCTACGATCGTGGCGGAGGAGCTGTGCGGTGACGGCGTCGAATTCGCGCATGGTGCTCCCGAGGAAGCTGCTGATTCGGATGTAGCCGATGCCTTTCTGCTCATCGATCAGGTAGATCCAGTTTCCTTCGGTGTCGCGGGCGAATCCGCGAACGGTGGTCATGGTGACTGCGCCGCGGATCACGTCTATTTCGTGCGCTTGGGCATCGCCGGGGTGAAGCACTTCGAGCCGCACGCTGGAGCCGGGCGGGCCGGCGAGCAGTTCTTCGACGTCAAAGACGGAGTATCCCTCGACGTCGCGGCCGTCGATTGCGAGGAGCGTATCCCCGGCGAGGATTCCGGCGAGTGCGGCCGGGCTCTCTTCGATGGGTGCCACGACCTCGAGGTGCCCGTCGCGGTATCCGAGTTCGACGCCGATTCCGATGTACTCGCCGTCGTTTCGTCTTTCAAAGGCAGGCAGTTCGTTGGGTGCGATGTAGCCGCTGTAGGGGTCGAGCTGCATCATCATTCCGCGGATCGCGCCGTGGACGAGGCGGTCATCGAGGACGGGCTCGACGTACTTCTGGCGTGCGAGCGCGTCGACTTCGACGAGGGCACCGTAGGTTCGGAGGACGGCGTCCTGCTTGGCGACCATGGGTGGGAGCTTGAGGAACATCGTGGTGATGACCACGATGATCGCGATCCAAGTCAGGCTGTGCTTCGACATTACCGGCCTTTTCCCCTGAGGTCGGTCGTGCCGACCGCGACGTGGTCAGCACAGAACCGTTCCTTCAACCGTCATGAGGTCGTAGCCTGGGTGTGACGGATTCACCGCGCGTATGACGGGCCACGACCATCTAGACCATACGTTATGCGGCGAGTAGGATGAGGAACGGTATCGGACCCTTCGTTTGTTTGACATGGTGGTGGGATCGCTTTTGAGTTTGGCGAGGCCGCGGTGGAGCGGTGACGTCATGCCCTGGGTCGGGATGAACAACGTGAGTGTTATGACGCGTCCGAAGTGGTATCAGACAGGTCTGAGCTTCGAATGTACGCAGTGTGGAAACTGCTGCAGCGGTGCTCCGGGATTCGTGTGGGTGACGAAGGATGACATCCGGCGGATCGCGGCGTTTCTCGGACGTACGGATGGCTGGCTGGAGAAGTCGGAAGTTCGACGGGTCGGTTTGCGGTATAGCCTCACGGAGCTTCCGGGCGGCGACTGCGTGTTCCTCGAGCGTCATGGCAAGAGGACGTCGTGTCGGATTCACTCGGTTCGGCCTATCCAATGCCGTACCTGGCCTTTCTGGAATGAGAATCTGCGTTCGCAGGACGCCTGGAATTCTGCGCACCAAATGTGCCCTGGAATGAACAAGGGCAAGCACCACGATTTCGTGCAGATCGAGCAGATCCGAACGAAACGATTCCGGTAGCGTGTTTGCGGTTGCGTTTTGAGAATCAGGTGGGGGGGCGTCGGGACGGTTTGGTGGTGTCCGGGCTGCTGTATGGTAGGATCACGCGCCTTATGTGGCTGATCGCTGATCTTGTCTACTTGTTGGCGGGGCTGGTATACCTTCCGGTCCTGCTCTATCAGATGGTGTTCGTGGGGAAGAACCGTCGGGGTTGGAGTGAGCGGCTGGGGTTCGTTCGAGCGTTCGCCAGCGATCGGTCGCGGATCTGGATCCACGCGGTATCGCTTGGGGAGATCAACGCGACGCCTCGGCTTGTCGATGCGTTGCGGGAGCGTTGCGGCGACGTGGACATCGTCGTTTCGACGACGACGGACACGGGGTTTGCGCGAGCGGTTCAACTCTATGGCCGCGAGAAGGTCTTTCGATTTCCTCTCGACTTTCGTTTGGTTGTGTCGCGCGTGTTGCGTCGCGTACGTCCGAGCCTGATTGTGCTGGTCGAGCAGGAGGTGTGGTACAACCTGGTGCGGCTGGCGAGGCGTCGTGGGATTCCCGTCGCGGTGGTCAACGGTCGATTGACGGATCGAAGCGCGAGGCGTTTGCGTCGGTTGGGGTCGTTGGCGCGATCGATGTTCCGTGATCTCACGTGGGTCGGCGCGCAGGACGAGACGATTGCATCTCGGTTTCGAGAATTGGGTGTTCCGTCTGCGCGAGTCGTTGTGACGTCTTCCATGAAATGGGATTCGGCTGCCGTTTGTGATCATGTTGACGGTGCGGATGCGCTTGCGCGTGCGATGGGCATTGCTTCGTCGCGCACGCTATGGGTGTGTGGAAGTACGGGACCGGGTGAGGAGGCGATCGTTCTTGATGCGTATGAGCGATTGCTGCGCACGTGGCGCGGTGCGGCACGGAGCGTGCAATGTGGTTCACTGACTGGTGGCGATGTCGCAGCGCCGCTGCTGGCGATCGTACCCAGGAAACCGGAGCGTTTTGATGAAGTCGCGCGGTTGATTGCGCGAGTCGGTTTCGACTGCCTTCGGCGAAGCGAACACACAGCGGGAAGCGCTCCGCCCGTCGGCGATTCGTCGGTCATCCTGGGTGACACGATGGGTGAGTTACGCAAGTTCTACTCGCTCGCCGGCGTGGTCTTCGTGGGGCGTTCGCTGGTTCCGATGGGAGGCTCGGACCCGATGGAAGTGGCTGCACTGGGCAAGCCGATTGTGGTCGGTCCGCACACCGACAACTTCGAGCTTCCGATAGACGCGTTGCAGGGGCGTGGCGCCGTTCGTGTCGTCGAGTCCGCCGAGTCCCTGGCCTCGGTCGTGGCGACGATATTACGGGACGAAGGTGGGCGAGCGGTCGAACTGGGTCGTTGCGCCCGTGAGGTTGTCCGTGATCATCAGGGGGCCACGCAACGAACGGCCGATGCGCTCGTGAATCTGCTCGATGGCGACGAAGGCGGGGCTGACGTCGCCGATGAGTTGGTGTCGGCGGTTGACGTGGACGATACATCAACGTAACTACGTATCCCGGTAGCGCTGGGGAGTGACACCATCGGAGTTTTCCGGGCCAGACCCATAACGTAAACGCAAGGAGTATCAACTCATGGCCGAGACGCTCACACGCGATGCCACCGAATCCGGTGCCCGTCTTTTTTCTTCGCCCCGTGCGTTTCAGGCGAAGGCCCATATCCCTTCGATCGAGCAGTATCGCGAGATGTATCAGCGATCCGTTGACGATCCTGACGGGTTCTGGACGGAGATGGCAGACCAGTTCTTCTGGCAGAAGCGGTGGAGCAAAGTCCGAGAATATGATTTCTCGAACGAGATCTCGATCCAGTACTTCGTCGGGGCGAAGACGAACATCACTTACAACGCGCTGGATCGCCACTTGAAGACCCGCGGCGATCAGGAGGCGATTCTCTGGGAAGGCAACGAGCCTGGCGAAGACGCGCGGATGACGTATCGGGAACTTCATGCGGAGGTCTGCAAATTCGCCAATGTTCTCAAGACGTACGGCGTCAAGAAGGGCGATCGGGTCTCGATCTACATGCCGATGATTCCCGAGCTGGCGATCGCGATGCTCGGCTGTGCGCGGATCGGTGCGATCCATTCCATCGTGTTCGGCGGTTTCAGTCCCGATTCGCTGGCTGACCGGATTGTCGATTGTACGTGCGAGTTTCTCGTGACGACGGACGGGGTCTTCCGCGGCGCCAAGCCGGTCAACCTCAAAGCGAATGCGGATGAGGCGATGGATCTCGCGGCGAAGCAAGGGGTCGTCGTGAAGACCTGCATCGTGTCGCAGCGGGTGGGTCCTGAGAAGGTGGCCGTCGACATGAAGGCCGGGCGTGACCATTGGTGGCACGACACGATGAAGAACGCGTCACCGGAGTGCGAACCGGAGTGGATGGACGCTGAGGATCCGCTGTTCATTCTTTATACATCGGGTTCGACGGGGAAGCCCAAGGGCGTGCTCCACACGATCGGCGGATACATGGTCTACACGGCTACGACGTTCAAGTACGTCTTCGACTACCACGACGGTGACGTCTATTGGTGTACGGCCGACATCGGCTGGGTGACCGGTCACTCCTATATTGTCTATGGGCCGCTTTGCAGTGGCGCGACGACGCTGATGTTCGAGGGTATTCCGACGTATCCCGATGCCGGGCGGTTCTGGGATGTCGTGGACAAGTTCAAGGTCAACCAGTTCTACACGGCGCCGACGGCGATCCGGGCGATCATGCGTGAGGGCGACGATCCGGTGAAGAAGCGAGATCTTTCGAGCCTGCGCCTGTTGGGTACGGTGGGCGAGCCGATTAACCCCGAGGCGTGGATGTGGTATCACCGTTTGGTCGGGAAGGAGACGTGCCCGATTGTCGACACGTGGTGGCAGACGGAGACGGGCGGGATCTTGATCACGCCGCTGCCCGGTGCGACGGCCACGAAACCCGGTTCGGCTACGCTTCCTTTCTTCGGGGTCAAGCCGCTGCTACTGGATGATCAGAACAAGAGACTGGACGGTGCGTGCAGCGGTGCGTTGTTCATTGAAGAGCCGTGGCCTGGTATCATGCGGACGGTTTACGGTGAGCATGAGCGTTTCAAGGAAATCTACTTCAGTCGCTGCCCGGGTCTCTACTTCACGGGCGACGGCTGCAAGCGCGACGAGGACGGGTACTACTGGATCACGGGCCGCATCGATGACGTCATCAACGTTTCGGGTCACCGGATGGGAACGGCCGAGGTTGAGAGCGCGCTGGTTTCACACGCGAAGGTGACCGAGGCCGCCGTGGTGGGGTATCCGCACGAGATCAAGGGGCAGGGGATCTACGCCTATGTGACGCTCAAGACGGGCGAGGCGTACACTGACGAGTTGAAGAAGGAACTGGTCAAGCACGTTCGCAAGGAGATTGGTCCGATCGCGGCGCCGGATGTCGTTCACTGGGCACCGGGTCTGCCGAAGACGCGCTCCGGTAAGATCATGCGACGGATTTTGCGGAGGATTGCCGAAGGGAAGCCCGAGGACATCGGTGATACGTCCACGCTGGCCGATCCTGGCGTTGTGGAGAACTTGATCAAGGATTCGTAGGTCGCACAGAGGCGTTGAGACAGCGTGAGGAGAATGGCCGGCGACTCTCGGTATTGGTCTGCGTTTGTGATCATCCTCGGTTTTGCCGGGTTGGCGGCAGGGTGCGGTGGCGTGCTCGATGCCATCTTCGAGGGGTCGTCGCCGCCAGGGTCCGACTCGATCTCGATAGCGTCGATGGAGGAACCGAACGGTTTCAGTTGTACGTACGTGGCGAACGGCTGCGGACCGCAGGGGATGCTCGGCGTTCTCGTTCCGGACTGTCCGATGGGACTGGCGTGCTTCACGTCGGCGTGCAACGATCACGATGTGTGCTACCGCACGTGCGGTAGCGTCAAGTCGGATTGCGACGCGCTGTTTCTGCAGGAACTGACAGCCGGTTGTCACAATCGGTACGCCGAAAGTGACCCGAAGCTGGCGCGGTGTGTTGAACTCGCCAGCGTCTATGTTCGGGCGGTCGAGTTGTTTGCGCACTCAGCGTTTGAGACGGATCAGTATCGGGGGTGCTTTTGCTCGGCCTCGGAGCCGGAGGCGGGGCTGCCGGTTCGCGTTTCGGAGGGAGTCTCGATCGTCGATTACGCGGATGCGGATGGCGATCTTCTTCCTGACGAGTGGGAAATCGCTGTCGGTCTGGATCCGACTGACCCGAGCGATCGAGATGAAGATTTCGATTCGGATGGGCTGATCAATCTCGAGGAGTTCATTCATGAGACCGATCCGTTCTCGGGCGACAGCGATGGCGACGGCATCCCCGACGGTTTGGAGGCGTTGCGGGCTCAGCCGATTCGGGTGAGCGAACAGAAGTAGGGATTTGGGCGCTGGCACCCGTTCCCGTGTAGCATTACCGACACAGTCCGTGTCATTCACCATCACCTGCCTTCCTGTTGCCTCAGATTCGGTCTGGTCCGGTGTTCGACTCATGCATACCATTGGACGGCATCCGTTGTCGAAGGTTGGCGGGGTCGTCCTGGATTATACGGAGAGGACGGTTGGGCTTATGATCAAAGCGGTGATGCTCGTGTTGGTATGTGTCGGCGGGCTCGGAGTGTGGATCGGCATGGCAGACATTGACAGAACACGCGGTCCTTCGAAGAGCGGATATGACATCACTCCGTTGAGCAAGGAACGGATCGAAGCGCTGGCGAAGAAGCTGTCGCCGGAAGAGCGTGAGGTCTTGCTCGCGAAGGGAACGGAAAGGCCGTTCTGCGGTGGTCACCTGGAGAACAAGGAGAAGGGTGCGTACGCGTGTCGTCTCTGTGATCTGCCGCTGTTTGCATCCACTTCGAAGTTTACGTCGGGAACGGGTTGGCCTAGTTTCTTTCAGCCGCTGGATCCGAAACACATTCACGAAGAGCGTGACGAGGGTCACGGCATGGTTCGCGTCGAGATTCAATGTGCCAGGTGTCGGTCGCATCTGGGTCATGTCTTTGACGACGGACCGCCGCCGACGGGATTGCGATATTGCCTGAACTCGGCTTCGTTGAAATTCTATCGGGAGGGAACCATGCCAGATCCTGACGCTTCATCTACGAAGACGGAAACGGCGTACTTTGCGGGCGGATGTTTCTGGGGTCTCGAAGATCGGTTTCAGCAGGTTCCCGGTGTTGTCGATGCCGTGTCGGGTTTCATGGGCGGTAAGACTAAGGAGACCGACTACAAGGCTGTTTGCTCCGGGACGACCGGTCATGCGGAGACGGTCCAGGTCGTGTTCGATCCGGGGAAAGTGGACTACGGGAAGCTTCTCACGTGGTTCTTCAAGTTTCATGATCCCACCCAGCTTAATCGTCAGGGGCCGGATGTCGGCGAGCAGTACCGATCGGCCGTATTCGCCGTCGGCGAGGCGCAGTTGACTGCGGCGAAGAAGACGATCGAAGCGCTCCAGGCGACGGAGCGTTTTCGGGAACGCAAGATCGTCACGCAGGTGCGGGAAGCCGGGCCTTTCTGTGAAGCTGAGGAGTATCATCAGGACTATCACGCCAAACACGGCGGGTCTTGCGCACTGCCTACCGAGTAGAGCAAGCTCTAGCATCTTGAACGACTCCGCACGCGGGACACAGGGCACTTTCCCCGCTTCGCTTGAGCGTTACACGCTGTAGTCCGCCGAGTTTGCCCGATTCCGACTGACATCGCGACGTCCTTGAGGTATACCTATCGAACGGTATCGCCGGTCCTGGTCCGGCGGCGGTGAGGCTACCGCACGGGCGATCGAGGCGGGTGACACATTGGAGATTCAGCGCGCAGACCGGAGGTCAGCGGAATGATGAAGCTCGTGATGATTGCGTTGGGAGGCGGCGTCGGCGCGGTGATGCGGTACGGCGTATCGGGTTGGGGGCAGCGTTTGACCACGGGGACGTTTCCGCTCGGAACGCTTGTGGTGAACGTTTCGGGTTGTCTGGTGATCGGGTTGCTTGGAGCGTTGTTTGCAGGGCCTCACTTGGTTCGCGAGGAGTATCGCGTGGCTGTTCTGGTGGGCGTGCTCGGTTCTTTCACGACTTTCTCGACGTTCGGTGCGGAGTCTTTTTCTCTGCTGAACGATGGTCAGGTTCGGTCGGCGCTGGTGAACATCCTTGTGAGCAACGCGTTTGGGCTGGCGGCGGTGTGGTTCGGGTATCGACTTGGTGAAAGGTGGTTTGGAGCCTAGCGATGAAGATTCCGCAGGACGGGTATCTGTTGCGGGTGTTTCTGGGTGAGAGCGACCAGTGGCAGGGGCAGCCGTTGTACGAGGCGATTGTGATGAAGGCGCGGTCGCTGCACCTGGCGGGGGCGACGGTGCTTCGTGGGCCGATGGGTTTCGGCGCCAACAGCCGGTTGCACACAGCTAAGATCTTGCGGTTGTCTGAGGACTTGCCCATGGTGATTGAGATTGTCGACAGCCGCGAGAAGATCGACGAACTGCTGCCGCACATCGACGAGATGGTGTCGGACGGACTGGTGACACTCGAACGTGTCGACGTGATCAAGTATCGCGCGGGGAGCGAGTCGGATCCGATGTGACAAGGGATCCATCGGCCGCTTTGCATGACATCACAAGGTAACGCGTGTGAAACAACGATCGTCGTGTCGGTTTTTTTGTTGACCGCCTTTGCGCTGGTACTCGCCTGTGTCGGGTGCGTCGCATTGACTTAGGAGAAAACATCATGAGAATCGAGGTGCTCGGTCCGGGTTGTCCGCGCTGCGAAACACTGGTCACGAACGTTCGATCGGCTGTTACGGAGATGGGTCTGGACGCGGAAGTGACGAAGGTCACGGATATCAACGAGATCACGGCTCGTGGCGTCATGATGACGCCGGCGATCGCGGTCGATGGTGAAGTGAGGTCGAGCGGGAAGGTATTGTCGGCGGAGGAGATCCAGGCCTTGTTGTCGTAAGCTCGACACGTTCGGGTCGGTTGGGTTTCTTCCGTAAAGGTGGTGAAAGGCATTCGATGCACGCGAAGTTGGTCTTGACGTTTGCGCTGTTGGTTTTTGTCGGAGTGAGCGTTGCCTACTTGGTCGTTCAGGAAGTAGCGCCGAGCCCGATTGCCCCGAGTGGGTCGGAGCGGACGGAATCGAGCTTTCCTGGAGGCGAGGATTCGGGCGAGGCGGTCTTAACGGCGTACTATTTTCATCGCACTCAGCGATGTCGCACGTGTCGCGCGATCGAGGCCTATGCGAGGGAAGCGTTGGAGGATGGTCTTTCGGAAGCGTTCACGAAAGGTACGCTTGTCTGGAAAACCATCAACCTGGATGAACCGGTTCATGAACACTACGCCGAAGATTTCGAGCTGACCTCGAGTTCGCTTGTGTTGGTGAATCGCGTCGACGGCGAGCAGAAGGCGTGGAAGAATCTCGAAGAGGTCTGGGATCTGGTCGGCGACGAAGTGAAGTTCAAGGCTTACGTCGAGGCCCAGTCCATGCTGCTAATGGAGGCCGGACCTTGAGCGGTAGCCTGCCGTTGGCGATCGCCTCGGCGGCGTGGCTTGGCGTTCTCACGTCGATCAGCCCGTGTCCGCTGGCGACCAATATCGCCGCGATTTCGTTCATCGGTCGCCGGGTCGGCAGCCCACGTGCGGCGTTGATGACGGGACTTCTCTATGCCGTAGGGAGGACGGTTGTCTATGTCGTTCTGGCCGCGTTACTGGTTTCGAGCCTTCTTTCCGCCCCGGTTCTCGCTAACTTCCTTCAGAAATACATGAACAAGGTGGTGGGCCCCGCCCTGATCCTGGTAGGGATGGTCTTGCTGGGGTTGCTGCAGTTCAAGCCGAAAGGATCCGGGCTCGGAGAACGTGTGGGTGCCGGCGTGGAGTCGTGGGGAATCTGGGGTGGGCTCGCCTTGGGGGCCGTGTTCGCGTTGTCGTTCTGTCCTGGATCGGCGGCGGTGTTCTTCGGAAGTCTGATTCCTCTGTCGACGAAGTTCGAGTCGCGCGTTTTGCTGCCAGCGGTTTACGGCACTGGAACGGCGATTCCGGTTCTGCTGTTTGCCGTCTTGATCGTCTTCAGCACCCGGGCAGTAGGTCAGGCCTACAACCGGATTTCGCAGTTCGAGTGGTGGGCGCGAAACGGCACCGGCGTGCTCTTCATAGGGCTTGGTGTCTACTTCTGTTTGGCGTACATTTTCCGCGTGCTGTAGAGGTTCAGTTGGCGGTTCGGTGCCAATCGGGGAACGCCTTGTTGTCCTTGGGGCGACGTCCGTAAAGGAAGTCGTCGGCGAGAAGGGCCAGGCGACGGGCGATGGCGTTCCGCCGGATGAACCAACGGGCCGCGTTGTGCAGGGGTGAGGCGGGGTGTGCGTAGGGGCAGACGCGCATGCAGGCGGCGCAGTCGGTGCCCTGGATTCGCCAGAAGCGGTAGCACCGTTGCTGATCGGTTTTCCATTTTTCGACGCCCTTGTGGAGGGTCTTTTCGCCGGAGTCGATGGCAGCGGAGGGGCAGCCGTCTGAGCACTTCTTGCAGAAATCGCAGAAGTGCTGGACGCCGAAGGTGAGGGGCGCGTCTTGCGTCAGCGGAAGGTCGGTCGTGACGATCGCAAGGCGAACGCGCGGCCCGTACTGGGGTGTCATGAGCAGACCGAGGCGGCCTAGCTCGCCGAGCCCCGCATCCACGGCGATGGGAACGCAGAGGACGCGGTAATTGCCGTCGACATGCGCTCGGGCTTCGTAGCCCAGCAGATTGATGTACCGTGCTACGCACATCGCGATCTTTGCGGCTTCGAAATACTGCTTCATGGTTTCGGTGACGGTTGGGCTTTCCGGGGCATGGCGGACCATTTCGAAGTCCATTTCCACGGCGATCGCGATGGCGTTGGTGTGCGTCATTTCGATGGGCGCGCCCCATGGCCCGGGTGATCGACCGATGTGGCTGTACACATGGGTCGGGTCGAGGCTTGTCGTTCCAACGAGGTCTGCGCCGAGATGGCGAGCGAATCCCTTTATTCGTTGTGTGAATTCGCGTGGCGAGGCCTGGAGCGGGGCGCCTTCGACGGGATCGGGTCTCCCGTCGACGTCACGCGTCGCGCGGTCGAGCACGTCCGAGATGGCACTCTGAAAAGGTGCGGTGAAAGCGCCGTACGCGCGCGAGCCGGGATGTCCGAGCTGTGGCAGTGCGCGGATCTTCTCGTCGACGGAGGCTTGCTCGGGGTGATCGCGGTAGTAGTCTTCATATTCGGTTGTACCGGGTCTGAGGCGATAGAACCGGTGGAAGATGCCGTCGCGTTCGTCGATGCGCGCTTGCGGACCTGGGATGTGGAGCTTGGGACGACCGCCGAGCGGAATGACAATGGCGACGAGTCCGATTCCTCCGACGGCGAGGGCTCCGCCCGTAATCCAACGGGCGGTCGGGGTATCGGAAAGTTGCACGAGGATCAAGAAGAGAAGAATTGGGACGAAAGTCAATGTCGCGAGCGCGACGGGTCGCCACCGCCGTTCGAGAGCCGACGTCAGCACGACGGCGCCGGCCGTGAGGGCGACGAGCGTGAAGAGGAACCAGCCGGCGATGTCGATCGCGTGTGTCATGTCGGATGAACCTAAGGGTTCTTGGGCAACCGCCTCGCGTATCGCCGCATGATACGCGAGGATGATGACTGTGAGAACATGTACGTCTTTGCGATGTGCTTGCGGGTGTTCGACGGCGCACGTAGCCTATGACGCGACTTGGCGGCGACGATGAGACGCAAAGGATTCTCAGTGAGGTGGCGATGCTTTATTCGAATGTGATCGGTTTCTTATTCCTCTCGGCGATGATTGCCTCGACGGGCGGGTCGCGCGCCAAGGCGGGTGATTGGGTGATGTACGGCGGTTCGCCCGATCGGAATCTCGTGTCTGGTGAGACGGACATCCCGGCGGAATGGGATGTCGGAACGAAGAAGAACATCAAGTGGATCGCGCCGCTGGGAACGACCACGTACGGCAATCCGGTTGTCGCAGGCGGGAAGATCTTCGTATCCACCAACAACGGTCGGGGATTGCGCCCGAAGATTCAGGGCGACAAGGGTGTGGTCGTCTGTCTCGAGGAGGCGACGGGCAAGTTTCTCTGGCAGGCCACTCACGACAAGTTGCCGTCGGGTGCGGAGAACGACTGGCCTGATCAGGGCGTCGCTTCCACGCCGTGGGTCGACGGAGATCGACTCTATTATGTCAGCAATGAGTGCCAATTGGTCTGTGCGGACGTCGAGGGGTTCCTCGACGGTGAGAACGACGGTCCGTTCCAGAGCGAGAAGTACAAGGAGAAGCAGGACGCGGATATCGTCTGGGCGGTGGACATGTTCAACGACTTGAAGGTCTTTCCGCACAATCTGGCCAATTGCTCTCCGGTCGGATTCGAGAACATTGTGTTTGTCGCCACGTCGAAAGGCGTCGACGAGACGCACTTGAAGCTTCCGACACCCAATGCGCCGGACCTGATCGCGGTCGACAAGAAGACCGGCAAGGTGCTTTGGACGAAGAACGATCCGGGAAAGAATGTCCTGCACGGTCAGTGGTCGTCGCCGGCGGTCGGGATCGTACGTGGCAAGCCGCAGGTGGTCTTCGGTGGGGGTGACGGTTGGTGCTACTCGTATGAGCCGCGCACGGGGAAGCTGATCTGGAAGTACAACCTTAATGAGAAGGGCGCGAAGTGGGATCCACACGGTGGGGGTACGAAGAGCAGCATCGTGGCGACGCCCGTTGTCTATGACGACAAGGTGTTTCTCGCGTTGGGGGAGGATCCGGACAACGGAGATGGATCGGGGTTTCTTCACGCGATCGACGCGACGAAGAGGGGTGACGTTACGGAGAGTGGGCGCGTCTGGCGCGTCGGAGGCGAAGTGTTTCCTGGAAATTCAACATTCCATCGGACGCTGTCGTCGGTGGCGATCGCCGATGGGTTGCTCTACGCGGCGGATCTGGCCGGGTTTCTCTACTGCTTTGACGTGAGGACGGGGAAGCCGCATTGGCGTCACGACGCGTTCGCGTCGGTGTGGGGCTCGCCGTTGGTCGTGGACGGCAAGGTGATGCTCGGAACGACGGACGGCGAGGTTGTCGTGCTTCGGCACGGTAAGGAGCTCGAAGAGCTCGGGCTCAACGATATGCGAAGCACCGTTTACACGACGCCGGTGGCTGCGAATGGTGTTCTGTATATCTCGACGCGTAACCAGCTCGTGGCTGTTGCGGAGGCGAAGAAGTAATCGCACGGTGACTTCGTGCTGTATGCAGGATCATCGTCGGGAAGGGTGGGTCGGAGGCGCGGTTTGCCGTCCGGTCACCTTTGCGTCATCGTGACCTTCCCGTATGCCACCGGCGCCCGCAGATGGGACAGGCTACGGCCCGGACGCTACAGGATCTGACATCAAGCGATTGGTTCAAAGTCCGTCGGCGGATGGAGTCGATGGCTATCGTGTGGTATGATGCATGTGTCGTTGCGAGTGCGTAGCGACATGCCAACCCAACGCGGAGAATTCGCGTGCATGACTTGCGATTTAGATGGATCGCCAGTGGTGCGGTGATGCTTGCGGCGCAGGTTGCGACGGCCGATGACTGGCCTCAATTTCGCGGCCCCAACCGTGATGCCATCTCGCAAGAAACCGGTTTGCTGCGCCAGTGGCCTGAGGCGGGACCGAAGGTGTTGTGGTCGGTCGAGGTCTGCGAGGGGTATGCGGCGCCCGTTGTTCATACCGGCCGCGTTTACTTCAACGACTACGACCGAAAGTCCAGAACGTGGTTTGTTCGGTGTGCTGCGCTCGAGGACGGGAAGGCGCTGTGGCGATTCTCGGACAAGAAGCGCATTCGAGCGAACCACGGGATCACGCGGACCGTTCCCGCGGTGGATGGGAAGTACGTCTTCTCGCTTGATCCGAAGTGCGTGTTCCATTGTCTTGACGCTGCGACCGGGGAGGAGCTGTGGCGCAAGAGCCTTGTGAAGGAATACGGCTCGACGATTCCGGCGTGGTACGCGGGGCAGTGTCCGTTGGTTGAACCGGATCGGGTCGTCATCGCGACCGGTGGTCGTGCGGTGCTCGTCGCGCTCGACAAGGCGACGGGAAGCGAGATCTGGAAAACGCCGAATCCGGATAAGCTGGCGATGTCGCATGTGTCGGTCATGCCGGCGGTCATCGGCGGCGTCAAGCAATACCTCTACAATACGCTGAAGGGTCCGCTTGGCGTCGCGGCGGATGACGGGCGGGTGTTGTGGCATTTCCCGTGGAAGTTCAACGTCGCGGTCCCGGTCTCGCCGGTCGTGATCGGTGACGATCGCGTTTTTCTGACGAGTTGCTACGAGGCTGATACGGTCATGATTCGCGTTCGACGTGAGGGGGACACGTTTTCGGCCGAGAAGGTGTTCAGCCTGTCTCCAAGCGATTGGAACTCGGAAACGCACACGCCGGTCGTCTACAAGGATCACATGTTCGGTGTCGGCAAGAAGCGGCGCGGGCTGTTCACGTGTTTGGACTTCGACGGAAAACAGGTGTGGACGAGCAAGGGCAAGGCTTCGTTCGGGCTGGGGAGTTACCTTCTTGCGGACGGGATGTTCTATGTGTTGGAGGGCGCGACCGGTATGTTGCGATTGCTGGAAGCGAACACGAGTGAATACAAGGAACTTGCCAGTGCGCAATTGCTGGATGGACACGATGTGTGGGCGCCGCTTGCGCTGTCGGACGGCAAGTTGCTTATTCGTGATATGACGAAACTGGTGTGCGTCGAGGTGGGGCAGGGCAAATGACACCGATGGAATTCGGATGCGAAGGACGCGGTTCGGGTGACCGCGGAGTGTTGTGATGGATTATCGCCAGACGCGAGTCATTAGCGGCAAGGGAACGGGGGCTCATCAGTTTCGGGAGTCATTGAACGGCATCGGTTTTGATCCTGCCGGTAGGCTCTACGCCGTTGGTGATCGCGAGGTGAAGGTCTTTGACGGCGAGGGCACGCTGAAGAAGCGATGGGAGACGCAACAGCCGCCGTATTGTGTGGCGGTTCGAGACGACGGGAGCGTGTTCGTCGGCGAGGCGGGGCAGGTCGAGATGTTCGACCAGTCGGGCAACCGTGTTGGTGCCTGGGAAGACGCCGATCGATTCGGGACGGTCACATCGATCGGGTTTCACGAGGACCATGTGTTGATCGCCGACGCCGCGGATCGGTGCATCCGCCGATACGACAAGACGGGGAAGTGGATCAACGATATCGGCAAGGACAACAACACGAAGGGGTTTTTGATTCCGAACGGTTACCTCGATTTCAGTGTCGACGAGACGGGCGTCATTCACGCTTCCAACTCAGCGAAACACCGTGTCGAGCGTTACACCCTGGACGGGGAATTGCTCGGGTTCTTCGGGCACTTCGGCATGGTTCGGCCGGAGAATTTTCCCGGTTGCTGCAATCCCACGAATCTCACGTTGGCCGGTGAAGGGAAGCTCGTGGTGACGGAGAAGGCCGGGCCGCGGATGAAGGTGTACGATCGCGATCGCAAGCTGCTCGGGTTTGTCGGTGGCGATGCTTTCCACGCCGAGTGCAAGAACATGGACGTCGCCGTCGACGGACAGGATCGGATCTACGTGGTGGACACGGTGCGACTCAGTGTTCTCGTGTTTGAGTCGGAGGGAGGGAGCAAGCCATGAAAAAGCAACCGACGCGTCGCGACGTTTTGGGGCACGTTGTGCGCGGCACGGGTTTGTTGGTGCTGGGTGGTGCGGCTGTTCATCTGGTTCGCCGGGCGAACGCCGAAGGGGCCTGGTGGATCGACCCGACAAAGTGCGTCAACATTCGACTCGGCGCTACGGGCGTCGAGGTATGTGACTTGTGCGCGACGGATTGTGTTCTTCCGTTGTCTGCTATTCGAGCGGTGAACGAGTTCTCCGAGTGCGGTCGGTGTTGCATTTGTCCCGCGTACTACGACGTGAGAAGCGAGGTGGGTCCGGACGGATTGCCTTCTCGAAAGCTCTGTCCGCGCGACGCCATCACGCGAGAGGCGATCGGCGAGGTCGATCCGGAAGACCCGCTGAACAACTTCTACGAGTACACGATTGACGAGGACAAGTGCAACGGTTGCGGGGCATGCGTGATGGGCTGCAAGGAGCCCGCGGGTCTGGGTTCGATCCGCCTGGAGGTACGGTACGACGTGTGCCTGGACTGCAACCGATGTACGATTGCGCAGGTGTGTCCGGATGACGCCATTGTTCAGAAGGCGATTGACCTGCCCGGCGCATGAACGATTCCTTCACATCGACTGAGAGCCTATCGCTTTGCTTCGATTGATCAAGTATGGCTGTGTCCTGGCGGTTCTCATGGTCCTTTTGGGATCGGAGATCGCTTCGCCGCGCGCGGAGGCCCAGTTCGTGCGTCCGGTCGACGTCGTACCGCCGGATGATGACATCGGCGAAGGCTACAAGACGCCGGCGGTTCAGCGTCCTCTGCCGCGAGAGGCCTGGTGGAATCTCGTCGACGTGGCTTCGTTATCGGCGGCGCTGGTCTTGTCGACGTGGATTGTACTGGGGCGACGGAGTCGGTACTGGCTTGTAGCGCTGACGGTTGCGTGCCTCGCCTACTTCGGTTTCTATCGCCAGGGCTGCGTTTGCCCGATCGGCGCGATTCAAAACGTCACGCTGTCGCTCGCGGACTCGACATACGTGCTCCCCGTCGTTGTGATCGTGTTCTTCCTGCTTCCGCTCGTCTTTGCTCTTCTGTTTGGACGCGTGTTTTGCGGCGGCGTCTGCCCACTCGGTGCCATTCAAGACCTGGTAGTCCTACAACCGGTTGATGTTCCGCGGCGGTGGGACAAAAGGCTTGGGATCCTCAAGTATGTGTATCTGGTGGTGGCGATCTGGTATGCCGCCGGCGCGTTGATGGGGATTGAGGCGCCGGGGGGGCGGGAGTTCATCATCTGCCGATTCGACCCATTCGTGGGTTTCTTTCGCTTCACCGGATCGGCGGGCGTGTTGATCTTCGGTGGCGTGCTACTCGTTTTGGGCATCTTCATCGGACGTCCGTACTGCCGTTACCTTTGTCCGTATGGTGCGCTCCTGGCCATTCTGTCTCGGTTCGCGTGGCGGGGGGTCTCCATTACGCCGGACAAGGAGCTGGACTGCGGGCTCTGTACCGAGGCCTGTCCGCTCGGGGCGATCGAGAAGAATCGAGCGGTGCTGTCATCGTGTCTCTTCTGTGCTCGCTGTTTTGACTGGTGTCCTCGCGATAAGACGAACCGAGCGCAATGCCAAGAGGGCGACGTCAGGGCGAGGGCGGAGACGGTCGAGTCATGACGCCGCATCTAGACCGCATCCTTTCCTGGTGGATCAGCGTTTCGGCCGGCGCTACGACTGTCGTCTGCATTGCCGTGTTGATCGGCACGTACGTCGAGAAGCAGTGGCTTCAATCGGGCTTCGAAGCTCGGGTCACGGCTTTCGAACAAGACGTGAAGGAGGATGTGGGTAAGACAGCGTTGCTTCACGAGGAGCTCGAACGGCAACGGGACGTGTCGCTGGAACGCGAAGCGAGACGCGATGTCGTGACGGATGTGCTGGTCGTGGCGGCGATCGTTTTTTTGGCGAGTGCGAAGTGGTCTGTCCGTATGAGAGGGCGGCGCCTTCCACGGATTGACGTGATCGTGCCCGCGGGTTCATCGGCGTCCGTGGAGAACGAGTCGGTCAGGGATGCGCTGAGTTTGCCGGTATTGACGGCCGACTCCGATCCGCAGGCCAAGCCGACGGACTTGGCCGTTGTTGGGGAGAAGATTGAGCGATGCGGTCGAGGCAAAGAGTCCGTTATTCCTATTCTCCAGGCGGTGCAGTCTGAGCTGCGCTATCTGCCTGATGACGCCTTGCAGTACGTTTGTGATCAAACGAACATCACGCCGTCACAGATCATCGGTGTGTCATCGTTCTTTCAGCAATTCAGACGGACGCCGATCGGTGAGCACGTGATCAAGGTGTGTCACGGGACGGCATGTCACGTGGCGGGGGCGCGAAGCGTTACGGACGAACTTCGTCGTACGCTGGGCATGACCGGCGATCGTGACACCGATTCGACGGGGCAGTTCACGATTGAAGAGGTCGCTTGCCTTGGGTGCTGTACGCTGGCTCCGGTGGTGCAGATCGATGACCAGACCTACGGGCACCTGACACCGTATGATGCGGGCGAGACGATCGAGAAGTTCCGCAGCGCGCAGCGTAACGGCGCGGGCCGACGTGTGAAGACCGAATCGGCGCATCCGCTTCAATCGTGTGACGGCGTGGAGGAGATTCGAATCGGGCTTGGCTCGTGCTGCGTGGCGGGCGGCAGCGGTCAGGTCTACGAAGCGCTCGAGGATGCGGTGGCTGAGCTGGAAACGCCGGTCAGGATCAAGCGCGTCGGGTGTGTCGGCATGTGTCACCAAACGCCGTTGATCGAGATCGCTCGAGCCCATCGACCGTCCGCGTTGTATACGGGTGTTGGGCCGGAAGACGCGGCCGTCATCGTCCGCCGCCACTTCCGACCGAAGCGGATTCGCAAACGGTTTTCGCTGTCGGTGTCGAATCTTCTTGGGAAGATCAAGGGGGACGGACGGCAAGCGGTCGTTGTCGGGAAGTCGGCCGAGGTGCGCGATCCGCCCATCGCCGCGTTCCTGGGGCCGCAGAAGCACATTGCGACGGAGCACTTCGGGCGGCTAGATCCAACGGATCTCGACGCGTACCTGGCCAACGACGGATTCGAAGCGCTGCGTCGCAGTGTCAACGGGCTATCGCCGGATGAGATCGTTGAGACGGTCAAGACGAGTGGTCTGCGGGGTCGTGGTGGGGCGGGGTTCCCTTCCGGCGTGAAGTGGGCCACAGTTCGAGACGCTGCCGAGCGGCGGCGAGCCGTCGACGGTGCGACCCCGTTTGTTATCTGCAACGGCGATGAGGGCGATCCCGGGGCCTTTATGGATCGCATGTTGATGGAGTCGTTTCCTTATCGTGTGATCGAGGGCATGGCGGTCGCCGCACTGGCGATCGGCGCGTCCGAGGGCTATTTCTATATTCGCGCGGAGTATCCCCTGGCGGTCTCGCGCATCCGCGACGCCTTGCGTGTGTCGGAGGAGCGGGGCTACTTGGGTGATGACACTCTGGGTTCCGGCAGGACGCTGCGGCTTCGAATCATGGAAGGGGCGGGCGCCTTTGTATGCGGGGAAGAGACCGCGCTGATCGCGTCGATTGAGGGCGAACGCGGGTCTCCGCGCTTGCGTCCGCCGTATCCGGCCGAGGAGGGTCTGTGGGGGAGACCCACGCTCGTGAACAACGTTGAAACGTACGCCACCATTCCATGGATCCTTCGCAACGGCGCTGATGCGTTTGCCTCGCTTGGGACGCCGACGAGCAGCGGTACGAAGGTCTTTTCGCTTGCCGGGAAGGTGGCGCGTGGGGGCCTGATCGAAGTCCCCATGGGAACAACGATTCGAACAATCGTTGATGAGATCGGTGGGGGAGTCAAATGCGGTCGCGGTTTCAAGGCGGTTCAGATCGGCGGTCCGTCGGGAGGATGCGTGCCGGCGGAGCTCGCGGACACGCCGATCGATTACGAAACGTTGGCCTCGGTCGGTGCGATCATGGGCTCCGGTGGGCTGGTCGTGTTGGATGACACCGACTGCATGGTCGACCTCGCGCGTTACTTTCTGGCATTCACGCAGGCGCAGTCCTGCGGCAAGTGTACGTATTGCCGGATCGGAACACGGCGGATGCTGGACATCCTCGACCGGTTGTGTTGCGGTGATGGCCGCAAGGGAGATCTTGACGAACTCGAGCAGCTCGCCGATGCGACCATTGCGGGGAGTTTGTGCGGGCTAGGGACGACGGCACCGAATCCGGTTCGCTCGACGCTTCGTTACTTCCGCGAGGAATATGAGGCGCATCTGGACGGTCAATGCCCGGCGGGCAAGTGCAGGGATCTGATCGCCTATCGCGTTACGCCGGAGTGCGTCGGGTGTACTCTTTGTGCCCAACAATGTCCGGTGAAGGCCATCGAGTTTCTGCCTTACCAGATGCACGAGATCGACGACGCAATATGCACCCGATGTGATATATGCCGGGCGAACTGTCCCGAGGAGGCGATCGAAGTCGTATCTTTCGCTCACGATTCCAGCCGGTCGAAGGCCGGTACCACACAAGTGGAGCCTGTGTGACGATGGTGACCATGTTCATCGACAACCGTGAGGTCGTGGTGGCACCAGGGGCTACGGTTCTTGATGCCGCCCGCACACTCGGACTGGACATTCCGTCACTTTGCCATGCGGACGGTCACCCTCCGCAGACGTCTTGCATGCTCTGCCAGGTCAAGCTGACGCCGACGAATCGCTTCGTGCCATCCTGCGCCACCATCGCGGTAGAGGGCATGCGGGTGGAGAGTGAGTCGCAGGAGGTTCGGGAGGTTCGACGAACCGGGCTCGAGTTACTGTTGAGCGATCATGCGGGGGATTGCGCGGCACCGTGCCAGAACACCTGTCCGTGTCACATGGACATTCCACTGATGTTGCGCCAGGTGGACGCCGGCGAACTCGATCAGGCCATCGTTACGGTCAAGAAGGACATCGCGCTTCCGGCGATCCTCGGACGCGTGTGCCCGGATATCTGTGAGCGAACGTGTCGTCGTAGCGATGTCGACAGTCCCGCCGCGATCTGTCTCGTGAAGCAATACGTCGCCGACGAAGATCTTGGATCGGAGGAGCCGTATCTTCCGGCGCGCGCCACGCGTACGGGAAAGCGTGTGGCGATCATCGGGGCGGGGCCGACGGGGCTGACCGCCGCGTATCATCTACTTCAGGCTGGTCATGCCTGCACGTTGTTTGATCGTCAGAGCGAGCCCGGCGGAATGCTCTGTACGGATTTCGACGAGCAGGCGCTTCCCCGCAGTGTGCTTGCCGGCGAGGTGTCGGTCATTCGGCGTTTGGGGGCCGTTTTCGAGATGGGCAGGACGATTGGCAAGGAGCGATCGTTGTCGGACCTTGCGGCGGAGTTTGACGCGGTGCTCGTGGCGGCTGGTTCTCTGGTTCCTTCCGAACTCGACGAGCTGGGTCTTCCGAGCACGTCCGGCCGAGTCGACGTCAACACGAAGACGCATGAAACACCCCTGCCCGGTGTCTTCGCCGCGGGAGACCTTGTGCAGCTCAGCAAGCTCGTGGTTCGATCGGTGGCGGAGGGCAAGGAGGCGGCGCAGCATATCGATCAGTTCCTTTGCGGCGGCGGTCCTCTGGCGAAGGCAAAGCCCTTCCAAGTTCGCATGGGGCGCCTGGAGCAAGAGGAGATCGATCGGTTCACTATCGGCGTCAGTGAGGCATCGCGCGTCACGCGGGCGGGGGGTCAGCAGAGAGGTCTGACCGGTGCGGAAGTGCGAGCGGAGGCCGCACGGTGTCTGCACTGTGATTGCGGATCCAAGGGAGACTGCCGTCTGCGGTACTACTCTGATCTCTACGGCGCCAATCAGAACCGGTTCGGCGGCACACGGAGGAAGTTCGAGCGCCTTGTGCAACTGGGCGTTGGCGAAACGAATGTGGTGTTCGAGCCGGGGAAGTGCATCCTCTGCGGTCTTTGTGTTCAGGTCGCGACGGAGGCGTGCGAGCCGCTGGGCCTGACATTTGTCGGTCGGGGTTTCGACGTCCGGGTGGGTGTGCCGTTTGATCGTTCGATGTCGGAGGGGTTGACGGTCGCTGCCCGGCGATGCGTGGATGTGTGTCCGACCGGAGCGCTGATTCTTCGGTCTCTGGGTGCAGGTCAACCGACGCGTTGCGCCCAACAGAAGCCGTGATTCTGACGCGGCGAAGCGACGCCGGCCTTACTGGATCTTGCCTTCCTGTTCTGGACTGATTGTCGTCATACGCTCGCAGCCGGTACGAGTGTCAGATGACGCACTCGACCGGCCGCGGCTTGGTTGATCACAGTCTCATGTCATCCGCTCATGGCGGATTGACGCTACATCTTGAAGAACACGGTCAGCAACTGAATGATGATCGTCATTCTCTCTGCCTCCATACTTCGGGGCCGAATCACAAGACACGCGGGGTGACAGTATCCCGGGTCAGGAGCCGCGACTTCTCCCTAGCCGGGTATTCTGCCAGTATACTAGGCGTTGAGTGTCACTTCCAGTCGTCAAGAGCTGTAAGGAGTCCCGCGCGTGGGACCACCGGAAGGCTGTGAACTGTCTGCGGCGTGTCAGCATGGAGTATCGAGCGGCCAAGGCACGAAGGCCCTATGGGCGGCGTGATCCGATGCGAACGGCGCCTCCGCTTGTCCAGTTCCTATCGGTTGGTGGATGCCATCGTTGTCGGGCGCTCAGCCGGATTCGTCGACGCGTTCCTGCCAGGCTTGGTCCACTTCCGCCAGTTCGGCGGCCAGTTCGGCGGCATGTTCGCGCAGTTCGGCGAGCAACTCCGGGTTCTGGTAGACCTCGGGTACTCCGAACCGCTGTTGAAGCATCGCGAGCTCGGTTTCGCGTTCGACGACCATGGCTTCGAGTTCATCAATGGACAGCCGATCGAATCGGGATGCGCGGTTCTTGTTCTGCTGATCATCCTGTCCCGAGGAGCGTTTTTCTGCCGGTTTCCTTCTGGTCTTCGGCTTGTCGGCGGCACGCTGCTCTTCGATCTGTTCGAGGTAATACGAGTAATTTCCCTCATAAACGCTGTACAGGTCCGACCGGAGGACCAGGAGGCGGTCGACGATTCGATCCAGGAAGTAGCGGTCGTGACTGACAACGATGATCGTGCCGGTGAATGCGGTCAGTGCGTCTTCGAGTACTTCCCGAGACGGAATGTCCAGATGATTGGTGGGCTCGTCGAGGACCAGTACATCGGGCGAGGCCATAATGAGCTTGCACAGTCGCACGCGGGCCTGTTCTCCGCCGGAGAGACTTCCGAGCGATTTGAAGACATCGTCACCCGTGAAACGGTAGCGCGCGAGCAGCGTTCGAGCATCGTGTTCAGTGAGGCCGGTTTGATGGGCTCTGATCTCGCCGACGACATCCCGTTGTGCGTCGAACCCCCCGTGCTCCTGGCTGTAGTATCCCACCGTCAACTTGGGATCGAGTAGAAACGACCCCGATTGTGGCGTGATTTCCCCCATAGCAATTCGAAGAAGCGTCGTCTTTCCGACACCGTTCGGACCGGTGATGCCGAATCGCTGACCGGCGTGTACTTGGAGCGTCAGATTCGTAAAGAGGGTGTTTTCGTCGAACGCCATGCCCAGTTCGTCGCAGCGAAGTACGGTTGTTCCCTGTGCTGCCGCCTTCTCGAACTTGAAGCTTACGCCACGAGAATGCGTTGGCGCCTCTGTCACGAACTCTCCGTCGGCCAGCATGCGCTCGAGGCGCTTGCGACGCCCCTGTGCTTCCTTGGTGCGCTGCCCGGCGAGATGCTTCGCGATGAACGCACGCTCTTTCTTGATGAATTCGCTGTCTTTCGCGAAATCCCGCTGCTGGGTGAGTATGCGGAGTTCCTTGGTTTGGGCATAGTTGGAGTAGTTTCCGGGGTAGTTCGTGACGCGCGCTCGATCGAGTTCGATGATGCGATCGCAGATCCGGTCGAGGAGGTACCGATCGTGTGAGATGACGACCGCGCCGCCGTGGTGTCCAGCCAGGAACTTCTCGAGCCAGCGCACGGCGTCGATGTCAAGATGATTGGTTGGTTCGTCGAGAAGCAGAAACGTGTGATCTTGCAGCAGCATCTTCGCGAGGGCCGCGCGGCACTTCTGCCCGCCGGATAGGACAGACATGGGCAGGGCGTAGTCGGCAGGGCGAAAGCCCAGTCCGCCGAGGATCTCGTTGAGTCTCGCTTCGAAGGTGTGACCGCCGGCGGTGATGAACCGAGCGTTGACTCGCTCATAGGCGGCCATGAGGTTCGAGAGTTCGTCAGGGTCCGCGCACGCGGCCATCTGCTCCGACACTTTTTGGAGCTTGGCTTCCAGACCGAGAAGCTCGTCGAATGCACTACCGACTTCGTCATGAAGCGAGCGGTCGAGCGAGATGTCGGGTTCCTGCCTGAGTAGACCGACTTCCAGCCCTCGACTACGCGTGACGGAACCGGTGTCTGGCGTCAATTCGCCCGCGATCAGGCGGAAGAGCGTGGTCTTTCCCGCTCCGTTGGCACCGATCAGCCCGGCGGTCTCACCGGAACGCAGCTCGATCGCGACCTCCTGCAGCACGACCTGCGTGCCGAATTGCTTTGTGACTTTGTGTACGGATACAGCGGCCATGAAGCCATGATAAGGCCTATCAACCTGCGAGCCAAAGTGGTTGGCAGATTCGACGGAACTGGCGTTCTGGAGAAGTGCGAATCAAGTCTGGACATACGGGTCCGAGTTGCATCGGGCACGTCGGCGGCTATAGTCGAGAAGAAGCGCCACCGTAGCTCAGTTGGCAGAGCAGCGGTTTTGTAAACCGCAGGTCAACGGTTCGAGTCCGTTCGGTGGCTGTAAGCGGAAGTGCTTCTGAGGAATGGGGTTACGGTGCTCCGACAGCATCAACCAGCCCTCCGATTATCCTCGAAAACGCGCGCGGGCGTCATTCTGGCGTCATTCTTCTTTCCCGCTTGTCCAACGTTGATCGCCTCGATCCAGATCCTTCCGGCAGTCTTCGAGTAACTTGGGACCCAATTCCGCCAACGCAGCGACGGCCGGGATGGGGGTCAGGTAGGTTCGTTCCGATCGCTTGGCCAGGTTCTCGACATCGCCCTTCTCGTTACCGCGGGCCACGTTGCAGAATCGCGTGTCGAACAGATACCAGCTCCGCAGTTCACGAAACCGCTTGTTGAGCCGACGATCTCGACCTTTGCCGACCTGGATCACGGCTGACTTGAGGTTGTCGTACGCCAGACGTCTGGGCACACCGCCGAAGTATTCGAAGGCTCGGACATGGCCATCCAGAAACGACTCTTGATTGGCCCGTTCGTACGACCCAACAAACGACGCCTTGGAGTAGCACAGCCGCATGCAGAAGAACTGAGCCTTACGCTGCACACCGTTCTCTTCGATCCAGCCCTCGTGCCAATCCACTTGGCCTTCTTCACCTGGCTCGAAGGCCAGGGGCATGAAGACTTCCTGCGTATGCCGCCGCAACTGACGAACATAGCGGCGCACCGTGACCACCGAGCCTTTGAAGTCGTGCTCGTCCCGCAGACGTTCAAAGATGCGCTGGCCCGTGTGACGCTGTTTGGGGCGACCGAGTCTATCCTGCTCGAGCCATGCCTCGATAATGTGCTTGAAAGGATCGAGCGTCGGCTTGGGCCGTGGGTTGGCCAATCGATAACCCGGCGGAATCGGATGGGCAATCGCCTTGGCCACCGTATTGCGGGCATAGCCCGTTTCCTTGGCGATCGCCCTCTGGCTCACGCCGTCCACAAGGTGCTTGCGTCGAATCAGATCGTGTTCGTCCACCGTTAACATCTCCATAGCCTCCCTGCGCTGGGCACCATTGCCCGACCCACAGGGTAAGCCGTGTTGCGGTGGCTCAAAATTCGATGATCGGAAACCTATCCGAATGGCTCAGTATTCGATGATCGTCTCCATAACGCTACCTTGCGAATACCGCATGGTGCACAAAGACGCCATCACATCACGGACAGGGTATCGGATCCGGTGCAAACGGATACGCTGTCCCCCGGAATGCATCTAGTGCTCGTGTTATGTCGGTGATGTTGATAATCAAATTCGGCACGGCCGGCTCGAGATCACACCTAGACTTGGTGGGTGCGGTTGGCACGTTGCGGAACTTATCCACGAGCGACACCACGTCTGTCGGTACGCCTACGACACTGTCGGGGGCCGTCCACGTCCCTGTTCCGCTGTCGAAGCTACCGCACACGTCTCCCCATTTCGCGGTTGTAAGCGCCAGCGGGTCGGAGAAGTTCGTCTCAAGTGTCAGTACGCAGCCCTGTGTCAGAGCTTGAACTGAATAGACGCCACCTGGGACGATACTCTCGTCGAAGACGTGGATTGCGCCAAAGCCTGTCCAGTCGGTGAAGAACGGAGTGCAGCGTAGGCCTGCCGCGCTGAAACTGGGAAACTCTGGAACAGGCTCTACCGTTCCACTGTTTTCGCTTGCCAATGTGGGCGACGCGATCCACATGCTTGTTCCGTTCAACACGTGATGGGGGTCCGGAAGATCAAGAAATGTGATTCTGATCGCGGTGTCTCCCCAGGAAGCGGCTGCGGACAGCAGGAGGTACCGATCGGTCGCTACCGAAGACTCCACCGGCTGAGGTGAAGACGGAGCCGGACAGAAGCACTCGTCTGGAACTCCGTCGCTGTTGAGATCAGTCAGTGTTCCAGTGCTCATGTCACAGCCGTCCGGTACGCCGTTTTCATTGCAGTCAAAACACAGCGGGTAGACGTCACCTGGTTCAGGACATGCAAGGATGTCGCACGCATCAGGTATGCTGTTACTGTCGCAATCTGCCCCGAGACCGCATGACGGTAGATCGCAGGTGCCGCGGAGTGCGAGGCAATCCAAGTCGCAGTCATCGGCAAGGTCATTATTGTCGCAATCCAGGCGCGTTTCATAGGCTCCACGATCGACCACACCGTCCACGACACGCTCGTTGCCATCCCGATCTGTTGTTGTGAGTGCTTGGAGCCCGGCCACGGGCGCATTGATGTCTGCTTCGTTTGTGCCCGTGTTTGCGACGGGCGAATCGAAACTGAGGCGCAAGTTGTCATCCTTGGTTCCGATGGTGCCATCGGGCCCGGGCGCACTCAGGAACATCGGATTGCAGTCGCCCGTGTTCTCTATGCCGCCAAACGCGCCGGTCCAACCCTGGATACATGAGTAGTTGATTGTCCAGTTTGCTCCTATGAACTGAGCCGACTCATCCATGCCTCCTGCATCCGTATTGGCCCACATAACGGCGTTCACCAGCGTCGTAGTGCCTCCGGCATTGTAGATACCGCCGCCGGAGTCACCTGCGGTGTTACCGCTCAGGGTGCAGTTGGTCAACGTTGGCCGAGGGCCGTTCATGTAGAGTCCGCCTCCAAAGTCGGCCGTATTTCCTGTGAACAGACAATTGACATAGATTGCGTTGCATTGATCTGCGCCGAATACTCCGCCGCCGGCCGGCGAGGAATTTCCGACGAAGCTACAGTTGGTGAAGGACGGTCGACTTGTCGACATGCATGCGGCACCTCCGCCAAGCGAGCCGTAATTGGCAATGATTGTACAATTGTGCAGCCTCGCGAACCCTTCCTTGGCGAACAGCCCACCGCCGCGGTCAACGTGCCCTTGCTCGAAGCTGGGACCGTCGGCGTTGCCACCTCGAATCGTGAAGCCGTCGAGGAGGGCGGGCGCATCGCGCCCGGCATTACTTCCCGTGATGACGTGGTAGCAGTTGTCGCTATAATTGGCAAAGCCGATCCCGTCATCATCGTTGAGATCACCGTCAAGCACTGTCGGGTTTCGGAAGACGTCGCGATCTTCGATCGCCGTTTCAGTACGCTCGAAGCCGCCATAGATCGCCACGCCGTCCTGGAGCTGGAATGTTGCGCGCCGATCGCCGGTGCCGCGGTCAGGTCTGTAAGTACCTCTGGCGACCCAAATGTCGACCGGGCCAAGCACTTGTGCCGCGGATTCCAGTGCGTCCTGAAGGTCAACGTACGCATTCGTCCAACTTGATCCGTCGCCCGCTTGCCCCGCCGAGGCGTCGACATACAGTCGAGTGAAGGGCTGATGGAAACACGCCAGTGTGTAGCAGATATCGATCGTGGACGGGTCGCCGTCGTCGCAATCCGTATCAACGGCACAATCCGAGGGTTGAAAGACGAGGTAACTGGGTTGATGGGCGTTCAACGCAAAGCCGTCGATGAGTGCGCCTGTCTCGCCGTCGAATCTGAGCACGGGATGGGGTGACTCACTTCCAAGGTACAGATGTCCGTCAGGGCCAAATGCTAGGCCCCAGGGAAAACGAAGTCCGGCAGTGCCAAGTGGGACGAACTCATCTACGAAGGCGCCAGTGCCCGCGTCGTATCGGAGCACGGCAGCTTGCGAGGTCGAGCTTGTCACATAGAGCATGCCTTCATGAAACGCCAGGCCTCGTGGTTCAAAGAGTCCTCCACTGTTCGCGGACACGAACACGTCAAGGAATGCTCCGGTGCTCCCGTCGAAGCGAAGAACACTGTCGCTCTCGACGCTAGTTACATAAAGACTTCCGTCAGGGCCAAAGGCGAGATCAGCAGGATCGTTCAGCCCACCGCTACCTGGCGCGACAAAGACGTCGATGAAGTCTCCGGAGACTCCGTCGTAACGGATGACCTTGTTTCCCGCACCGCCCATGAGCCCTCCGTCCACGACGTAGAGGTGGCCGTCTGGTCCGAATGTGATGTTTCGAGGAGCGAAGAGCCCTCCACTCTCGGGCTGCACAAATGTGTCAATCAGAACACCGCTCCGTAGGTCGTAACGGACGACGTTTCGCGAAGAACTACCGGAAACGTAGAGGAGACCGTCTGGGCCGATCGTGATTCCCGTCGGACGTTGGACTGTTGGTCCGGAAGGAAACTCGTGCAACTGGTTCCCGGTCGCTCCGTCATAGCGTGCTGTGCGCGCCGCACTCCACGATGCGAGCAAAAGGTCGCCTGGACCACCATGCGTTGGTGGCAACGCACACGCTGGGTCTTCCGCGCAATCCTGATCCGCACAGTCGGTGAGCGTATCGCAATCGTTGTCTTGGCCATCGTCGCATGTTGCGCTGAGCGTTTCACTTGGCGCTGGCACGCCGCAATCGACAGGGCAGCTACACGGCGTCTCAAGGCTGTCACAAACAGCGTCTCCACAAAACGGACATTCATCCGGAATCCCATTGCTGTCCGCATCAAGACTCGGTCCAGCGAAGACGTCCTGTGCGTCATGTTGGGAGTTTCCGTTACAGTCTCGGTAGACTGCGAGGTTGCCACGGCTTATCGGAAGATCACCGATCCGGGTAACCGAAGCGTCATGCACCGCTACCGTATAAAGGCCGCTGTCTCCGGAGCTCGTCACATAGAGCGTCCCCCGACTATCGAAATCCATGCCTAGTCCGCCAGAGGCTAGCGGCAGCGGGCCGACCACCTCAGCAAGTAACCCGGTGGCCGGATCAAGGCGAACCAGACCTACCACGCCGTTCAGGCTGGGAACCTCTCCGATAGCGTACAGGTCCCCAGAAGGGCTGAACGTCAATCCACTTGACATACCCAGCGTGTTAAGGCCAAGTGCCGTCGCCATGCCTGTTGTCTTGTCGAGCGTGTACGTTGTGCCGTCGTGTACCATGACAAGGTCGCCGTCAGCGCTAGCGGCGAGGCCGCTGGGTGTGTCGAGGACGGTGACACCATGGTTGCCTGACCAAAGCACGGATCCGTCTAATGGATCCAGGATGCGAACGGCGTCCTCTTCAAGGGCGTACAGCACGCCGGTTGCGGGTTCAAATGTCAGGCCAGCAATCCAACGCGAGTTTCCCGCCGTACCGAGAAGAGAAGTCACGCCCGTTGCCAGATCGACTTCCCACAGCTTGTCGGAGGAAGCAATGAATGCGGCGTTATCCTGCAACGGACATTCCGTTCCGTCGCATTCATCGGGAAGGCCGTCATCGTTGCAGTCGATGCTGGTGCCCGTTTGGATGTCACATCCATCCGGCACGGTATTGAGGTTGCAGTCGCCCGCACTTCCAGTGAAAGGACAGTCAACCGCACAGATAGCACAGTCTTCATCGAAGCTGCATTCACCGTTGCCGCATCGCGTACACGTGCACAGTTCCTCTGCCGTGATGGTGCATAGCTCGTTCCATTGATTCAGGCAACAAGATGGATTCTGGGCGCACACGGCAGCGCAGCAGGCGCTGTCAGAACATCCAACCGTCGGGTGCGGCGTGCAACAGCCCCCTGTACCTGGGCAGGGTAGACAAACCGTGAAAGGGCGCCACGGAGCCGTAGGATAGAAGAACTCGTCGACTTGATCCCCGACAGTCCAATAATAGACAGAGGATCCGCCGATCGCGGTTACAATCTGTTCCCAGTCGAGTTCGTCCAACGTTCGGCTGCTTCCTTCAGCGAATACACTAAAGACGAGGGGAGGCTCCGAGCTGTCGACCACGAGAGGGGCCGATGGATCTGCCGTGAAGGCAAAGCGCATGTCCCAACAGTTTCCTGCGGGGCTAAGTGTGAACGTAGCGGGGAAGCACACTTCGGTACCGTCATCTGGCGTTACTTGGGCGGCCGAGCATTCATCGACGACGTTTCGACGGATGGCAATGTCGTCCACATAGGCGCCTCCGTGTGCGTTGTTCTCGTAGTCGGAACCGAACAGAACGGCAAACCACACATGAGGTTCACCCGTCAGATCACCGAGAAACGGAACGTCGCTCAAGTCCATTGTGTGGTTCAACCACGCGCTCGGATAGTCCGGCGTCGTTCCGCTGTAGGTCAAGCCGCTGAACTCAATTCCATCGGCGGAGACGAGGAAGCGTAGCGAATCGAAATCCAGCTCGCTCTGACTGACGAAGTTGAACTCCACCTCCGCTTCGACGGCGTTTCGGAGGGTCAACGGACCAAAGGTCAGCCACGCCCACATGTCGTTGTCATAGTTCGGACCGCAGATTGGCTGATCCCCCGCAGCCGAACACCATAGTGCCGTGGTTCCGCTCAGCGCTCCACCCGGTTTGCACGCTACGGGCCCCCACAGATCGCGCCCGCTCGCCGCGTCATAGTCGAACGCGCGCCAGGGGCCTGGCCAGTCTCCTTCAAAATCGTCGGCCACCACAGTTTCCCAACCGTTAGTCGTCTCGCCTATGCGCGTTCCGAGGAAGGCCAGACCGTCCCCAAAAATACGACTAGAATCCGTGCAGGTACTCACAACACTGGCCGGCGACCGTTCGAGGCTGCCCAAGATATCCGGCGACAAGGTTTCACTTCCGAAGCTGTCATCCACTCGCCGTGTAACGTGGCCATTCTGTGTTGGTGAGTCGTTACCCGGTCTATTTGTCCTAGCGGTGTTCGCATGTGATCCGCCTGCGACAGCGTTCGTGGAAATACTCCGTGTGCCGGGTGTCGCCTTAGCCGGATGTACCGTGCCCCGTTGCACGTCTGTTTGGGCAGGTAACATGGCTGGTCCTCCTTGCACCAGCGCGGCTGCGGCGAAGATACAGTACAACGCCTTCCTGAACTTGCTGGATTGAGGAGCGGGTCGAAACATCGCTTGAGTCCTTTCGAATAGCGGTCTTCAGATGACGGCGCGGAACTGCTCCAGGCGAGGCGGCAGCGCATACCCAATCCGAATCACACTTACTTGATACACGGTAGCACGGGATGCGTACCTGTCGTGCTGGAGAGAGTGCGAATCAAGGTCTGCGTGGCTTGTCTTAGAAACGCGATGATGCGACCAACACGACGCGGGGGAACTAAGAGTGTTGTCCGTAGCGGAGAGAAACGTCAGGCAACCGGGTTGGTGCATCTCAGTGCGGCGATGTAACATCACGCCCTCCCGTAAGGCGAAGATCCGGCCAGGTGAAAGTGCCACGGAAGCAATTGACAAGGATAATGGCCGTAAGTTAAGTGATGTAGGCTACAAAGTCAAGGGCATTCCGAATGCCCACCTACTCTGTGATGCGAATATCGCAAGAATGACGTCGAACCGCATGTGAGGCCGCTGTGCAGGATGCGCGGAGAGTGAATTCCGCCCGCGCATACCACCACTGCATCCACGTTCCGACCTCCCGATACGATGGCAGATGGCCGGGGACTGTTCATGTCTGCGATTACCATAGTAGCCTGGAAATCCGTGCCCCGCCCCGGTAGACTTTGTAGGCACACCGACCAGGCTCCATGGAGTAGATACGCAATCCGTGCCCTGCGGTGGCCAAGAAATGGAACAAATTCTCCCTCGGAGGATCATTCGTGGAGCGTTCCGTTGAGAAAACAAGTCGAAAGCCCGTAAGGAAGCCGGGGGCCGACGGTGCCGAACATCTTCTCGCCGAAGTCTATGACGACCTCCGAGGGCTGGCACAGCGATTTCTAGGACAGCACGGGCGACGACACACGCTCCAACCGACGGCATTGGTGCATGAAGCCTACCTTCGTCTTGCCCGGTACGGGCACCCGGCCGGTATTGATCGGAGAGGGTTCTACAATCTCGTAGCCAAGGCGATGCGATTCGTACTCATCGACCACGCCCGCCGCCGCGACACACAAAAGCGTAGGGCCACCGGCCACCAAGTTGGACTCGATGACGTCGTGGCCAGCTATGAGGAACGAGCTATCGATCTCGTCGCCCTTGACGATGCACTGGCACGACTGGAGACCGTTGACCCACGCCTGACCCGTGTCATCGAACTGCGGTTTTTCTGTGGGACGACACTGGAAGAGACCGCGGAGATCATGGGCTTATCAGCGCGCACCGTGCGCCGAGAGGTGAGCGCGGCCAAGGTGTGGCTTCGTCACGAAATCAGTCGAGGACACGATGATGGATCAGAAGCAGTGGGCGAACGCTAAGAAGATCCTCGCCGACGCGATGGAAAGGGATCCGGCACAAAGAGAGGCATTCGTCAAAGACGCCTGTCGCGGTGATGCGGGGCTCTGTGATGCCGTCATTGAGTGGCTCTCCACGGCAGACGGCCCGACCGGGTTTCTTGATCCGCCGTTGGAAGGGGTCGGTCATCATCTCATGGCCTCATCGACGGGCGAATCCGAGATTGGACAACTCGTCGGCCCTTACCGTTTGTCGGAGGTCATCGCCACGGGAGGGATGGGAACGGTCTTCCGAGCCGTCCGCGCCGACGAGGAATACGAAACTCAGGTAGCGATCAAGCTGATCAAGCCGGGCATGGGCTCGACGGAAGTCATCCGCCGCTTTCGCCAAGAACGGCAAACACTGGCCGCACTTGGGCACCCCAACATCGCCAGGTTGCTGGATGGCGGCGTTGCGAGCGACGGCGCGCCCTATCTGGTGATGGAGTACATCGAAGGCGTGCCAATCGACGAGTTCTGCGATACGCATGACATCTCGATCGCAGGGCGCCTCGAACTCTTTGGGCTCGTTTGTTCAGCTGTTCAGGCTGCCCACCAGCGGCTCGTCGTTCACCGAGATCTGAAACCAAACAACATCCTCGTGGCCGACGACGGAACGCCGAAACTGCTCGACTTTGGCATCGCGAAGTTGCTGGAGCCGAACTCGGGAGAAACAGCGGATCCTACCGTGACGGCTTTTCGTCTGATGACACCGCAATATGCCTCGCCCGAGCAGATCCGGGGCGAGGCGGTGACAACCGCCAGCGATGTTTACGCACTTGGCGTCATACTCTATGAACTGCTGGCGGGTCATCGACCCTACGAAATCAAGGAGACGCACCGGGCCGAGGCTGAACGGATCATCTGCGAGGTCGACCCGGACACACCGAGTACGGCCGTGGCTCGCACTCGCGAAGTCACGCTTGCGGACGGCACTACCGGGACGATCAGTCCCGAGATCATCGGCACCCGCCGGGGAACCAAACCGGAGAAGTTGCGCCGCCTTCTCCAAGGCGATCTGGACACGATTGTCTTGACGGCCATGCACAAAGACCCCGCCCGGCGGTACGCTTCCGCCGAACGCTTGGCTGCGGATATCGACCGCTACTTCCGTGGTCTTCCCGTATACGCCAGACGAGACACCTTCCGCTATCGCGCCGGTAAGTTCCTCCGCCGCAACAAAGCCGCTACCGTCGCGTCGACTCTCGCGGTACATGCGCTGATCGCGGGTACGGTTGGCACATCGGTAGGAATGATGCGGGCGCAAACTGCACTTGCGCAATCAAGGAAGGACACCGAACGTGCTCGCATCGAAGCGCGTAAGGCGGAGCGGATCAACGAGTTCTTGCAGAACATGCTGACGTCGGCCAACCCTGCAAAGTCTGGAATGGAAGTGACGGTGCGTGAAGTGGTTGATGCGGCAGCAGTCGCACTGGCGTCTGAACTAGTTGAGGAGCCTGAAGTGCAGGCCGTATTCAACAATTCCATATCAGAAGTCTACTTCGCGATTGGGTTGTACGAGAAGGCGAAGCGTCATGCTCAGGTTTCCCTTCGCTTGTTCCGATCGGTGTACGACGATGAATCATTGCAGGTGGCAACGGCGCTCTCGGTGCTTGGTGGAGTCGAGGACGCACTCGGTGACCTACAGAAAGCTGAGTTGTTGCATCGGGAGTCGTTGAAATTGCGTCGTAGACTCTTCGGCGAGAACCACTTGGAATATGCCGTTGGCCTGAATAACCTCGCATGTCTTCTGGAGGACACCAACAGATATGCTGAAGCGGAGTTCCTTCATCGCAAAGCGCTCGCCTTACGTCGGTCCTTACTTCCGGACGAAGACATCGCCGTCTTGAAGAGTTTACAGAATCTGGCAGTTACGCTTGAGCGCAAGGGAGACTACGCGGCTGCTGGACCATTGTACCAGGAGTCGCTCAGGGTCCTGCGAAGGACTCAGCGCGGCTACAGTCCGGACTTGGTCTCTGCGATCAGTAACGTGGCGGGGTACCGTGAGTCGACTGGCGACTTTCCCGGCGCGGAGGAGCTGTACCGCGAAGCACTTGAGCTCGACAAGCAGGCGCTGGGTGAGGTTCATCCAGACTTGGCAACAAGCCTGAACAACTTGGCATTCGTTCTCCATAAACAAGGTAAGCTCGACGAAGCTGAAGAGCTCTACCGGGAAGCCATGATGATGCGCAAGTCTGCGCTCGGTGATCGGCATGGCCTTGTCGCAAGTAGTATGAACAACCTAGCTTCGATTCTCGAGGCCAGGGGTGATGTCTCAGCCGCCGAACGGCTCCACCGTCAGGCTCTCGCCATTCGCAAGGAGGCATTTGGCCCGAACAGCAGCAACGTAGCCGATAGCCTTAACAACCTTGCCGCGTTATTTCTCCGAAGAATGGAATACCCTGAGGCCGAGAGAACATTCTTGGGTGCCTTAGCGGCGTACCGCGTGTCGCTTGGCGATGACCACCTTAGCGTCGCGCGCACCCTAAACAATCTTGGCATCGTTTACTGGCGAGAAGACAAGCCGGCCTCTTCGGAGAGGTGTTTTCGTGAGTCAATCAGTATTTCGCGCAACGCTCATCCAGGCGGACGAGAACTCCTGGCAACCACGCTGCGTCAGCTTGGAGAGACTCTGCTAGAGCAGGGCAGGGCAGCTGAGGCAGAGAATCCACTAACTGAATCACTGGCCATGTGGCGAAAGATCCTCTCGGACATGCACTGGGGGATCAAGAATAGCGAGAGTGTTCTCGGGGGCTGTCTTACTGAACTCGGGCGCTATCGAGAGGCGGAGCAGCTAGTGATTCGTGGCTATACCGGATTGAGGCGCCAGAAGGGGGAGGCGCACGGTATGACACTAAGTGCGCTCCGTCGAGCGATCTCACTGTACGAATCCTGGGGCAAGTCCGAGCAAGCCGCCGAGTACCGCGCGAAGCTGCCCGCCAAGAGGGTTGAGTCTCAGACCGCCGCGAAGGAATCGGCCCAACCCGCGTCCACACTCAAGAAGCCACCGTCCGCTGCGGACAGCCCGGGTGCAGCCTCAGATCAGACCGATGACACGGAGGATCCTGGCGATGGTAACGGACACAGGCCGTGAAGTGGAATTCGCTCCGCCCGCCGCTTCCAGTCCATCAACCACGCGATCACGTCTGCCAGGCTACCGAACTGGGGGTATTCGATCAGGATCAGCTTCGAGCTCGGCGACGAGAGGCTGGTAAGGTACGAGGATCACGGCTAGATAGGATGACGTAGAGGCTGATGGGAATGATGTGTGGTGCAGATACTACGCTATCCTGCTGAAGTTCTGAGGCGTGGGGCCGTTTCCGAGCTCGACAAGGCAGTTCTGCGTGAGATGTCCAGGGGGACTTATGATCCCGAACCGGAAACGGAAGGGTGGCGTCGCCTGAGTGGATCAGGCGTGGCCAACGGCCGCGAGAACCAGCTCAAGAGGACGGAAATCTGTTGGAATTCTGAGATCCGTTCGCGTAGAATGCCTGGTAGAGTCACTGACGTCTCGAAGGAGCGAATCACGTGGCAACGGTTGGTCTAAGAGCTGCTCTTCGCGTTCTGGGGCCAACCGTGGGGCTCACTCTCCTAACACACGTATCGGCAGCACCTGGTCAGCTTTGCGTTCTGGAACTTCAGAAGCTCACTGCGCCCGACGCTTCCACAGGTGATCGATTCGGCAGTTCCGTTTCAGCCAGCGGCGACCGTGTCGTTGACGGGGCCTACACCGATGACGATACAGCCACCTCTTCTGGCTCGGCTTACATATTCCGGCGAGACGACAACGGCACGCCGTCAGACCCAACCGATGCCTTTTGGCTCGAAGAAGCCAAGCTCACCGCCATGGACGCGTCCGAGTACTTTGGCAATCGCGTTTCCATGAGCGGTGACTGGGTGATCGTTGGAGTGGACCAGGATGACGACGCGGGCTCCGGCTCTGGCTCGGCAAACGTATTCCGTCGCGATGAGAATAGCACTCCGTCGGAACAGAGCGATGATCACTGGGTGGCGGAAACGAAGATCACAGTGGCAGACGCGTATTTGGGGGCGTATTTCGGCCGTGCCTTCTCCATTGAAGATGAGTGTGCCGTGGTCAGTGTTTAGCTTATGTGCTGCCATACAAGCAGCGTCTGGGTGGAGCTCAGATTTAGATTGCAGAAGCGATCCTGCGCGATACGACAGTGTCGCTGTTCCTGACGTTGTTATGTGGAACGAACCGTACACTTGCGGTATACTATTCCAGTTGGCAACGGGCGACGGTCTCTGACGCCGCGACGCCTACGAGCGGGTGGCGGAGCCAAACGGAGGGCACGACGATGCTCCAATTCCGATTCTTTCGGCGGTGCGTTCTCCTTACCGCATGTGTTGGCACGACATCGACATCGGTGATGGGAGAGCGCATCTACTCCGCACACGCCGGTACCCGAACCCTCAAGAGTGCCTGTGTCACGGGTCGACATGTGAAAACACATCTTGTTCTGTACGACGTCGATCCATGGGATATCGACCTTGACCCTGTGGAAGGCAAGTTGTATTGGGTAGGGAGGAGTGGAACTGACGGAGTCGTGCAGCGGGCAAACCTGGACGGCACCCACATCGAGATGCTCGCGGCAGCCAGCTACGGAACCGCCACTGGGATGGCGATCGATCTGATCGGACGCAAGGTCTACTGGGCTCATGGCGGTTATCGCAGGATCGAGCGCGCGAACCTGGACGGCTCGGACAGAGAGACTGTCGTGTCTAGTATTTACTCCCAAAGCTGGCCTAGATCCCTGTCGCTCGATATGACCGCACGTAAGATCTACTGGGCCGATGCGACTACAAACGCCATCCATCGTGTCGGCATGTCCGGCGGCGCCGTCGAAACGCTCATCGACGATACCGTACGGCCCATGTTCGAGCCCTTTCACGTCGCCGTCGATCCTCCCCGCGGGAAGCTCTATTGGACCGACCGTGACGGCGTTCATCGCGCCAACCTCGACGGAACGCAGATGGAGGACGTCCTCCAAGCGAACGCCGACTGTATCGTGATCGACTCGGACCACGGAAAGCTGTACTGGACGGGGTCGGGCGGCCTGCAACGGGCCGACTTGGATGGCTCAAACGGCGAGACCGTCAGCCCGGAACCGCTGGACTACAGGGGCCTGGCGCTGGACACCGCGCCTTGCGGAAACGGTACCGACTGCCAGGGCAACGGGAGCTCTGACGACTGCGACCTTTGTGCCGGACTAGGCCGGGACTGCAACGAGAATGACGTTCCTGACGAGTGCGACGTTTCCGATCTCCATTCGCCCGACTGCAACGGCAACGACATTCCCGACGAATGTGACATTTCCGCTGCGGTCAGCGATGACTGCAACGACAACGGTATCCCCGACGAGTGCGAGACGGAGCCGTACTGCGCCGGCCAGGGGCATGCTTGCGTGGCGGCGCATCTGAATGTCGCCAATCCACGGTGGAATGACGGCTTTGGAGCAGGCGTCAGCCTCCGCGGTGACCGCGCCGTCATCGGCGCGTCCCGCCGGACGCTCGGAAGCGCCTACGAAGCCGGCGCGGTCTACGTCTTCCAGCGCGTGGGTCGGCAGTGGACCCAGGAAGCGGCCTTCACCGCAAACGATGCCAGGCGCCGTGACGCCTTCGGCTTAAGGGTCGCACAGGACGGCGATCGGATCCTGGCATCCGCCTCGTGGAAGGACGCCGGTGCGGAAGAAGCCGGCGCCGCATACATCTTTGAAAGCACGGATACCGGCTGGACCCAATCGGCGAAACTGACGGCGCACGACCCCGTTCCCGGCGCCCGTTTCGGTATTGCCGTTGCATTGGCTGGTGATGTCGCCGTGATCGGTGCCCCCTTCAGAGACGAGCGGCCCTACGATCAGGGTGCAGCCTACGTTTTTCGCAGGGACGTCAACGGCTGGCATGAAGAGGCCAAGTTGATGGGTCCCTCGGAGGCGGATGACTACTTCGCGACCCAGGTTGCCACGGACGGTGTTCGAGTCGCGGTAGGTGCACCCGGAAGATCCCTCAGGTCGCCCGCTGCCGGTGCGGTCTACGTCTACCGGCACGACCCGACCGGCTGGTTGTTGGAGGCAAGACTCACGGGCTCCATACCTTCGGATAATGCACACTTCGGCGGGAGTATCTCGCTCAGCGGCGACGGACTGCTTGTCGGTGCAAGCTGCGACAATCAATACGCCATGGAAGCCGGTGCAGCCTACGTGTTTCGTCGTCAAGGAACAACCTGGTCCCACGAAACAACACTCAAACCTCTGGATGTTGAAGGGGGTCTGCTCTTTGGCTGGGCCGTGGCGCTGGACGGGCCCACCGCCATGATCAGTAGCCTGCGGGGCAATGACGATCGCTTTGCGTCTCCGTCCGTCTATCTGTTTCGCCGGATCGGTGCCGCCTGGGTCCAGGAGGCCGAGTTCACCAGCAGCATTCAGGCCTGGAAGTTCGGGGGTGGTTTGTCTCTGAGCGACGATTCCGTACTCGTCGGTGCTGTGCACGAAGGCAGTGGTGGAAGCGCATACGTTCTCGCCCTCGACGGTCCGGACTGCGACGGCGACGGGATGTATGACGTGTGTGATTCCGATTGCAACGAAAACGACGTCTCGGATGCCTGCGACATTCTGGCCGGAACATCGATCGACACACTCCCATCGGAGGGCAACGAAATTCCAGACGAGTGCGAAGAGGACTGCAATGCCAACGGAATTCCCGATCTCGACGACGTTCACAATCTCACCAGCCCCGACTGCAACCGCAACAGTAGACCCGACGAATGTGACCTTGCCGACGGAACCAGTGAGAACTGCAATAACGACCTCATTCCCGACGAATGCCAGGAAGACTGCAACGCGAACGGAATCCCTGACGACTGCGACATCGCCGCAGGCACCAGCGACGACTGTGATCGCAATGCCGTTCCTGATGAGTGCGAACCGGACTGCAACCTCAACCGAATCGCGGATGCGTGCGATGTTGAAGTCGGTATCAGCGACGACTGCGATCGCAACGGCGTCCCTGATGAGTGCGAGCAGGACTGCAACAGAAACGGCATCGCGGACGCTTGCGACATCGGCGACGGCTCATCCCTCGACCTGAACGAGAACGACATCCCCGACGAGTGTGAACCACCCAACGATCTGTGCGAGGAGGCAACGCTCGCCGGTCTCGGTATGCACGCGTTCGATGCCACCTGGGCGAACACCGACGGTGGTACCTACTTGAATGAGTGTGGCATCTCCTGTCAATGGCACTGCATGGAAGGAGACATCTGGTTTGATGTCTCACCGGCCTGTTCGGGTATCGTTCACCTGGAGTTTGCGGGTGCTTCCGATTGGATGACCGTCATCGTCTACGAAGGTTGCGGATGTCCCGTCGAAACGGCTTTGAGGTGTTCCGTCTGGACGCCGTCACCCCGGATCAGTTTCAGCACCGTCGCGGGTGAGTGCTACAAGATTCGCATCGGAAACGCACCGGCGCGCGGTCGCATGACGGTGTTACTCGATCCACCTTGTGACGTGATCGGGGACGGCGACGTGGATCGGGATGGCGACCTTGACATCGACGACTACGCCGACGTTCCGGACTGTCTGACGGGTCCGCGCCGCCCAGGTGTCATCGCCGCAGCCCGGTGTCGACCGTTGGACGCGGATAGCGATCTCGACGCTGATCTGCATGATTTGGCGCTACTGCTGCCCGGTCTGCAAAACATCGCCGGTTTGTCGCTGCACGTACCGGGAGACTTCCTCACCATTCAAAGCGCGATCGATGCCGCCCAGGACCATGATACCGTGCTGGTCGCGCCGGGGATCTATGCGGAGAGAATCAACCTGAAGGGAAAGCCGATCCATGTGCTTGCCGCGGATTCGCGGGCGCGGGCGGCATCGACATCGACGATCATAGACGGGGTCGGTATCGGCCCTGTGGTGAGGTTCTCGGGAACGGAAAGTGCCAGCACGCTTCTCTCCGGTTTCACGATCATGGGCGGCCGGGCACCCAGAGGCGGGGGGATCAAGGGCAACGGCGCAAGGGCACGCGTGCATAATTGTTCCGTCAGGGGCAACCTCGCCGAAGACGAAGGCGCGGGGATCCACGATCTCGACGGCGAGATTCGTGGCTGCACGATCACGGGAAACAGCGTCGATTCCGGGGCAGGCGGAGGGCTGGGCCACTGCGATGGTCGCATCAGCGGCTGCACCATCGCTGAGAACTCCGCCGGACGCGGCGCGGGCGTGGCATACGGCGAGGGTACGATCGACGGGTGTCGCATCGCTGCAAACAAGGCGGAAGTTAATGGTGGCGGGCTGTACGGCTTCAACGGCACGATCGCCGGTAGCATGATTACCTCCAACACCGCGGGTGATTCGGGCGGCGGGTGTATGGGCTGTGACGGTACGATCGTGAACACCGTCATCTCCGGAAACAGCGCGGTGATCAAAGGAGGCGGCCTGGCGAGCAGCGACGCGGCCGTCACCAACTGCACGCTTACCGGAAACCGCGCAACGCCTCAGACATTCGCGGGGGCGGTGCACGACTGCGACGGCGGCTTTTCGAACTGCATCTTCTGGGGCAATTCTGTTCCCTGGTGGTGGGGAGGGTCCTTTCCCGAACCGAGCTACTCCTGCATGCAGTCGCACGTGCATGATCAATGGGGACCGGTCGAGTGCGACCCGATGTTTGTCCTGCCGGGATACTGGCAGATCGATGATACCTGGACGGAAGGGAACTATCGCCTCAAGCCCGGATCGCCCTGCATCGATGCCGGAACGAACCTTGCGCCGGGGCTTGCGGGGATCACGCTCGATTCTGATGGCATGCCACGTTTCTATGATGCCCCTGCAACGCCGGACACCGGCGAGGCCGGCGACTCCGGAAAGCCGATCGTCGACATGGGGCCGTTTGAGTTCGGCGACTGCAACCTCAACGGCATTCCGGATCTGGACGATGTCGCGGCTGGAACGAGTGAGGACTGCAACGACAACGGTATCCCCGACGAGTGCGTCCACGCCGAAGCAGACTGCAACGACAACCAGAAGCCCGATGCCTGCGACATTGCAGACGCCGTCAGCGCGGATTGTTCGGGAAACGGCGTCCCCGATGAATGCGAACCGGACTGCAACGACAACACCGAGGCGGATAGTTGTGACATCTGGTTCGCGGTCAGCGACGACTGTAACAACAACCGCGTCCCCGACGAGTGCGAGGTCGACTGCAACGGTAATCAGGCCATGGACTGGTGCGACATCGATCGCGGCACCTCGCAGGACTGCAACAATAACGAGATCCCGGACGAATGTGACATCGCCGCCGGTGTTAGCGAAGACTGCTACGGCAACGGTATTCCCGATGAGTGCGACATCGACTGCAACGAAAACGACGTCCCCGACCTCTGCGATCTTCTGAGCGGCCTGAGTCAGGACTGCGACGGAGACGGCGTGCCCGAAGAATGTGCAACGCTCGCTACGGACGTCCAGCGCTTGTATGCATCGACCGATGAAGCGCACAGTTATTTTGCCTACAGGATGGTGATGAAAGAGGGACGCCTCTTTGCCACGGCACACAATGCCGGAAATACAGGACCGGACCCGGACGATCGCCATGGTGCGGTGTACGTCTTTGCGCTGCACGAGGGGAGGTGGATTGAGGAGGCACAGATCGTGCCGCCCGCGGAAGGAACGTCCGGTGCCTTTGCCAGGGACCTTGCCGTGGGTGACAACATCATGGTGGTTGGCGGTAAGCCAACGGACACAACCGGCTCAATCTTCGTGTTCGAGCGAGTGGGAAGTGAATGGGTCTTTCAAACCGAGCTCATGCCGTCGAGCGTCGTGCGACATGCGGGGTTCGGATTCGACATCGCGGTAGGAATGGGAACGATTGTCGTGGGGGCATACAGTGACGATGGTGTGGCGTACAACTCCGGCGCAGCTTTTGTCTTCGAGAAGGTCGATGGCGCCTGGATCGAAACGAAGAAGTTCGTCGGCTCCGACACCTCTTACGGGGATTACTTCGGCGAGGACATCGCGATCGATGGTAATACGCTCGTCATCGGTGCCTGGGGCGATGACGACAAGGGCTCGGCCTATGTGTATCACCACGATGGCAACGAATGGGTGGAGGAAGCGAAGCTTGCGCCGCCCTCGTCTGCGGGTTGGTCCGAGTTTGGACGTAACCTGGATGTGTACGAAGACACGATTGTCGTCGGAGCCCATCGCGAAGACGACTTCACCGGGGCTGTTTACATCTACCAAAGGGAGGCCGGGGGCTGGGTCGAGCAAGCCAGGCTGACTCCTCCGAGTACCGTAGGAGAGAGCCAGGCTTTCGGCTCCGGTGTCTCCGTACATGATCGAGCTCTGGCCGTGGCGGCGCCGAGTATCAACAGAGGCAACCGCTCTGGCTCTGTACAGCTATATGCGAACACGGACGCAGGCGGTTGGCAACTGCGGGCCCGTCTGACAGACAGCCACCCCTTCACGAAGAAGTTCTTCGGATTCGAAGTGCAGCTGGATACAGAGGCGCTTGCGGTCAATGTCCTGTTCGAGACTGAGAATGATGTCTATTCCGGCTACGTGTCGATCCGAGACCCACTCCCAAGGGACTGCGACGGTGACGGCAGCCCGGACGACTGTGCGCCCGACTGCAACGGCAACGGAGTGGCCGATACCTGTGATGTTCTTCCGGAAGGTCCGTCGGTCGACTGCAACGGCGACGGCGTTCCCGACGAATGTCAACCCGATGGCGACTGCAACGCCAATGGGATCGGCGATCTCTGTGATCTCGGCTCCGGCGTCAGCAACGACTGCAACGTCAATCATATTCCAGATGAGTGCGACATCGCCGATGGCGTCAGCGAGGACTCATTCCCTCACGAGTATGGCGACGGCATCCCTGATGAGTGCCAGCAGACTCCCGGTGAGAAGAGATAGACCTGGTGTGCCTGTCCGGCGATTTCTGCACCGTGCTGTCCGCAAAGGCATCCTGCGGTGCGCCAGTTCAGCGACTTTATATCCCTATCTTGCGGTTGTCGCCATGTCCGTAAACGCCGTGCGGACAAGATGTCATGATGCCCTTGGAACGGGCTGTGTCGGCCAGCGATCTTTGGTAGCCGTCCGGCGAACCACATAAGACATTGGTAGCCGTCCGGCGAACCACATAAGACATTGGCGCCGGTTTTTCGGTGAGGTTGTAGGGGTCAATTCGCGGCGGCTGCTTGCCAGTGGTCGGGGAGTAGGCCGGACAGTTCGTTGATCGGTGTGGCCGCGATGCGGCTGAGCACATCACGGAGATAGGTCATCGGCTCGACCTTGTGACGCTCGCAGGTAGCGATCACGCTGAACAACGTCGCGGCGGTGCGGCCGCCGTTGTCCGATCCGGCAAAGAGCCAGTTTCTTCGGCCCACGGCCACCCGTCGCAAGGCGTTCTCACTGGCGTTGTTGTCGATGGCCAGCCGGCCGTCCGTGGTGTACACGCACAACGCATCCCACTGATTAAGCGCGTACCGGATCGCCTGGCCCATCGGGCTTTTGGGCAGCAATGGGCCGCCGCGCTCGGCCTGCTGTGATTCCAGCCACGTCCGGAACCGCGCGAGCCGCGGCACAGCCTGATCCTCACGCAGACGAAGACGATTCTCGGCGAGCAACTCGCATACGCGCCGATCGAATGCCTCGTTGGCGGGCACCGCCTTCGCAGCCTGCTTGGTTTCCTTCTTCGCCTGAGTCTCGATGTCGTACAGCAGCCGGATGTGCGCCAGCGCTTGCGCACCGGTCGCCGGGTCGCTGTTTTGGGCATCGTAGAACTTCCGCCGCGCATGCGCCCAGCACGCCACCTCCGTAACGTGACCACCAGCCTCGCCCGCGTAGATGCCGTCATACCCGCCGAACGCGTCGGCCATCCGTTAGCTCAATCTCGATCTGCCCATCGCCGTTCCACGCTGGATCTTCGATCAGGCGCACCGGCACGAACGAGCTGGCTTGCGCCTCCGCGTCGCGCCGTGCCAGTTCACGACGCCACCAATGGAAGCCCGTCTCCGTCACCCGATGTCGGCGGCACCACCCTCGGACGGTTTGCCCACTGTCAGCATGCCCAGCCAATCGCCGTCGCCACGCCGCTTCCTTCGCCAGATCACGTGCTCTGCCCTTGGCCATACGCCACACCTCCTTTCACGAAGGCATGGTGCCTCAAACGCCTGTCAGATAGAAGATGGGGTTCGCCGGACGCTTACGCTATGCACGCAGAATCGTTCAAGATCCCACCACCGCGCGGCTGGCATGGTGGCGTCAGGTCGGCGATGCTCCACGTCCTCTCGTTGGCGCAGTGCGCCATGGATTACCCCGGAAGCTGGGCGAGGTAGCGGCAAGTCCTGTGCAGATTGCCTTTGGGCATGCTCGGGTCCGCTCCTGAAACGAGGCGACGAGCTGATCCGGTCTTTGGTTGGTCCGACCCATCACTGTCAGGTACTTGGTTCTCGTCGCTCGAGTCAGCGTTTGAGTCTGGCCCGTTGGGAGCCGGTCGTCCAGTGCCGGGGACGCCAGCCGACTTCCAGCGGCGCAGGCCGAACCTGTTCGATCACGGTCTCGCGTCCGACCGGCTCCTGTTGGCGGCAGAATGGTGCGTTCGGGGTGCATGCTACGCACTCTCTTGACATGGCCCACCCCAGGTGAGCTCCTCCCGACCCCCTTGGTGTTCGGACCGGGAACAAGGGGTGCACCCGTTCGGAGAAATGGTTAACACATCCTATCGTTTCCCTCCTGCTCCGGACACGCCTCCGGCAGCCGGGGCATGTCTGTCCGGCCCGCGGCTACGGCTTGGGCATGGCAGCCGTCTTGGACAGGGCACGCGGCGTCACCGGTCATCTCACCGCTCCGGAATCTTCACGCCGCGCTGCTTGGCGATTTGCTCGGCTTTTTCGTAGCCCGCATCGACGTGGCGGATGACGCCGGTAGCGGGGTCGGCGGTGAGGACACGCTGGAGCCGTTTGGCGGCTTCGGGTGTGCCGTCAGCGACGGTCACCTGGCCGGCGTGGATGGCGTAACCGATGCCGACGCCGCCGCCGTGATGGACGGAGACCCAGCTCGCTCCGCAGGCAGTGTTGACCAGGGCGTTGAGGATGGGCCAATCGGCGATGGCGTCCGAGCCGTCTTTCATGCCTTCGGTTTCGCGATTGGGTGAGGCTACGCTTCCGCAATCGAGATGGTCGCGGCCAATCACGATCGGGGCCGAGATTTCGCCGTTTGCCACGAGATCGTTGAAGACGAGGCCCATCTTCGCCCGCTCGCCGTAACCCAGCCAGCAGATTCGCGCGGGCAGGCCCTGGTAGGCGATACGTTCACCGGCCATGCGGATCCAGCGGCAGAGGTGCTCGTTTTCGGGGAACGTATCGAGCACGGCCTGGTCGGTTCGGGCGATGTCTTTGGGATCGCCGGAGAGTGCGGCCCACCGGAACGGTCCCTGTCCTTCGCAGAAGAGGGGGCGGATGAACATAGGCACGAAGCCGCCGATGTCGAAGGCGTTCTCGACGCCGACGAGCTTGGCCTGGCCTCGAATGTTGTTGCCGTAGTCGAAGGTGAGCGCGCCACGGCGCTGAAGTTCGATCATCGCGCGGACGTGCTCGCCCATGGTTCGCATCGACTCGGTGATGTAGCGGTCGGGGTCGGTCTGTCGCAGCTTCTTTGCATCGGCGAAGCTCATGCCGTTGGGAACGTATCCTTGGAGTGCGTCGTGGGCCGAGGTTTGATCGGTCAGCAGATCGGGGACGATGTCGCGCTCGATGAGCTGGGGGAGAACGTCGGCACAGTTTCCGAGCAATGCAATGGATCGGGGCGTGCCGCTGGTCTTGGCCTCGTCGATCCAGGCGAGGGCTTCGTCAAGACTGTCGGTGCGGCGATCGACGTAACGCGTCTGCAAGCGGCGGTCGATCCGGGTGTCATCGACTTCGACGCAGAGGCAGATGCCCTCGTTCATGGTGGCGGCGAGGGGCTGGGCGCCGCCCATGCCTCCGAGCCCGCCGGTGACGACGAGGCGTCCTCTGAGGGAACCGCCGAAATGTTCTCGAGCGGCGGCGCCGAACGTCTCGTAGGTTCCTTGGAGGATGCCTTGGGTGCCGATGTAGATCCAACTCCCGGCGGTCATTTGCCCGAACATCGTCAGGCCGAGCGCTTCGAGGCGGCGGAACTCGTCCCAGGTCGCCCAGTGGGGAACGAGCAGCGAGTTTGCGATCATGACGCGGGGTGCGTCGGCGTGGGTCTTGAGGATGCCAACCGCTCGGCCCGATTGGACGAGCAGCGTCTCGTCGTTTTCGAGGTCCTCGAGGGCGGCGACGATGCGGTCAAAGTCTGGCCAGCTTCTGGCGGCCTTTCCGCTCCCGCCGTAGACGATCAATTCAGCCGGGTTCTCGGCGACGTCGGGATCGAGGTTGTTCATCAGCATACGAAGGGCGGCTTCCTGTTGCCAGCCTTTGCACGAGAGGGTGGTTCCTCGTGGTGCGCGTACGGTTCGTGGGGAATCTGCGATGGATGGTGCGATGCTCATGGCGACACTTCCGTGAGTCTTACCCTTTGCGGGCTACCTTTTGAACTTTGTCCAGGCTGTCGGCGACGCGCCAGCGCTGGGATCCTTCCGTTTCCTGGATGTTGATGAGGTCGGGCACGCGCTCGGCGGACTTGGAGCCGTTGCCGGCGGACGCCTTGCCGTTTCCGGACGCCGGGTCGGGGAGGGCGTTGACGGCGCGGACGATGAACGAGGTCTCGCCGATCGTGATGACATCGCCGTCGTGCATCCGGGTGAACGGAACGGGCCGACCGTTCACGAGCGTGTGGTTGCGGCTGAGGAGATCGGCGATGGCCGGCTGGGTGTAGTACGTCAGTAGCAGGCTGTGACACCGAGACACACGGTTGTCGGTAATCGCGATATCGCATCCGGCACGTCGACCGATCGTGCAGGCGTCGCGATTGGGCTTGAGAATCTGGCCTGTGTCCTTGTGCTCGAGGGCGACGACATGAGGCGAGGGTTCCAGTCCGTGCGGGTGCATGTCACCGTTGCCCTCGTGACTTCCTACTTCGATCTCGACGCGAAACTCCCAAGGGCCTACGGATAGCGCGTCGCCATGGCTGAGTCGCTCGTGCTCGAGCTTGAGACCGTTGAGGAGTGTTCCGGTGCGACTGACCAAATCGACGGCGACGAGGTGGGAGCCGTCGTTGATGACCGCTGCATGGACCCCGGAGACCTTGTCATGCCGGAGCGTGATTTTGCAGTGCTCGCGAGAGCCTATGAGCGTGACCGCTCTGCGACATCGAATTCGGGTCTCGTTTTCGGTGCCTTCGTGGGCGACGAGGTGAAGTCGGGGCGCACCTTCCGCGACGATTGGAATGCCTTGTAAGGCGTGCGTCGTCTCGTCGTTTGCTGTCACGCCACAGTTCCCGGAGTCAGTGGCGAGGCGCAAGACCCTTTCGCCACTCTTTCGATGTACGGGTCATCGTAGATTCCCATCGTCCGTCGAAGATATCATAGCGAACCGAGGCCTCATTTTCCAGTGCCTGTGGACGCTATTGCTCTTCAAGCTGGAGAAACTCGACCATGTGTTGGTCGTAGACCTCCTGTCCGGCGGGGCTCCCGAGCACGAGACCGAGCTCGTTGATCACCCGCGTTCCCATTCCGATCCATTCCTGCCAGCAGACGCTGCAGATGTGATTCCAGACCTTTTCGCCGAGGGGACCCCTGAACGGTGTCTTCTCGAGTTGCTGGTTGGGGCGTCCACATCGACTGCAGCTGAATCCCGTTCCTTCGTTCGTCGGGTTTGCGGGTTCGTTCGACATCTTTATCGTCTCCTTCCAGTCGGCGAGCGGTCAGGCCCGCAGAAAATACTCCATGAGCTCGTGCCCCGGATCCACCTGCAGATCGCTCGAGGCGGCCGTCGTCTCGGACAGCGGGCGGCTCAGCACCGTTTGTACGGTATGCCCCGCAATGCAGAATGGCGGGGGTACGTTTGTGTGAACGCGGCGCGCGACCGGCGTTGGGTGATCCGGTGCGACCATGATCTTCCATTTGTCGTCGTTGCGAAGCCGCTCCAACACCGGCCCGACGATATGCTCGTCGATCTGTTCGATCGCGGTCACCTTGGCCGCGACATCGCCTTGATGGCCGGCTTCGTCGGGCGCCTCGACGTGAACGACCACCAGGTCGTAAGTGTCAAGTGCTGACACTGCCGCTGATCCCTTGGCGGCGTAGTCCGTATCCAAAAAGCCGGTGGCGCCGGGAACGTCGATGTGCTCCATCCCCATACACCGCGCGAGACCGCGGATCAGATCCGCCGCGGCGATGACCACGCCCTGCACGCCAAAGCGGGATGCAAAGGGCTCCAGCGATCCTGGGCGGCCTTGTCCCCACAACCAGATGTCGGTCGCTGGGTTCTCGCCGAGATCACGCCGTACAAGATTGACGTCGTGGTTCTTCAGCGTTTCGTGCGCGAGCCGGGCGACCTTGCGAATCCATTCGGCCGCGGGGCCGCGCGGCTGGTGGTGGTCAACGGGTTGATCCGGGATGTCGTGTGGAGGCGTGCAGTCCGTTTTCCCGTCCGGTGTCTTGGCGGTGACCAAGAGGCTGCGATAAGACATGCCGCTGTACAAGTGACATCCTTCGTCCGCAAGATCGTCGTTCAGGTCGGCGATCAGGCGCTGGGCCTCGGTTTGCGTAAGGTGGCCGGCGGTGAAGTCTTCCATGATACCGTCGGTGATCGTGACGAAATTGCAGCGGAAGACTTGCGAGCCGGCCGGAATCTCGATGCCTTGGGCGAGCGCCTCCAGCGGTGCACGGCCGAAGTAGTCCGCCCGGGGGTCGTAGCCAAAAAGTGACAACGTCGCAACGGCGGTGCCCGGCGAGAAGCCGTCGGGGACGGTGACGACGCGTCCCTGGCGCCCGTTCGATGCGATCCAGTCTATGTTGGGTGTCCTGGCCGCCTGAAGGGGAGTCTGCCCGTCAAGTTCTCCGACAGGTTCGTCCGCCGCGCCATCCGGCAGGATCAGTGCGTACTTCACCGCGATTCCTACGGTCATCGGGCCCCTCAAGACCGCGACTGCGTCTCAACCGCCGACGCGCCTCGGTCCAGCCCGTGCGAGATGGCGACGGGAGTGCCCGACGGTCCGTCGCCGCAAGAGGATCCGAATCCTACCGTCGAGATGCCCACCACACCAGACAGCCCGGCCATCCTACGCCTGGACTTCGGTGTTTGGGCGATCAAAGCGCAAGGCCACGTGCTCGGTTCCCAGACGAATGGAATCGGCGGCCACGAAGCCGCTCTTGACCATGGATTCCGTGACATTGTCCAGCCCCACGCCAGCGTCAGGCGTCCCGGATCCAGCATGTGCCGGTCGAACGACCCAGATGCAGCCGTTCGGCTCAAGCCGACGACGGAGCTTCTGGGCAAAATGGACGGCCTCGTCTGTCGTCCGCGGGACGATGACGACCGCGTCGATCGGTCCTGTTGGTGGACGAACCGCTCCCTTGAGGCACGCCTCGGCGACACGTCGTGCTGCCGGATCATGCCCGCCAATCCACACCCGCGCCCCCGGTGGGATAGGGAACGTCACACGCTGCTCCATCTAGCGAGTCGCACTCCCCGCAAACTGCACCTGATCGTGGTAGTCGCCGCACCGCCGGGCCTCTACGATCCGACGGTCGCGTTTCCATCGAACGTGCCGTGGGCGTCGCTCAAATGGCGCGACGGTGTCCGATGGTCTGCGGGTCGATTCCGAGTGCGTCCATTCGACGGTAGAGCCGACTTCGCGAGATGCCAAGGGCTCTTGCCGCGAGCGTCCGCTGCCCGTTCGAGCGTTCCAGCGCCGCGAGGATCTCTTTGCGCTCGAGGGACGTAAGGATGCGATCGAGCTGTCCGGCATCGTGCGCCGGAACTGACGCGCAGGTGTCACTCTCGGCACAGTTGCCGGGGAACATCTGGCCGCCCGTGGCCGCCGCGATCAGCTCGTCCTCTCGTTCTTTGGTT
>JAJDDV010000217.1 GCA_029260135.1 Phycisphaerae bacterium | reverse complement strand
GTTGTAGACCGGGCGCGGTACTGCGTTCCGGGTCTACATTCGCGCTTTCGCAACCGTAGCTGCCAGCCCCGTGCCCCACCGTTCGGTCGAACGGAGCCAACGATGGATCCATGGATGGTTTTCAAATCAAGTACGACGAGTTCTCTATCGTAGTGAGACCAGAAAACCGAGGAGGGAACACTAATGTCATCTCGCAGTACAGGTCTCCGCAAGTTTTCATTTTGTGCTGCAGCCTTGGTCGTCGTAGCCTGCCTGGCTCCGGCGGCGACGGCGCAGATCAACGTGGTTACCGTGGATAAGACTCCGTTCGTGTCGCCGAACAACACTTCGTTCGGTCCGGACAACACGATGGGTATGTCTTTGGCGATGGTGGACACGGGTGGGTTGTTCAACGTCACCGAGGTCACTCCGCAGGCGTTTCGCGCCATGACCGCGGCTCAGCTATCCGCCTTTGACCTGATCGCCATCAACAACAACCCATTGCGGATAGACGCGGGGTCGGGACTGGGGATCGGGACGACGTGGCAGAACGTGATCGGGGTCAACACCGGCGGGCGTGTGGTGTTGTGCAGCCACGACGCGGCACGTTTCAAGATCATCATTCCGCCGGGCGGCGGATTCTTCGGGTTTGGAGCACCGGGTCCGGGTGTGGAGCCGTTCGGTGCCGATGAGATCGTTCGTCAGGCGGCCGTCTGGGCGGGCGGCGGATCGAGAACCGGCTTGTTGATCTTCAACGATTCGGCTCGCTTCAACACCGTAGGCGGAATCGGCTGGGATAATCCGGAACTCAATCTTCCGGCGGCGTGGGGAATCACCGATTCGAACCAGACCAGTGGTAATCCCACGGACGGCGGCTACACCGACATTCTTCCCGCGTTCGCGGCGCACCCGATTTATGCCGGTCTGAGTGATGCCCGCTTTGGCGTGGACTCGGTCGCTTCCTTTGCGGCGAATATCGCCGACGGCAGCTACCACTCGATCTTTGCGACGTACAACACGACCATCTTCGCGCCCACAGAGGTCGTCATCAACGCCGGCGTCGTCGACGTCGGTGGGTTCAATGCGGCATCCGGTGGCATGATCGGGTCCTACATGGCCGTACCTGGACCGGATGGGACTGCCATTACCCTGATTCGCGGAGAGACTTCAGTGGGAACGATTCCGACCGTATCCGTCTGGGGTCTGGTGGTGATTGCACTCGTGCTCCTGGCGGGTGGTAAGGTCTACTTCGGGCGACGCCAGCCGTCGCCGTCCTAGCGTGCGGTCAGGGTCGGCGCCGAGAAGGATGTCCGATTTCCGGTCGAGACCGGAGTGACATCGGTGAGGACCCCTCGACGCAAACATGAATGGAACGGAAACAAGTAGTGGAGGAAACATCATGAGAGCGGTGGCGATAGCAAGATTGGCTGTGGTGGCAGGCGCTGTCAGCGTGCTGGTTGCAGCGCCCGCCGCAGGTGAGGACGTGTTTCGGGGGAGCGATGGGTGGAAAACGGGGCCTTCGACCAGTCGGGTCGTGATCCCGGCCGATTTCTTCGGTCCCGGATCCGATCCGGTCAGCTCCATCGACCTGATGGGTGATCCGGTCGTGAACGGGATCGACACGATCATCGAACGGCGCGACGACGTCGCACTCGCGGGGTGCCCCTCCGACGGCACGACGGCGATTGAGATTGTCGCGTTGAGTTTGCAGGGGACGGTCACCGTTACGTACAACGGCGGGCAGGACCCTGAGGCGTGGGACGTACGGGTCTGCCTGTCCGATTGTCACGTTGACCCTGGTGCGTGCCCACAATTGAGTCCGGGCGAACTGGTGGGATCCATGACGATCTCGCAGGAATGCACGGGAGGCGGGACGTTCACCTCAACGCTTCCGGTGCTGCCGAAGTACATCTTCACACCGGTTGTCGGTGGATCGGATATGGTCTTGGACCTGGGTCTTGAAGGGCAACACCCCGAAGAGTTGGTGCCGCCCGAGCCCGTCAAATGGACGCACAGCTCGGCAGGGGGACCAGCCGTTCCCGCGGGTCATCCGGTGGACAGCAACTGTGATGGCGTCGATGACGGCGACACGCTTGGGTCTTCGAACTTCGTTTCGGGCGTAGGGCTCGCGCGTTGCACGTGCAACCCGTCCGACAGTACGCAGGAGTGCATCACACTGACTCCTGAGGAAGCGCTGTTCTTGAGCCATGGCGTTCTGCCTGGCGGGACGGATGTCGTGGGGTGCTGCCTTCCGCCCGGCTTTTGTAAGGAACTCACCATGCAAGAGTGCCTCACACAGGGAGGTTCCGATGTCGTCATGGTGAGTCCCGGCAAATGCGGTACGGTGGGAGCGTGCTGCTTCCCGGATGGCACGTGCAGGGAAATGGCACCCGGTTGCTGCGAGTGCATGGGCGGAGATCCCCTGGGTCCGCAGACGCGCTGTCTCGGAGATCTCAACAGCGACGGGACGGATGACGCCTGTCAGGAGTTTATACCGACCGTTTCCGAGTGGGGACTTGTGGTGCTGACGCTGTTCCTGCTGGCTGGTGCGAAGATCTACTTTGGGCGACGCTCCGCGAAGTCCGTGGCGTAGCTGTTGATCTCCGGGTGAAGCCTTCGCGGATTGTCGTGGCGTATGCGACCCGGCCCCTCGTACCGTAGTGCGTATGAGGGGCCGGGTTTTCTTCGTGCCTGCGGTCTTCGTTTGAAGAGGCCGGGTGAAACGTGCCGCAGGCTCGCCTGCGCCGTCTCACGTTCAGAAGAACCTCCGATCCGCAGTGCCACGAAGGGGCGCGGCATGGAAGATCGTGGTGATGACACCTCTTGCGTTCAACGCACCAGGACGCGGGTCTGTCGCGGGGGCTCTATCTGTCGTTTGGGACGGGGCGGTGGCGGACAACGGCCGACCCGGCTGTCAGAAGCATCAGCGACATGGCGATGAGGCCCCACTGGGAGACTGTGGGGATGGGGGAGAGGTCGGTCTGAGATTCGTACACCCCTCTGTCGACGGCGGGGCCTACGATGCGGGGGTTGCCGTCGAGGTCTGTGGTGACCGCGGGCGGAACGGCTGCGTTGGAACCGGCATCAACACAGGGCGAACCGGTAGCGAGTCGGAAGTCGTTTGCGATGGGGTCGGCGAAGAGAGGATCGTCGCCGGTGTTGGCGATGCCGCCGGCCGTGCCGGTCCATCCCTGGACGGAGCAGTAATTGATTTGCGCTACGGTGGCTAGTTGTTGGCGCTCGATGGTTCCGGTGCCGGTATTCTCCCAGAGAATGCAATTGACCAGCGAAGGCGCGACGCTCACCGTTCCAAAACCACCGTTGTCAAAGCTGCCGTGGTTCTGGTAAAAGGTGGAGTTGGTGATCGTTGATGCACCCCACGCGAACATTCCGCCGCCATGATCAGACGTATTCCCGGTGAACAGGCAGTTTGTGAGTGTGGCGGTTCCGCCGGTCTGCGTGAACACGCCGCCACCCATGCCGTTGAAGACCACCGTGAAGTTGTCGAGGAATTGGCAGTTTGTGAGCGTCGAGTGTCCGGCGATGTCCGCCAAGCCGCCACCTAGCGCGTCGGCCTCGTTTGCTATAAATGTTGTGTCGATGATGCGCGGATTGCCGAAGGAGTTGGCCATCCCGCCGCCGAAATCGGCTGTGTTTCCGGTCAGCGTGCAGTTTCTGATCGTTGGCGTTCCGCCTGCGTTGTAGATGCCTCCGCCACCGGCCCCGGCGTTGTTTGCGGTGAAGGTACAGTTGCTGATCGTGGGGCTGCCCGTGCCGATGTATAACCCACCGCCGCTGCTGAGCACGTCCCAGGCAGAGCCATCGCGCACGGTGAATCCGTCCAGCAGCGTTGTGTTGTCAACGCCGGAGACGGCGACCACATGAATCGAGTTGTCCACGGCATCGCCGAGAACGCCGAGGTCGCCGCTCAGCGTGGTTCGACGAAGCGGGTCGGCCGGGTCGGTCAGGTGGCGCTCGACGAGTGAAGTCTCGGTGCCCAGGAAGTGGCCGGAAACGGCGACGCCGTTGCGAAGGACGAACGAGGCCGCGGCATCACCGAGTGTCTGAGCGACGCCTTCGTCCGGTTTGTAGGTTCCGGCAGCGGTCCAGATCTCGTCGCCGTGAACGGACGCGCTGAGTGCATCCTGCAGTGTGGTGAACGCATTGAGCCAACTGGTGCCGTCATTCGTTCCCGTGGCATCTCCCTTGACGTACCATCTTGCCGGCGTGAGACAGTCGGGGGCGTCCGGCGTATGATCACAGTAATCACCTAACTCGTTACACGTGTCGGTCGTACACGCGATTGCATCGTCGCAGTCTACGGCTGTTCCCCCCAGGCAGCCACTCGCGGGATCACAGATTTCGATACCGTCGCAGTACGTTCCGTTGTCACAGGCTGTGTGGTCGGGTGCGGGGTCGCATGTGCCCAGCGGGTCGACGCATGAGTCGACCGTGCAAGCGATTCCGTCGTCGCAGTTGATCGGCGTACCCGCTTGACAGCGCAGGGCGCCTTGGCAGGTCTCGCTGCCGTTGCAGGCGAGTCCGTCGTCGCAATCCGCGTCGATACTGCACTGAGGTCCGGTGATCGTGACGCTGAGGTAGTCGGTGAGCAACTCGCCTCCCTCGGCGCTGTAGGTTATCAGGATGGTCAGGTTTCCGGCGGCGTCGATGTAATTGGATGGGGCGTTCGTGATGGTGGAGGCCACCGTGCCGTCGGGCGGCGCGGCGCCGGTTTGGCTGCCGGCCAGGGAATACGAACCGGTCGTAGCGTTCCACAGCCAGACGAACTGGATCGCTCCTTGATCCGCACCACCTTCCCAGAGGACGTCGATCTGCGTGATGGTGGCTGGTACTTCGGCGATCGAGAAGACGAAGCGCGTGGCGGCGGCGTTTCCCCCTTCGATGACGCCGGTGCCGTAGCGGGAGTCATCGGACGATGACGCGGCTGCGTAGTCGGCGGGGCCGAAGGCGATCGAGGGGATTGTGTTTGTGGTGGGGGGGGTGGGCGCTGCCGGGACGGCGTTGCCGAAAGCGAATCGATCGATTCCGGCTGACGTGCTGAAGTCGTAGATCGTTGCCGCGTGAAGGACGTTCGGGATGACCGCGAATCCCAGCACCGCCGTCGTGATCACGGGAAGACATTGTCTGGGGACCATCGCCGGTACTCCTTGTAGGTGTTCGTCGTCGAATATGGATCCGAGGGACAGAAAAACCAGGATATCGTATTCGGACCCGTATGGTGTTCTGTTCAGGTCACGTCGGTGTCGGCGCTGATGGGCTGCGGTGCATTTTCCCGGAGGCCGCCGCCCGTACGCGATAAAGCCCTGGGTATGTGGCTACTATAGTGCAGCGTATTCAGGCGACACCAGCGAGATAAGAGGGTTCTAAGATTGTCCGGGATGGTCGATCGCCTCGGTCATTCGGAGGCTGCCGCGGTTCCGCACTCGGGGCAGCGGGGCAGCGGGAGTCCGAAGAGGTTGTAGCCGCATTTGACGCACTCGTTTCGGCGGCGGCGCTTTCGCTGTCGCACTGCGACGAGGGCGGCGCGGATCGGAACGCAGAGCATCAGGGCGGAAGGCAGCCAAACGGGAACGCGGAAGTAGCTCGTCACGAAGTGGGCGGGGGGAAGCGGCAGGGGGCCCGCGGCGTACCAGCTTGTGCGGAAGAGGGTGAGCTGCTCTTCGGTGTAGACGGAGCCCCACCAGCCGTAGCCCCAGTCGCGAACGGATCGGCGGTTGCCGATGCGTACGCGCGCTTCCCAGCCGACCTCAGGGGGATCGGGGCCGGCGAGACCGCTTGGCAGCGCGGGCAGAAGAGACTGCGCGGGAACGACGTGAAGGTCGGCGGCAAGTACCGTCGTCTGAAGTCGTGTTTCGGCGTCGGGTGAGACGTCGTAGGGGTCGATCGGCACGAGGAACTCGCGCGTGATGGTGCGCTGCTCGACGCGAAAGGGAACCTCCGGCGCATGGAACCAGAAGAGACGGAAGCGACCGTCGTAGAACTGGAGGATGAGGCGATCGCGCGAGATGCCCGGGAGGTTCGTGCAGAGCGGCATCTTATAGCTGATCGCGCCGGCGACAGCCGTGGCAATGGCGGCGATGGCGAGCGTGATGATCCAGGCGCGTCGGAACACGCTTCTATTATAGCAGGTGGCGAAGAGATTTTCGTGCGAACGTGTCAGCGGGGCGGGGCCATGGTGACGGATCGAACGTCGATGTCGATGACGGGGTGCTTTCCCGCGAAGACGATGGGGTCGCCGTCGTCTCGATCACCGGCTTCCACGGGCGGCGGAAAGACCCAGACGGTGCGGATCTGCTCGCCGGCCTCGAGGGCGTTTAGAGCACAGAAGGAGGACGCGCAGCGCGGGTCATCCTCCGCGAGGTTTGCGTCTTCCAGCAGGAATTCGCGGTCGAGCGTGAGTACGGCCTGGTCTCCGTCGTCCGAGGTGAGTCTCCTAGAGACGACCTGAAACACCTGACCGCTGACTTCGTCGATGAACCTGGCGCCGGATGGGAACATCTCGACCCAGATAGTGTTCTCCTGCATATCGCCGCCTGTGGAGGAGGGAGGAACGTCGATTTCGGTGGGGATGCCGGTGGGTTTGAGCGCGGGATTGGTGGACTCGCGTGAGTTCAGAACAGGGGGAAGCTGAATCTGCACGCGCCACGCGACAGGGAGGAGGACGTCCTGTGCGGATTCCAGCGCCTGAGGCGTGACGACGGTCGGTGGTTCCAGGTCGTACGGGTCGGGCGCGGTGGCGGGGTCTTGCCTGGCGTATCGGAAGGTCGGCTGAGTTCGACGGTGCGAGACGTAGAAGACGTCGAGCACGCGGGATTGCGAGGCGGCGGCTTCGTAATATTGTGCGGTTGCCGCGGCCAGCGGCGCCCCGCTGAGGCCGGACGGAGGAAAGAACGGAGGGATGCGCTCACGGATTCGATAGAAGGCGGACCAGCCGTGGGTCCTGGCGTCGACCATCTCGTCCCACGCGATGTCAGCGCCGGTAAATGTTCCGCTCGCGGCGACGTTCTGGCGTGCGCGGAAGGGCGTGTAGAAACGCTGGTGGACGGCGACCTGTTCGTGCTGGTAGCAGCGTGCAACGATATCTGGGTGAAGCGCCCCGGCCGCGGCCGCTTCCAGGTCGAGACCCTGCTCGGTTTTCCAGGGTTCGTCGGAGACGAGCTGTCGTGGATCGATCTGGATGTTTTCCATATTGAGCGCGTGGACCCAGGGTTCGTTGGGCCAGGCGTCTCTCTGGCGGTAGTAGGTTCTGGTTTCGGGTTCGTAGATGAGGTCGCCCGAGAAGCTGATGAGGTTTCCTTTGAGGCCTGCTTGGAGTTGCCCGAAGGCGTCGAGGTCGGTGTTGAGTGGGCCGGGGACGCGCGTGAGTGCCAGGAAGGTGGCATGGGCGTTGTCGGCGATGTTTCGGTGGAGATTGAACTCACTGAGGTCTCTGGCGCGGCCCCAGGCGACCGGGAAAATGGTGGCGACCATGACGAGCCCGAGACCGAGGATGACGATGGCGACCATCAACTCCATGAGGGAGAACGCTCGGCGACGGGCAGCGACGTTGGTTTGTGGCATGGGCGACGGCGTCATGGTGCTTCGTTCTCGCCAATGGGGCCTCGGATGACGGTTCCGGTCCAACGGGAGACGTAGAGCGGTTGGGCGGTTCGGATCAGCCACTCCCGCTTGAGGACGCTGTCGTCGATTTCGTTGAAGGCGGTGTTGTCGTAGATCATCAGACCGTCGACGGTGGGGAAGTTGAGGGCGGTGGAGCCATCTTCGGGATCCACGACGAGTCGCGGAAGGGGTTCGCCGGTCGGGTGAATGTCGATTCGGTTCTCCGCGAGGTTCCAGAAGAGCGTTGTTGCTGTTTCGTCACCGACTTTCAGGCCGGTGCGGTCACCGATCTGTACGTTCTCCGCGTCGGCGTCCTGGATCAGGACGTCACGGCGTTCGATCAGTTCGCCACCGGTGGAGAAGATGACCGCGAAGTAGTTGCGATGTTGCTGTGCGTGGTGTCCTGGGGGTAGTCCGAAGTTGTTGTTGGCGAGTTCGTCGTCGGAGAAGGTTGTTTGGGGTTCGGGCGTGCTGTCCGGCTCGACGACGTAGCGCGGGACGACGCGAAGCGGATCGGGCAGCGTGAGGCTTCGTTCGTCGGTGATGCGGAAGACGTGCTGGTAGGCGATCTGCTGAACGGTGTTCGAAGGATCGGGCGGGGGAGCCTGCTCGATCGTCACGATTCGCTGTACGCCCTGGTCGTCGATGAAGGCGAAGAAGCCGCGTTCGACGCCGTCCGCCCTGAGGGCGGATGCGCGCGACGTGCGAAAGAGACCCTGGATGGTGTTGAGCGCGTCGGCGTGTTTGCGCTGCTCCCACATCGCACTACCGGCGGGAACCACGAGCGTGATGATGATGATAATGATGGCGATGACGACGACCATCTCGACGAGCGTGAAGGCGCGACGGGGGTTCACATGGTTCGCGGTTCCCACTGGAGATTCATCACCGCGCGGGCTAAAGCCCGCGGCTCGGGAAGTGGAGATGGTGCGGCGGGGTGACATGGTCAGAGCCCCCGATCCAACTTCACTTTAAGAGCCACATTGGCGTAGACGTTGTCGGCGTTGAGCGGGTCGTCCATCCGCTCTTCCTCGGTCAGGCCGTTGACGTTCTCGAAGTCGCCGACCACGGAGACGGCGGCGTTGACGCCCATCAGCTCTGCGGTGAGCTGTTCTTCGCCGTCGGGTCCCCAGGAGAAGATGACCGGGCGACCGTCGTTGAGGCGGACCATTTCCGTTGCGGCTTCGTTCCATTCGTCGTGGTTCGTGGAGAGTTCCGGGTTGGCTGGGTCCCAGTCGCGCTGGGCCATGTAGCTGAGCGGGACACCCCAATCGTCGACGAGGAAGCGGATTCTCAAATCGCCCTCGGTCCAGTTGCCGCTTTCGTCGCGGTCGAGGAAGAGAGTGGGTATCTCTTCGGGCGGTCCCTCGGTGGGTCCGTTGATCCAGTAGCGGTCCTGCACGCGGTCGAGCAGCGTTTTGGACTCCTTGCCGAAGAGCTGAATTGCCACGAAAAGCGCGGCGATGTCGCGATGCTCATCGGCGGCGGTGTTGCGATCTAGGGAGCGCCGATCGAACTGCATGGAAGCGTAAGGCGGTTCCGGATAGATCAGCGCGCCGCCGGGAGCGATCGACTTTCCCGCTGAACCCGCACCTGGAAGGCCCTCGGCGGTGAAGACCTCGAGCTCGTCCGGCGGAAAATGTCCGTACCGCTCCGTGTACCTCACGCGGTCGCCCGGCGGACCTTGTATGACGCGGGCGATGGTCGGCTGCGCTCTTTGCTCTCGCTCGAACGCCTCGATCGATTGCTCAACGAGCGCAAGAAGCGCCTGGGTATTGGAGATTTTGGATCGGGTGATCAATGCACTACTGGCCACCAGCACGGAGCTCACGAGGACGGTCATGATGACCATCACGACGAGCAGCTCGATGAGCGTGAAGGCGGGCCGCGTGGATCGCGTTTGTATCGTCCTGCGCATCATTGGGACATCCATGGACTACTGCAGATCCCGCGTCCAGTTGGTGAGGTCGTCGGTTGTTCCGTACTGGCCGTCTTTGCCGGCGCTGATCAGCAGATACGAGTCCTTGTTGACCGGAGTCGGCCTGACCGTGATCTTTTCGTTGCGAATGAAGCAGGCGAAGGTGTTCTCGAAGGTCGATCCCGCGTCGCAGAAGTTCGGCAGCGAAGTCGGAGGTGGCGAGGCCGCGTCGGCGATCGGGTGGTAGACGTTGCCGTTGATCCCTGCGCCGAAGTCCAGGCCCAGGCGGTTCGGATCACTGTTGACCGAGCCGGTGATGATGCCGTTGTCTTCCTGGCGGAAAATGCCGGGAACGTCCCCCTGGAGGTCCGCGGTCATCCGGTTCGATCCACGACTGGATCGGTAGTAGAGGATGGGGTGATCCCAGGAATCCACGAAGAGCAGTTCGTCGCTGGCGATTTCGGCCTGATTGAGTTGATTGATGTTGATGATGACGCCTTTGTTCGCGAGGTCGGTCAGAGACTTGGCGCTTTCCTTCATGTTCTCATCGACGAAGCCGTTGGAGCCGTATCTGGAATGTCGTGTGTTCCCGTCGGAGGGATTCAGGGCGTAGGCGCCGTAGGGTTGGGTGATGGCGTCGTGCGTGTCGTTGTGCCAGAGGCCGTCCCGCCCGCCGTTACCGAAGTCTTTGAAGCCGGGGGGGCCCAGTCCATCGGCGCCCATCAGGGCGTGGACGAGCAGGTGGGCGCCGGAGATACGGACTTCGGCCTGGTCGCCGTTGTTGTTGTCGGGTTGCAGCCTCCTGGGGTTGAAGATCATCTGGTGATCGTCGGGGTCGTCGCTGGCCGAGGGGGGCAGGGCGTTGCCGAGAGCGCCTTGGTACATGGCGATGCCCGTATCGATCGCCTGGAACTGGGCGGTGACCTGCGCTTTCTTGGCGTTGGTACGAATGACGCCGAATGCCGGGAGAAGCACGCCGATCAAGATGCCGATGATGGCCACCACAACCATCAACTCGATCAGCGTGAAGGCCGTTCGTGTCGTGGTCTTTCGATTCACTTTCATGCGTTTGGTCCTTCTGTCTGCAAGCTTCCGGAGCTTTCCGGTTCGCGCACGGGGTCGGTTGGGAATTTCACCGAACGCGGTTATTCGAGTTTCTCCGGGAGATTCGTGACATCGTCTCGGGTGCCGTAGCGTCCGTCGGGTCCGGCCGTGATGAGCAGATAGCTGTTGGCGTTGACCGGTCTAAGTTTCTTGGTCGTTGTGGAGGACTCACTGGCGGCGAGTCCGCGCTGGATCTGCCGATCGAGGATGTAGGCGGCGAAACAGGTTGGATTGTCTTTGATCATGGTCGAGGTGTAGTCCTCTCCGGACTCGGAAAGAGGGTGGAGTCGCACGGTGGCCTTGACGGACGTTCCGCCGAATTCCCATCCCGCCTCGGCGTCGAGCCCGGTGCCGAATCCCGTAAAGCCCTCGTTGTCCTGGTGGAAGTAGAAGGGCGGTCCGTCCTGCTGTTCGCCGGCGTTGTAACTGTTGTCCTTGTCTCGATCTTCCGCGGTCATGTTGGTCTCACGACCGTGGACGTTGACGGCATAGTAGAGAATCGGCTGGTCGAACTTGTCGACGAGAACCGGGAGCGCTTCCATCCCCCGATTGTCCGCGTTCGTACTCCAGCCCGGGAAGAGTTCTCCGCCGGACTGGGAGGGGCGACCGGGAAGCTCCATGGTCTTGATGGTTCGGACGCCGCCGGGATCCAAATAGGGCGACTGGCCTTGTGGGCGGTCGTTGTCGCAGGTTCTCTCATCCAGATCTGGGTTGGGATACCAACACCATGGTTTTCTTCGCAGATCGGGCGGAGAGGACGGAACGGAACTTCGCTTGACGTAGCCCAAACCGTCCGCCCCCATCAGCATGGCCGGAAGCCAGTGCGCGCCGTACACCACCGGCGGCGTCGCTCCCGACTCCTCGTCGAGAAACGGGAACTGCCCGAGGTGGGGGTTGAAGTCCCAGCCGGGGATCGGCGGGTGGGCGAACGACGGCGGATAGCCGTTGGTCTGGCGGAAGTCTCGTTCGTTGTCGTTCTTGAACATCTCGAGGGCGGCGTCGATGGCGCGGAGGATGTTGGCGGTGGCGGCCTTCTTGGTGGCGGTCCGGGCTGCGTTGATGGAGGGGATGAGAATCCCGATCAGCAGCGAGATGATGAAGACGACCGTGAGCAGCTCGATGAGCGTGAAGGCGGAAGCGCGCGCGGGTCTGCGAGCCGTCCGGCGCTTGGCGACGATGTTTGGCATAGTCATCGTGT
>JAJDDV010000216.1 GCA_029260135.1 Phycisphaerae bacterium | reverse complement strand
TGATCGTCACCTGCACCGACGGGGGCGGGAACGTCTCAACGGCGACAGCAATCCCCGTGGGCCTCGCACCGGACAACGACACCGATGCGGATGACGACGATTAGCGTGTGAGACCAGTCTTCGTTGCGATGAGCAGTGCGCCTCGGCTGATCAGTCTCCCGTGGGACCCGAATCCGCTGGTCGTTGATTAGGTTCGACGATCGGCGGAAGCGGGCCGAAGTGAAGCTCGCGCGGGTCGGGAAGTCCCGACTGGTGAATCCTGTACGTGTCTCCCATGGCCAGCGACCCTGGGGCAACGTTTCCAGACTCGTTGAGGACCCAGCTGAGACTTCCGCGCTCGCCATCGAATGTTTCCCGTGTATGCACGCCGAACTGGACCGCTTGCCCGGGATCGTACTTCGCGCCGGGACGATTAGGGGGCGAGATGTCGAATACCTCGGACATTCTCGGCGGCAGGAGGCAGTTGTACCAGACAGGGCTCAGAAGGTCGTCGCCGGGAACCTCGGCAACGTAATCGTGAGCGATGAAGCCCAGCTCAGGGCGGACAGCGAAAACCACAGAGGGGTGCGTGCGGCGCACGTTCGGCTGCCCGCGCTGAGGCCAGTATGCAGCGCCGTTCGAACCGGCGAGGACCAACAAACGAGCACTGGACATCCAGTACACGCCCTCAATGAGCGCGTCGACCCAAACCTGATACAGCACGTTCCCGCGAAGGTCATACACTCGGATCGCCGAGTGCGTCGTGGATTCATGCTGGTGGATGGTGATGATCTCGCTGCCCACAGGCTCAGGGAACACGTCGTCGATCATCCCTCGAGCAATGTGGAACTCCGTTCCGACGAAACCGCGATTGGCCCGCAGACCAATGGGCATATCCGTTTCGTTAATGTGTCGTTCCCAGACGGGATTCTCCAAGTCCTTGTTGGCATCGTAAACGCAGAGCGATTCCGAAAACGGTGTGGCGCCGTACGCGCGGGCAAACCCGAGAACAGCGAGCCGCCTGCCGCCCAAAGCAGCCGGTTCCCTGATGAGTTGTGCCATCCTTATGGAAGCTCCCTCGTACTCATCGCACACCCATGCACTGATCGTTCGCCCGCCGAACGCCACGAGTCTTGCCTCCTTCCCGCCATCGACCAACTCGATCCGGTGCGGTCTGACGTTGTACAGCTGGACCACCAAGACCGTTGACGCGAGGACCGTAACGGCGATGAACACGCAAATGCTCGACGTCGCGCGCACCGGGTGTCGCGCGGCCCAACGGATAACACGGGTCGAAAGCGTTGGCGGCCGGGCTTCAATCGGCTCCCGGTTGAGATACCGGTGGATGTCCCTAGCCAAGTCAGCTACTGACTGGTAACGCTTTTCGCGGTCTTTCTCCAGGGCCGTGAGTACCATCGTCTCCATGTCACCTCGAAGGGCGCGATCGATCGTGCTGGGGCGAGCCGGGACGTGCTCGCGAATGATGCGCGTGGCTTCAAAGATAGGCACCGCAGTCACGTCGAAGGGTAACTGACTGCAAAGCAGCTGGTATAGGACGACGCCCAGACAGAAGACGTCGCTGCGCATATCGATGTCATTCGGGTCGCCCGCGCATTGCTCCGGGCTCATGTACTGGAGGGTGCCCACGAGCTGGCCGACGTCGGTGCGCATCGTGGTGAGGGCCACGTCCGCATCCGTAGTGCGCGCCACGCCGAAGTCGATGATCTTCGGCTCTCCATCGGGGCCAACGAGAATGTTCCCAGGCTTGAGATCCCGATGGATAACGCCCTTCTGATGGCCGTGGTAAACGGCACTGCAAACCTTGGAGAACAGTCCCAGTCGCTCACGGACGGAGAGCCCTCGGCGCCGAGCATAGTCGGTGACTGGTTCGGCGTCGGGGACGAGTTCCATGACAAAGTAGGGAATGCCGCGATCGCCGGATCGATCGATCTGGTATGTTCCCGCATCGTACACATGGGCGATGTTGGGATGCCTCAGGTGCGCGAGAATCTGCGACTCGTGCTCAAAACGCCGAAACGCCAACGGTGAGATCAACCGGGCGTTCATCATCTTGACTGCGACGGTCCGCCGCGGCTGCTGCTGAACAGCTTCGTACACTACGCCCATTCCGCCAGCGGCAATGCATGCAACGACGCGGCAGCGGCCTATTTCGACGCCGATCAGCGGGTCTGGCGCGTCGGCATTTGCGATTGCCGCGGATTCCGACACACTTGCGCCGGGCGGCGCGAGGAAGTCAGGCGGCGCACGGGCGTCACGCCTGAGAAGGTCCTCGACCTCAGCGCGCAATGCCGCATCATCGCACGCGTCCGCCAGGAACGCCGACCGCTCGCCAGGTGGCAGGACAATCGCCTGACGGAACAGTTCAGCCAAACGGTGTGCTCTTGCGGCGGGCATAACTGTGTCCGTTTCCGCGTGGCTGTATCCGTCTCTTCCACATGAGGACAGTTTCAGCACCGGCCATCGACCCCTCGCCCTCAGCTCAGTTCTCGGTGTAGCCAGGCTTTGGCGAAACGCCAATCCAGGTCGACGGATCGCGGCGAAACGCCCAGTACTTCGGCTGTCCCGCGCGCGGAAAGTCCTGCAAAGTATCGATACGTCACTACTTCCGCCTTGCGCGGATGGTCGGTGGCGAGACGACGTAGTGCATCATCCACGGCGAGGACCGTCGTTGGATCGTCGTCAAAGACTGCCAGCTGGCACCTAGCACCCGTGCCCTCGCGATCTGAGTCTCTCTCTATGCTGACCGGTTCGTTGCTCCCACCTCGCTTGAGTCGTCCTCTCTTACGTGCGTCATCGATCCGGATTCTGCGCATAGCGTTCGCCGCGGCGGCGAAAAAATGTCGCCGGTTGGCGAAATGGCTTTCCCGTTTGGAAACAAGCGGAAGTAGGCTTCGTGGACCAGCGCCGTCGGTTGAAGTGTGCGACCAAGGGCTTCGTCAGCCATCTGATGCCGCGCGAGTAGCCGCAGCTCGTCGTAGACGACGGTCCAAAGCTTCTCATGCGCCAGCGCATCTCCCCGGCTGGCAGCCTCAAGCAACTCGGTCAGCGGTTGGACCAATCGATTTGCCATATCGTCTCTTTCCCCAGTTGACGAAATCAGACTCAAGTAAGGCAAGGCGCAGCCGCCAGCGTATCACAATCGGATGCGGTTGAGCAAGGGTAGAAAAGACGGCGCATCCGTATCCACGAGGTTTCGGTACGCAACGATGCCAGGCGGTACGACCCACCGAGCTCTCGCAGCAGCGCATTCTTGAGTATTAGGCTTGCGCAGCGGGCTGCGGTTCAGCGCACGTAAGAACAGAGCCCTCGCAAGTGCTGCCACTTTGGTGCTTGAGCCTATGCATGTTGTCGCCGCGCGATACCCAGGCACGAGTCGTTTCCTGCTGTGTCACGTGGAATCGCGGATCGAGATCGTTGTACCGCGATGTTGGTGCTCGGGCCGCGGAGGGATTGAAAGAAGGTCAGTCGAGAGGCTAATGACCATTGGAAAGGAGAATAGCATGTCTTTGTCAGGATTGAAGCGTAACGTGTCCGTGTCGGCAATCGGCATCATCTTGGGCACCTTGCAGACTGACGCAAAGGCTGAGCCGCCCTGGGTACTCCAAGCGCCCGGGAATCCCTCTGAAACACCGTTCCCGCGCTACAATCACGCCATGACCTACGACTCTTGCCGTGGAGTAGTCGTGCTGTCTGGCGGTCAGGACAACTCAACCTCCCCCATTACCTACTTCGAAGATACCTGGGAATGGAATGGCGAAACGTGGGCTCTGCGCACGACAACGGGTCCCGGACCACATCGCGCCCATGCATTGGCTTTCGATGAGTCTCGTTGCGTGACCGTCCTGTTCGGGGGCAACGCTCCAGCTGGCAACTACCTCAACGATACCTGGGAATGGGATGGTAACACCTGGACGCCACGTTGTACAAGTTGCCCGCCGCCGACACGCCACTACGCTGGCGTCACGTACGACAGTGCACTTGGCGCGGTGCTTCTCTTCGCAGGCTGGCGGCCCGGCTATCTAAACGACTTGTGGAAATGGGATGGAATAACTTGGGAGCCCGTACCAACAAGCTCGCCAAAGCCCTCCCCACGATCGAGCGTCGCCATAGCATACGATGCTGATCGAGACCGAACGGTCGTCTTCGGCGGTGCAGTGATTCCTACAACTTGTGCTGCGGGCAACATCTCCGATGACATGTGGGAACTGGACACATCCACGTCGCCAGCCACTTGGACTCAGATTGATGTTCCAACACATCCAAGCGGACGATCAGCTCCTCGTATGGTTTACGATTCTGCCCGGCACGTCATGATCCTCTTCGGTGGGACGGACTACTGCAGTACTCTTCTCAGTGACACCTGGGAATGGGATGGAAGTACGTGGGCTCAAGTCATGGCGACGGGACCGAGCCCGCGCGCTAAATTCGACATGACGTACGATGCGAGCCGCAGAGAGGTTGTACTGTTCGGTGGGTGGACCGGCGGCACTTCCACTGGCGTTGGAGATACGTGGACGTACGCCAAACGGCCATTTGAGTGCAAGATCGCTGAAGTGAGCAAGCTCCTTGCTTCCGACGGAGCTGCCTATGATGCTTTTGGCGAGAACATTGCCATCAGCGGCGACCACATCGTCGTAGGCGCAAGAGGACACCGCGGTGTCGGTCCAGAATCTGGTGGTACGTATGTTTTTCGCAGGGTCGGCACAACCTGGGTGGAGGAGGCGCAGCTCTTACCTCACAACGCCAAGGCAGGCGACTATCTTGGTGTTTCCGTCGACATCCGCGGCGACTTGGCAGTGGTTGGAGCTGGGCAGCTTCCCAACGGTGGCCCCGGCATCGCCTACGTTTTTCGCAGAGTTGAAGCGATGTGGATTGAAGTTGCCACGCTCGTTGCTTCGGACGGCAGCCCCGGCGACTATTTTGGATCCCCTGTCGCAATCGCCCCGACAGGTGACCGCGTAATAGTCGGCGCCCCCTTCGAATCGCAATGGGGATACAAATCTGGTGCCGCGTACGTGTTCGAGGAGCCAGTGGGCGGATGGGCTTCGGCCGCTGGAGCGATCTCCGAGACGGTGAAGCTAACGGCGTCGGATTCGAGCATCGAGCACCTCTACCCCAGTTCCATAGCCATCGACGGTAATCGTATAGTCATCGGCGCTCGCAACGACCATCAAGCAGCCTATGCTGCCGGTGCGGTCTACGTGTATGACTACAACGGGGCCACAGGCGAATGGCACGAGTACAAGCTGACGGCCCCTGATGCTTCACCGAATGCCCTGTTCGGCGTGTCCGTTGCCATGAGCGGCCAGTACCTGGCGGTAGGTGCTTATCGAGACAACGCTGCCGGAAGCAGGTCGGGCTCAGCGTATGTTTTCCGGCACATCAACAACGGAACACCACTTGATCCGAGTGACGACAACTGGCTGCAAGACGCCAAGCTCCTCGCGTCGGATGCCTCAGCCGGTGATGAGTTTGGTGTTCGTGTTGCCCTGGATGACAGGAACCTGGTTGTGGCAGCTTGGCGCGATGACACGATGCATGCTGAGTCCGGCTCCGCCTACCTGTTCCGCCGTGATGGTTCTGTGTGGGATGAGAAGGCGAAGCTGATGCCGTCCGATGGAAGTGCTTACGACCACTTTGGCCGCTTTGTGGCTGTGAGTGATGACACGGCAGTAGTCGGGGCATACGTGGATGACGACAACGGGCCCAACTCGGGATCAGCCTACGTGTTCTCTATTGACTGCAATGAACCGCCTGTGGCCGATGCCGTTGTAGAACAGTTGACCGGTACGGGTTCGCAAGCCGTTGTGCGGCTTGATGGATCGGGTTCATCGGATCCGGACAACCTGATCTCCGAGTTGACATTTACCTGGACGGTGGACGCGATCGTCGTGTGCGACGGAACGGACGTACAATGCGCGACGATCGAGGTGCCGCTGTCGTTCGGGCGTCACGATGTAACGCTGCGCGTCACGGATCCCTACGAAGCGTACGACGAGGTGCCGACACAGATCACACTCGATCCGTCGCAGCTATCCGTGTTTGAAATTGGCAAGGTCAAGGTGGAGTTCGACCACGAGCCAGCC
>JAJDDV010000215.1 GCA_029260135.1 Phycisphaerae bacterium | reverse complement strand
GCGAACTACTGTGTCCGGCTGCACGATGAGAAGGGCGGAACGCCAGTTCGCCCATGCTCGCGACAGGATCGCCCAGAACATGCGATCACGTTTCCGCAATCGCGGACGCTTGGATTTGTGCTCCAGGACGGCAAGCTGCTGGCGCAGCGCGAGGTTCTCCGGTGCGAGCTCCGATCGGTCATGCAAGACCCCACGACTGAACAGCACAAACATGCGAATCAAGCCCATTTCACAGCCTCCGATTGCCGACACTTCAAAGCCGTCAGACCGCAAGTCCGTTGTTGACACATCATAAGGAATAACAGAGAGCGATGCGTGGATTAACTTCTCGCGTCCGTCGGGCCGATGCGCGGAAGCGGGAATCGCTGCCGAGCCGCTTGACGAATACGTCCCGGTGAGCGCTAATGCTTCGAGCGGGGCGGGCGCGGAAGTGACAACCAGGCCGGCCACTGCAGATTGGTATGGCGCCGGCAGGGAGTTGACGTGATGTTGCTGCGAGACGCTCAAGAGGAAGTCCGGGTGCTCGGAACTGCGCTGCGCGATTCCGCGGCGACCGAGCGTGATCCTCTTTGCTCGCAGGTGGCTACTGCGTCGGCATTGTTGAGGTCGCTGAAGGCCGAGGACCGTGCCGACTGGGGCGAAACGGTCGAGGATCGAGCGAAGGCCGTTGGGATTCTCATGCTCGTCGCTCTGGGGCTTGCCAACGAATTCGCGGTTGACAGCGCGGAAGCGTTGAAGGCGAGTCTACTTGAAGCATCCCCATGAGCGGTCGACCGGCACGAAAAAGGAGAAGCTGATGGCACAGGAAGAACAGGTACTGGTCGTCGAGCGGAAGATGCTCGAGCAGGCCGGTTTGTTCCAGGGGATTTCGCTGGATGTGGACCGCTACCTTGACACGATCTTCAGTCCGGGCGTTCCACGTTTCATGCCGCGTTCCCAAGCGGAGACGGATCCTTCCTTCAAGCAGCTCATTCCTTACGTCATTCTAACTTCGGGTGGAAGGTACCTCAGCTACGTCCGGGGCCAACGGGCCGGGGAGGCTCGTCTTGTCGGCCGTAGGTCGATCGGGATTGGCGGACACATCAACCCCGCGGACGATATGCCGCTGTTCAACGGAGATTTCCGTGAAACGTATCTAGCGGCCGTCGAACGCGAAGTTGACGAAGAAGTTGAAGTCGCCGCAAGCCATACGGATTCTGTAGTGGCACTGCTGAACGATGACTCGAACGAAGTGGGGCAGGTGCATCTAGGAATCGTTCACCTGTGGGATCTTGCCGAACCGAGCGTGACCAAGCGCGAGCAGATGATCACGCAGATGGCGTTCCATACTTCCTCCGAGTTGCAGGCGGTTCGCGATTCGTTGGAGACGTGGTCGAGTTTGTGCCTCGACAGTTTGACCGAGATGACGGAACGGGCAGCTAGCGGACGAACTGGCGGCGACGCCGGTGTCCGTTTGGTGTCTTCTAACCCATAGCGCCACCGTAGCGCCAGCGCGGCGCCACCGTAGCGCCAACGGTATGCTTTCCGAAACTGCCCATATTCACGCGAAAAGCGCGTGTTTTGATAGCGCCAGGGCGGTTTCTGAGCAGGAGCTACTGCTCGACACGCAGGAGGTCACAGGTTCAAGTCCTGTATCGCCCAGTTTCGCAGCCCCTCGGTGCAGGATGGTCGCGATGCCATTGGAGAATACGACGAGTCGGACAACCGCTCGCGCCGCTACATCCATGGGACGCGCGGGATCGACGAGCGGGCCGTCATGCTCTCAGGTCCGTTCTACCCCGACACGTACTACTACATGCTCCAAGAGCTCGACTCCGTTACCGGTCTGATCACTAAGAACGGCTCGCTGGCCGAGGGCTACACGTACGACGCGTACGGCAAGGTCTCGATCTGGGGCTATCCGCCCAGCGACTTCAACCGCAACGGCACCATCGCCGGCAGCGACACGACGGAGTGGAATGTCTCCTACCCCAGCACGCCTGCGACGGATTCCATGGCCGATCTGGATTTCGACGGTGACGTCGAGTACGACGACTACAACCTCCTCATTCTAGAATGGGGCAATCCCGGACCAACGACGCTCTTTGCCAGCGGCGTGGGGAATCCCTACTTCTTCACCGGTCGGCGGATGCACTTCATGGAGGCGGATCTGGCCGGTGGCAGCCCGGCGGAGAACAATCAGATTCAGTACAACCGCGCTCGCCACTACAGCGCCACCCACGGGCGATGGCTGCAACGGGACCCAGCGGGATACGTGGATGGGATGAATTTGTATGAGTATGCTCGGTCGAATCCAAGTCTGAATACGGATTCGACCGGCCGAAGCTGCGACTGCAATTGGGGAAAGAAGAAGTGCAAACTCCTTACGGGCACTGTAGGTGGTACGAGACGCATCGGGCTGCACGAAAAGGCCGTGGGTAGATCGATTCATTGGCTACTTGGACGAGTCCCAGGCGCCCCCTGTGAAGTTCGCATTTTTTGCTGCGCGGACTGCGAGACGGCCTGTGGTTGCGTGAAGGGTGTCTATTGCAGTACACGTACAATTCCGCTTTCTTGGAAGGAAACCTGCGAGGGAAGATGTGTTGCGACTTCGTTTTCAGCGTCATGCAAGGGGACTTGGGTGGGCTTTGGCAAATCGGGTTTCTGCAACTGTACGCCACCTCGCGTTCCTCTACCCTCCGGGTGTGTGGACTCTTTTTTCTCTGAAGCGCCGCGGTGCGACCGCGGCCCGCAATCACAGTAGAAGAATAGTCGGTGTCGTAATGGCATGGAGAAACCAGTCACTTTCAGACTAGTAGTACAGTGGATCCTGTTTGGCTTGTTCGGCGCTGATGTTACGTCTGCAAATCACAGATGGGTACGGCGCGAACGGATGTCTCGCCTGAAGAGCAGGACCGTGTTTGTTGCCGCACTCATCCCGTTACTCTTCCTCACAACGTGGTGCGGTGACAGGCTACTGGACAGTGGGGCTGGAAGTGGTGCGGGATTCGATCGACTAGCCCTATGGACGGGATCGCACCTGTTAGCACTTGCGATCTTCGCCACTGTGACGGCGTCGCTCGCGTACTTCCCCGCTCGGGCAATCTGCGTGCTTGTCACATTTCGACTTGTGACATACCAAAATCGACGCTGTGGGAATTGTGGATATGATCTGACGGGCAATGTCTCCGGTACGTGTCCTGAGTGCGGTTGCGCTGCGAAGCCTGCGGAAGGGAAATAGGCTCTGGTGCCTCCTTGTCCCTAGCACAAACTCAATCCGGAGCCTGCGCTTGAATCCAGCGAAGACGGCCTCCGTCAATGTCGGGTCGAGATGTCACTTCTGTCTGGATCCAAGAGCATGGTCGAGTGAGCAATCCGTGCGATCTGACGTGCGTGCGCGTACTC
>JAJDDV010000214.1 GCA_029260135.1 Phycisphaerae bacterium | reverse complement strand
TGCCAGAAGGACGCCTTCCTCTGCGCCGCCCGCGGTGTCGAGATCGGCATCGCGTTTCAGAAGAAGATCTTCGCGGGCCTCTTCGGCGGCGAGGGGTTTATTCTCCAGCGACTGACCGGCGACGGCCTGGCCTTCGTCCATGCCGGCGGAACGATTCATCGGCGAGAGCTGAAATCCGGCGAGACCCTACGTCTCGACACCGGCTGCCTCGTCGCGCTTCAGCCCTCGGTCGACTATGACATCGAGATGCAACGCGGCATCAAAAACGCGATCTTCGGCGGCGAAGGACTCTTCCTCGCGACCCTCCGCGGCCCGGGAACGGTCTGGGTGCAGTCGCTGCCCTTCACGCGCCTGGCCGGTCGAATCCTCGCCAACGTCGGCCCGCGCGGAAAGGGCGAAGGATCCGTACTCGGCGGTCTCTCGAATATCTTCGAGAGCCGGAACTGAGTGCTCCGCAACGACCTTGAGGCGAGGACGCAAAACGGAGATTCGCGCCGCTGCCTGTGACTCAGGGTCGTGTCCATCGGAAAGCGAAACGAAGGGCACGCAAAGCCATGCGACTCACGCCGCGCGAACCCACGGAACCGGACGGAACGCGAAAACCCCTGATCTGTAATCCTCGGTTGGCGCGGTGAGCCCAATCCCCGAGAATCGCCCCATGCTGCTCACCCGACGGGAATGGCCGGTCTTCATCGTCAACCTGACCTACCTCGCCGTGTTCGCGGCCATCTCCGCGAGAAAGCGAAACATCGAGTTCCTTCTCTACGTCGGCGTCGTCACCGTGCTGGTCGGGGTGATTTTATGGAAGCAGCGATCGATCCAGTTTGACCGGCTGATTCTGTGGGGCCTGACCCTGTGGGGATTCCTGCACTTGTCCGGAGGGAACATCACTGTCGGCGACGGCATACTCTACGAAGTCGTGCTCGTCCCGCTCATTCCGAAATACCACGTGCTTCGCTACGACCAACTCATTCACTTGATCGGCTTCGGCGTAGCCACCCTTCTTTGCCACCACCTACTGAGGCCCTTCCTTCGTGACGGCATTTTGAAATGGGGAACGCTCTCGTTCCTGCTCGTGCTGATGGGCTCGGGGTTCGGCGCGCTCAACGAAATCGTCGAGTTCATTGCCGATGAGACCGTCCCCGAGACCTACGTCGGCGGCTACAACAATACGATGCTCGATCTCGTATTCAACCTCTTTGGCGCCTTGCTCGCGGTGATGTGGCTTGCCTTGCGGCGACGTCGCGAGTGTAGCCAATCAGACTGATGGCCGCGCTACCGTTCCGTCTTGCAGATCTCCCGCACGACGCTCGTGGCATAGGCGCCGGGCGGTAGTGAGAACTTCACGCACAGAAAACCGCCGCGCTCGTCCTCGCCCTCTTCGAGCTGTGGCTCACCAAGCGGAACGCGGAGCGGCCGTCGTGCACCATCGAGCTTGCTGCCGTCCTTCGCGACGACCTGATCGCGAGCAAGCCCCGACGCCGACAGCACCTCTTCTTCGAGTCGCCCCGGTTCGCCTGCCGGCTGCTTCATCCGCCGGCCGAACAACGGGCCCGTCGGCGAAATCTCGAACGCGTCACACCGCTCTTGGTCGACCGTGATCTCTTCGACCTGGAAACACGCGCCGTTACGATGCTTCCATGCAACATCACCTTCCATCATCCGGTCGATCCCATCGATGCGGTGCGCCAAAACCTTATTGAACAGCTCGCTCTGGACCGCCGACACGTACAACTTGCGAAGCGAGTGATCGACGCTTCGCCACCCCTTGCGCCCGTCGCCGCCGAATTTCAGTAACGTGCGGCATACCCGCCGCTGGCCCGCCATCGATCTCGGCCACGCTTCGCCCGCCGCCGCCAGATCGCCCGCCTCATAGAGTTCCCGAGCCCGCAGCGCATCGCCCTGATCACGCGCCCCAGGCCGACCGAGCATCAGATCCATCGCCTCGTCAAAATCCTCCCGCAGCACCGCTCGTCCGATCGCGGCATTGTCCCCACGCACGCCGAAACGTTGCGGTCCGAAGTAGTCCGGTACGCCCCGCGACGCCAACACTTTCAGAATCGACTCCGCCCTGCCAAACGTCGATTCGCCGGCCTCCCGAATTCGAATCTCAAACCGATTCCCGCTCAGGTGCCCGAGCTTGAGCTTGTTCGTATGGCGCGCCACCGAGAGGATGCTGATTCGGTTCAGCGTCAACGCCTCGATGGCGGCTGGATCGACGTGTTCGATACTCAGCCGTTGCCGGGTCACGCCGTGGGCGTCCTTGAGACCTGCATATCCCACATCCTGCGCCCGCCGATCGAGCGCCCCGGCGAACATCCGCACCGCCGCCGGCGTTGTCAGCCCACGCTTCTCGATCGTGACATAACAGTGGGTTCCCTCGCCGCACGCCTCGTAGAGCGGAAGCTCCTCGACGATGAAATCCTCGTCGAATCGCTTGATCGCCCCGCCGGTACCTGCCAGATCGGCCGTCAGCCACGGAAGGCCCGCCCCTATCGCCTCTGTCTCAATCATCGCCACGAGTCTAACCGCACCGCCGCGTCGATGAAATCGCACCGACCCGCCTGCCCGGTCCCTCACAAAAGGCGCCCCGACTTGACAGCGCCGATACGCCTCCTACCATAGGAATAGACGTATGCGGGTGGCGCGTCCGCGCGGCCAGCCACCTGCAAGACACCAGCGACGTATCGAAAGGACACGTGGAATGGCTCGTACGGCTCGTTGCGGCGTTTGGGCTTGCTGTGTAGCGGCCTTGTTTTCCTCCGGTTGCGCGATCCTTGGCTCGTCTGACCGGCCATCCGCATGGGCCTATCCGCATGCCTACACGGAAACGTACGCCGAGACCCCGGACGACCACTACATCCGTGTCTCGCGGATCCTCGCCGCAGACCGTCGGGGTCTCGCCGAGGACCTTGACCTGCTCTTCATGACCGAGCGACAAGGACGCCTGACGCGCTGGCACGATTGACTGATCCGCCGGCGTTTCCGCACGGACCTGACCATCGTACCGTCGGCGACCCTGTGCGCTCGCCTCCAACACCTCACGCGGAAACTTGATTTTCTCGCCGCGCGTGGTTCCCATACCGGAGTCCGATGGCTTTGCCCCACACTAGTAACTGGAGAGGCGTCGACGTCATTGTCCGCCGCGACGGCAAAACGGTCACCCTCAAAGTCACCCTGGCCTCTGCAAGCTAAGCGGTCTTCCAAGGCAGCGCATGGACAACGACAAACACGCTCACAACCGCTGCAGCATCGAAGTCCGTACCCGATACGCCGAGTGCGACGCGATGGGCTACCTCCATCACGCAAAGTACTGGGAGTACTTCGAACAGGTGCGAACCGAACTCCTTCGCGAGCAGGGTATTCGTTATCGCGATCTTGAAACCGACGGTGTCCTCTTCGTCGTCTACAAGGCCTCCATTACCTATCTTCGCCCCGTACGATACGACGATCTCGTCACCGTAACCGTAACCGTCGAGCGCACCTCGCGAACGCGCGTCGATCACGCATACGAGGTAGTATTGGGCGGCGAAACGACCTGTCTTGCACAGACCACCCTCGTGTGCGTGGGGCGCGACGGACGCCCCAGACTCATGCCCGATTCACTCTGGGCCGATTCCCACTGACCCTTCGACCTCACCCTTGTCCCCGCACTTGCACACAGTTATACTGATCCGCCGGGTGAACGGTCGAAGGTCGTTCAGACACTGATGTTCAGCGCGGCTTCAAGACCAGCGTGGACCCCAGGCACGCACGCACGGACAACGGTCGAGATAGGCACGCATGGCGGATACGAACGATCGATTGCTCAACAAGGCCGTCGATGGTGACCCCGACGCACTCACCGAACTCCTGCGCGAGTTCGGACCCCAGGTCCGACAGCGTATCTCCGGGAAGATCGCGGCACCCCATCGTTCCGCGTTCGACGAAGACGATGTCATGCAGGTGACCTACCTCGAGGCCTTCCTCCGAATCGACCAGTTCGCGCCCAGCGGCGAAAAGAGCTTTCTCGCCTGGCTCACGCGCATCGCAGAGAACAATCTGCGCGACGCCGTCAAAGAACTGCAGCGAGGAAAACGCCCACCGCCTCGCAAACGCGTCACCGCCCAGCGACAGGACCCGGACGGCTCCTACGTCACACTGCTCGGAAAACTCGGCGGAACCATGACAACGCCCAGTCGACATGCAGCCGGCAAAGAGGCGAAACTCCTCCTCGACGCGTCTCTCGCCCACCTCCCCGCCGACTACCGCGAGGTCATTCGACTATACGACCTCGAGAATCTCGCCGCGACGGAGGTCGCCAAACAGATGTCCCGCTCCATCGGCGCCGTCTACATGCTCCGCGCCCGAGCGCTCGATAGTCTGCACGGCCTGCTACCTTCGGAGTCGAAATTCTTCAGCCGCGCACCGTAGGAGAATGCGAATCGTGACCATCAAGACGCCTCACGCCTGACTTGAGCGGACCACCATGGCCAAACCGCCACCATCTGACGAGAACGACTCCAAACGCGACGACGCCCTCATCGACGCCGCAAGAAAGCAGGTCTACGACTCCGACGGACCACCCGACGCAACGCTCAGCGCCAGCGGCGCACACGCCGTTACCGCCACAGGCTCCAAACCGACGCGCCGCGCCGAGCGACACCTGCCGCAGATCGAAGGGTACCGAATCCTCGGCATTCTCGGCCAGGGAGGAATGGGCATCGTCTACCGCGCGAATCAAACCAAGCTCAATCGAACCGTCGCACTCAAGGTCCTCCCGGCCATCGTCGGTACCGCAAACCCGTCCGCCGTCGATCGATTCAGACGCGAAGCCACCGCCGCCGCGCGGCTCCACCACACCAACATCGTACCCATCTACGACTTCGGTGAGTCGCAAGACAGCTACTACTACGCCATGGAGTACATCACCGGAAAACCGCTCAACGTCCTGATCCGAAGACTTGCCGACGAGAGCGTCGTCAGCGCATCCCCCGCCAGACTCGTCGATCTTCTCCGCCACGAAATCCTCGAAACTCCCGCCGCGCACGCAAGCCCGGAAGTGGTCGGATTGCTCAGCCCATCACCCGACGCCAGCGGCGTTTCCAGCCTGGGAACTGGCCGGAAAGCATACTTCAACCAAGTCGCACGATGGATGGCCGACGCCGCCGATGCGCTCCACTATGCCCACGACCAGGGCATCATTCACCGTGACATCAAACCCGCTAATCTTCTACTCGCCGCCGATGGCCGCATCATGATCGCAGACTTCGGACTGGCAAAAACCACCGCCGACCAGTCCTTTACCATGACCGGCGCATTCCTTGGCACCTTACGATACGTCAGCCCGGAGCAGGCGATGGCAAGGCGCGTTCACGTCGATCACCGAACCGACATCTACTCGCTCGGCGTCACCATGTACGAACTGCTCTGCTTCGAGACCGCGTTCCCCGGCGACGACGAGAAGGACATCCTCGGCGCCGTCATGACGCGAGATCCGACAGCCCCTCGAAAGGTCAACCACCAGGTCCCCGACGAACTCGACACGATCTGCATGCGATGTATGGAAAAGGCCCCCGCCGCACGCTACGAGGATGCCAAAGCCCTCGGCGACGACCTTCGACGGTTCATGCACGATCTACCCATCGTCGCCAAACGACCAGGCCCCCTCAAACGCGCGGCCAAGTTCGTGCGCCGCCACAAACCCGCCGTTCTCGCAACAGCCGCACTCATGCTCCTGGCGAGCTCGATCCCCGTGATCGCACACTATCGCAAGCAACAGCAACTCGAAGCGCGAGGCCGTGAGGTCGCACAAAGGGAAGCCGAGGAAGCCACGCAAGAAGCCGCCGCCGCACACAGAGCCCAACAGACCGCGGAACTCGTCGCCGGAGCCAAAACGAAGACCGCCGACGCCTCCGAACGCGTGGCCCTTGCCCAGGTATTTGAAAAGGACAATCGATGGACCGAGGCCGCCGACAAGTATGAACAAGCCCTCCGGGCCGATCCCAACCACGTCAATGCGCTGGCCAATTTCGCCCGGATGCTCAGAAGGCAGTTCAACACCGACCCGAACGCCTCACTGGCACTACTCGAGAAAGCCGTCGGTCTCTGCGATAAGGCACTCAACACTGCACCCGATGACCACACCATCTGGAATACAAGGGGCGTTCTCCTTAAGAAGCTCAAACGTTACGACGATGCCATTCGCGACTACAACAAAGCGCTCACCATCAGTCCCGACTTTGACTCGGCGCTGGAAAACCGAGGGATCGCCTTTGCCCTCAAGGGAGACCTCGAATCTGCTCGCGCCGACATTCAACGCTCAACCGAAACCGTCAGAACCGACGCCTTCGAGTGCGAGTTCCCCTGGCGCAATCTCGCCGCCCTCGAACTGTTTCTTGACGAACCGGACGCTGTCGCGCACATCGATCAGGCACTGGTTTGCAGCCGAAGAAATGAGTACACGCTGCGCTTGCGCGCAAGACTCATGCTCGAACTCCCGGGGCATCTCGATCCCGCGGCAGCACTCGACGATGCGGGAGGGGCGGACTTCCTCTTTGAACGAACCGACGCCAAGACCAAACGACTTCTAGCCATCGCCCATCTCCACCAAGGTCACTACAAACAGGCGGAGCAGAGCGCTCGCGCCGCGTTGGAGCTCGGGGACGTCCAAGCCGTCGCACACCTGATCTCGGCCATCGCCAAGGCAAAGCTCGGAGAGCACGCAAGGGCACAAGAGCACCTCGCCGCGGCCTTGTCAACCTGGCCCGACGACCTTCAAAACAGAGGCGACCATCGCGTAACCGCCAGTGCCGGCATCCTCTGGTTCGAGTCGGCCGATCAACTTTTTCGACTTCGTGACGAGGCGCAAGCCCTCCTCAAGACCGCTCCGACACCACCATAGGCACTCTCACTGTAATTCATCAGCCTGGACGCGAACCGCCACTTGCAATAATCAACCATTCCCGCTATAAGGATAATCTGGGGTATGAGCCGAGTCCCAACCGCATGCGTCGCGATCGTTCTGCGCCGCTGGCGGCTGGATGGTGGAACCGTTCAGAACGGGGGATAGCGTGCGCACACGTGCTGTGAATGCCATCGTGTGACACAGTCGGGCGCGCGCCGCTTACGCCTGCAGGGACCCAAGAGGGGGTGAGCGAGACGTGACAAGACACATCACGATCGTAATGGCGAACCTGTGCGCGGCTGCGCTCGCGCTGGGCGCGGAACTCACGTTGCAGCCGCAACACACCGTGGTCGCACCGGGTGATACCACATCCTTCACCGTGACACTCACCTCCACGGATGCGCTTGCGTCATTCGATGGCGTCGAGTTTGTCATTGGCTCAGACGACCTCACCGTCATTGCTTTTGACTACGCCGCTCCGTTTCGACAGTTCGCGACCGCAAGTCTGCGCGATCCGGCCCAACCGTTCGGCGTCTACTCATCCGACCTCAACGTCGAAGGGCAGAGCCTTACGCCCGCCGCCACGCCCTTGCTGGTCGGAACCGTGACAGTGGCGACCGCAGAACTGAATCCGGGCATGTACACACTCTTGGTCGACAGCGCGCGTGATCAGGGACTCAGCCGCGTGACATGGGGCCCACAGGAGCAACCGCTGACCGGGCAGGCGACCGTCATCGTCGATCTCGACTGCAACATCAACGGCATCCCCGATGTCTGCGATGTCGATTGCGGTCCGCCCGGGGGACCGTGCGACGCATACCCCCAGTGCGGGCAGGCAACCGACTGCAACGAAAACCTACGGCCAGACGGTTGCGATCTGGCTGGCGGCGGCGTAACGCATTTCGCCAACGGGATGGCCGTACCCGAAGACATCGTCCCCGCGCAAGGCGCTTTTCCGCCTGGTTTCCTCGTTCCCGACGCCGGGGATGGCGTGATCTACAATGTGTCAAGCGATGGCACGGCAGTGTCCGTCTTTGCGGGCGGCTTTCAGAAGCCTGTGGGCGCCCTCATCGCCCCCAACACTTTCGGTGCTGCGGGCGACCGACTCTTCGTGGCGAATGTGGACGCGACCACCGCCGATATACTGACCGTGGATAGTGCGGGCAACGTCGCTGCGTTCGCGGATATCCCTGCGGCGATGGCGACCGGTCTCGCCTATGTCCCGTTCCCACAGGCCGACGTTTCCGTCCGGAAGCTTCTCGTTACCGCGCAGACCGACATCAACGGCGAACTCCTCGGCTCCGTGTTCATTATCAATGCCGCCGGATCGATCACGACGCTCATCCCGTCCGTCGGCGCACAGGTCTTTACGCCGACCGTCGCGCCGCTCGAATTCGCAGGCCACTCCGGCAGCGTCTTCACGGCCGATGTGCGAGGCCAAGACATCTATGAAATCGATCCGACCTCCGGTCAGTTCAACGTCTTCGCTTCCCTTCCCCGATCGACCGGTCAGATCGGCCTTCGACAACTTGCGTTCTCCCCCCCCGACTGGTTCGCACCCCTCGACCCGGCGCTCGCCGACGAATCGGTTCTCGTTGTTTCCGTGAGCGGCAGCCAGTCCGGCGGTGGAACGAACGGAGCGCTCCTGGCGATCGACGCCGAAGGCCGCCTCGTGGCGAGCCTCGTCGAGACCGGCGAGGGACGGCTGCTCGATCCGAGAGGGCTGCACTTCGCAGGTCCCGATCTACGCATCAGCAACTCCGCCACCGGCGCCGTCGTTCGCGCCACCCTTTGGGATTTCGCGACCCTCGACTGCAACGCCAACGCAGTCCCGGACCGATGTGACATCACCGACCTGACCAGTACCGACTGCGACGACAACGGGCGACCCGACGAGTGCGATCCCGACTGTAATCGCAACCGGATCCCTGACACGTGCGATCTGGCCGATCAGACGAGCACGGACTGCGACCAGAACCGCATTCCTGACGAATGCGAGCCCGACTGTAACCGAAACGGTGTCGCCGACGCATGCGACATCGCGGCGGCGACGAGCGAAGACCTCAACGGGAACCGTGTTCCTGATGAGTGCGAAACCATCTTCGTGGACGCCGGCGCGACCGGGGCCAACGACGGAACAAGCTGGACCGACGCCTTCAACCATCTTCAGGATGGGCTCAGCGCCGCCTCCGTACTCGGCGTCGCCACCGAAGTCCGCGTAGCGGCCGGAATCTATCGACCGGATCTTGGCGCTTTCAAGACACCGGGGGATCGACACGCTGCGTTCCAACTGCACGATGACCTGGCCGTCTATGGCGGATTCCCGCCCGGCGGCGGCGACGGCACCTTTGCCGCTCGCGACCCCGCGCTCTACCTGACCGTCCTCAGCGGCGACCTGGATCAGAACGACGCGAGCAACTGCTGCCAGCCTCGGCAGGCGACAGGCTGCGAAGACGTCACCTGCCAGACGGTCGTCTGCGACGTCGACGACTTCTGCTGCTCCATCGTCTGGGATCAGTCCTGCTCACTCCGCGCCGAGTCGCTCTGTGCCGTCTGCGACGCCGGACGTCTGTCGGCGAACAGCCTTCATATTGTGACAGCAAATGGCACTTCGCCCACGGCCAGACTCGACGGCTTCACCATCACAGGCGGCTACGCCGACGGAACACAAAGCGACGCGCAAGGCGCGGGAATGATCAACGTCGGTGGAAGTCCGCTCCTCGCCAACTGCGTGTTTCACAACAACAGAGCAATCGGTGCCGGCGGCGGAGTCGCCAACATCGAGGAAAGCGCCCCCATTCTTCTCAACATCGTGTTTACGCGGAATACCGCCAAGCAGGCCGGTGGAGCCCTCTACGACGACGGCGGTTCCGCCTCCCTGACGAACTGTCTGTTCAACGGCAACAGCGCGTCGAGTGGTCCCGGCGGTGCGGTCTATCTTCGCGGAGGCCGCGCGTCGTTCACCAACTGTACGATCGCCGCCAACACCGCCGCCACCGACGCAGGCGGC
>JAJDDV010000213.1 GCA_029260135.1 Phycisphaerae bacterium | reverse complement strand
GGCGACGGTTGCTGTCCCCAAGGGGCTACCCCCGACGTCGATAACGACTGCGTCGCCATTCCCACCGTCTCCGAGTGGGGGCTCATGGCCACGACGCTTCTTATCCTTGCGTCGGGGACGCTTCTGCTGCGAACGAGGGCTTGTCGCATCGCGGCTTCGCATTAGAGGCGACGTCCGACGCAGGTGTCTTCACCTCTCGTAGCGCCCGAGGGTGATGGATTTCCGGTCTCTGGCCGAACGTCACGCCCCCCAACCGCGCACAGAAAAAAAGAACTTTTCGCTTGCCAACCTACTATGCATATAGTAGACTTCCGATAGGCTTAGTAATTGGAGGTCTTCGATGCCAAGACGGGTTCCAAACATCACGGCGGCGGAACTGCGGATCATGAAGGTCCTGTGGGAGACGGGTCCGGGAACGGTACGCCAGTGTTTGGATGTGCTGTCGACGGAGGGTGGCGATGCGCCTGCGTATACCACCGTCATGACGATGATGACGCAGCTGGCGGAGAAAGGGGCGCTTTCGGTGGATCGGGAGCGACAACCCTTCGTGTACACGCCCGCGATTCGTCGCGATCGTGTGCTGGGGCAACGTCTCAGCCAGTTTCTTCAGACCGTGTTCGATGGGCAGGCGGGAGACTTGGTTCTCCGTCTGGTTGGCGAGGCGGACCTGACGGACGAAGACCTTAGGCAGATCGAGGCGGGAATCAAAGCACGGAAGCAAGGTGAATCTCGCAGCCCATCTCGGCGAACGGAGTCAAGGAGGACACCGCATGGACGCGGCACACGTAGCGACTGACCTTTCTCCATCCTCTACGCTTCTTCTCAGTTGGATCCAACAGGCGGTGCTCCTTGGGACGGCGCTGGCCGCCTTCACCTGCCTGGTCGTGCGGTTTGCACCCCGGCGTTTGCGCCCGGGGCTCGAAACGCTGCTGTGGTCGATTGTACTGATCAAGTTCCTCATTCCGATCGGGCCGGCGAGTTCGTTCTCACTGGCCAGTGCGATCGCCAACGCCTGGGCCGGTTCGACTGTGGCGGAGTCGCCCATCGATGACGCGCGCCCCGATCGTCGGGCCGTTCCATTCCTGTCGACGCTCAGTACAGAAACGGCTACCGAAACGGTGACGTCGACGGCCCTGGCTGTTCCGAGCAACAAGACCAACCTTGTCCACGCAGCGCGAGAACCGATTCGATGGCGGAGCGTACTTGGCGCTGGATACCTGGCGGGGCTTCTCGCACTGTTCGCGTGGCGTCTCGCGACGTATCGATCGCTGGTCAGGCGGTGTCGTGCGATGCCGTCGGCGGATCCGCCGACGCGGCGGTTGGTGGTTCGCATCTGTCGACAGCTTGGCGTCCGCCGGATTCCCCAGGTACGCGTTAGCGATCAGCGCTCGGCTCCGTTTGTCATGGGGCTCTTCTCTCCCGTGTTGATTCTCGCTCACCACCACCTCGCGGTGCGTGACGAGTTGGAGACTGTGGTCGTCCATGAAGTGGCACACCTGAGGCGTGGCGACATGCTCGTGCGATACCTTCAGTGGACGACAGGAACGGTGTTCTTTTTCTGGCCGGTCGTTGCGTGGGTGAACCGTCGCATCGACGCCGTCTGTGAGCAAGCCTGCGACGAATGGGCCCTTCGTCTCGGCAAGCTGACCGCCGGCGAGTATGCCTTGTGTCTGGTGCAAGCGATGCGACCGGTACGGTCCGGTCGGCTTGCGTATCACCCGTGCGGCATGGCTGGTCACCCTTCAAGTATCGAAAGGAGAATCGAGATGATCTTTGAAGCACCTCGCCGAACCATGGAACGGCGATCTTGGGGCCTGCTCGCGGTGGCCTTCTCGCTGGTTTGGGCTGTCTTCGCCCTGTCGGGCGGACGCGAGGCCACGGGAAGTCAACCAGGTGACGTTCGGTCTGCCACGGACGAGTCGGTGAAGGAACATGCGATCGAATTGTACCACCGGGTGGCGGCGCATGAGGCGGCGGACTTCACCGGTGACGGTGCGGTGTCGTACGCCGAGAAGTCCGCGTACCTGATTGCCGTCGCCATGCGGAACAGCGAAGCGTTTATGGAGGAGTTTCCGTACGCCGATCGGAACCACAGCGATCGCCTGGACGTGCTGGAGGTCTTTGGTGCGATTCGCGCCGTCACGTTGATCGCGTATGCGGATCGGCGTGACTCTGCGGGAACGGATTCGATGGACCTGGAGTTTTTCCACGACGCGCTCGATGTGCAGAGCTGGTTGCTCGATCATGCGGTAGGCGAACCGACCCGCGATGAACTCGACAACCTCTGGTCCATCGTGGTGCGCGTCCGAAATCCGAGGGGCTGTAGCGCTCGCATGCTCGACCACGGCGCGCCGGGGGATGGCGCTCGGAAGAAGTGGCCTCCCGACAATTATCCTCGGTTCGCCGAACTCGAGAACAATATCTCCACGATCCGTGCGAAACTGGCTGTCGAGCGGGACGCCGAAAGAACCGCGACGCTCACACGGATGCTCGAAAAACTCGAGGCTCTTCTGACCAAGCTGCAGGAGTCCTAACGGTATCCGGAATCGTCCCAGCCAATGGCCTCACCACGAAGCATCGAATGGGTGAGGTGTTGGCTGGCGACTTCCGGATCCGGCGCAACGGATACGTACCGGTCATCTCCTTCCGATCAACTCTCGCATCTTCGCACTGACGGCTTGTGATCCACCGTCATAGTTGGACATGACGATCGCGGTGTATCCCGAGTCGAGAAACATGTCGAGATTGGCGCTGATACCGTCGAATCCGCCGCTGTGGCCTGCGCTGCGATCGTCGGGAGCGCCGCGAACGCCGAATCCGAATCCGTAATCCGGCGAGTTCCAATCCGGCTTCGCGGTCCACACCATCTGCGTGAACTTGGGACCAAGGAGTTTGTGGGATCGCAGGGCGACGTCGAACCGCAGGAGATCCTCGACGGTAGAAAAGCCGCCACCGGCAGGGCCGCCTCGAATGACGTGCTTGTAGAGGTTGTTGGTCCAGGGCGGACCGCCGTCGCTCGCTTGCTCCCTGGAATATCCCATGGCGAGGTTGGGGATCGGTCTGTCCATGTCGTAGCAGTCGGAATTGATCATACCGGCCGGCTTGTAGATGTTCTTGCGAACGTAGTCGAAGTAGTCCTGCCCCGTCACCTTCTCGATGACGACTCCGAGGAGGAACATGCCCGTGTTGCTGTATTGCCAATCCGTACCTGGCTCGAAGGCGAGCTGCGAATCCGAAATGAGCGACTTGTAGTCGTCGAGCTGCCGAAACAGGGCCTTGGAAGACTCCATGTAGGTTTCGTTGAAGTAGCTCCCCAGCCCCGACGTGTGCGTGAGAAGGTGCTTGATCTTGATCTTGTCGGTGACGGCATGGGGAAGCCAGTCGGTCGAGAGGAACTTGCCGAGCGAATCGTCGAGCGAGAGCTTTCCACTCTCAGCGAGCTGTGCGATGGCGACACCGGTGAACATCTTGTTCATCGAGCCCAAATTGAACTTGGTGTCGATCTTGTTGGGAACGTCGAATCGCTTGCTGGCCTGCCCATAGGCCCCCTGAAAAAGGACCTTGCCGTCCCTCGCGAGCAGCACGGTTCCCGAAAACGCGTCGGCGTCGACCAGACGCTGCACGAACGATTTCAGCTCCTTGATCTTCTGCCCATCCGTTAACGTGGTGGGCGGCGGAAGATCGCTCGGTGGCCGAGCCGGCGCAAACTGGAGACCCTCGATGCGATGCGGCGGTTTGGCCTCGATGTTCATCACGAACGCCTGCCAACCCTGCGTCAGATTGCTCTGAAGGATCACGACGACTTCGGAGTCGGGCGTTGGGTCTTCGTACTTTCGGATGCCGTAAAACTCCAGCCCGTGACTGCGGCTATAGACATCCTGAAAAACATCGATGTGCTGTTCCATGGGCGCGAAGCTGCGGAACCCTCTGGTGAACCTCTTCTCGACGAAGGCGCGCACTACTTCCGGGTCGTTGGCGTTGATCGTATCGAGAAGACCCTGAATTCGTTCGCCGACGAAGCCCGGCGGCATTTCCTTGACGTCCTTGTACGCACCTCGTGTCTGTTGTGCGGGACAAGTCACCGGCGAGAACACGGCTATAATCAGCGCCGCCAGGCCAGTGCAAGAAACGGTGTCGGTGTTCATCCGGGTCATGATGTTGCTCCTGATTATGATCGGCTGGCGCTTTGTGGGGCTCCGGTAATCTGGGTCGTACACTCCCTTCCCTGGGTCAGGGACGAACCTTTCGGCGAATGGCCACGCTGCCGTCACCGCGCTTGGATGATACCCGACGGAACGCAGCCTTGGCAGCTCCGGTCTGCTCGTCACTCCGTCCCGATTCGAGCAACTGCTCGAAGGCGGTTTTGTGAACCGCGGTCAACGCGTCGGACGCGACCAAGAGAATCGACGCCAGCGGGCCCGCGAAGATGGCAAAGGCCGTCTTTGCGCCCATCGTGAGTGGTTCGACTCCGATTCATGGTATCTCTCCTGCTGTGCCCCATCCGTACCGATGCCCGGCGAGCCCCTAGAGGCCGCGCAACGGATGCCCATGGCTCAAAGACGCATCCGGATGCCGATTCCTGTCAGGAAAACACCCCGCTACAAGCTCGCGGACCGTCCGCCCGTCCTGGTGATCTGTCGACGCTCTGCTACGATCGACGCATGAACGGTCGACCGAAACGCGTCATGGGGCGGTGGGCGCTCTCCGGAAAGGGCCTAGTGGCCATTTTCCTGTGGGGATCGTCGTTCGTGCTGACGCGAATCGCACTGCGTTCGATGGACCCCGTCGCCCTGGTGGCCCTGCGACTCGCACTGGGGACGGGACTTCTGGTCCTGCTCCTGCAAATCCGCGGCGGCCCGTTTCTGCCGTCGCGGCGCGATATGGGAGCCTGCATTCTCTTAGGCCTCGTCCTCGGTGTGCATCTTCTGATTCAGGCCTTTGGGCTGCAATATACCTCAGCCATCCACACAGGCTGGATCATCGGCTTCATCCCCGTGACCATTGCGCTGGGCGCGCACCTGCTGGGCAAGCAGCGCATCGGTGGTCGTGGCTGGCTGGGAATCGCAGTCGGCGCAGCCGGAATTGGCGTAGTCACCCTCGCTTCGAGCCCGGGTTTCGAGCAAGCGAGATTCGGAGACGTTCTTCAGATCCTATCCTGCCTGACCTGGACCGTCTACACACTCGTCGGCGTCACCCCCATTGCGCGAAGCGGCGCCTTGCGCGTAACCGTGTTTGCATCCGGCGTGGCTTCCGTGGTTGTGCTGACCGCGCTCCCTTGGACGGGGCTCTCTGTACATCAAATGACAGTGGAGGCCTGGCTGGCGGTCGTCGCATTGGGTTTGCTGTGCAGTGGTCTGGCCTATTATCTGTGGTTTCAAGCCATCAGCGAGCATGGCCCGGCGCGGACAGGATCGTTACTCTACCTGGAACCCTTGGTTACGCTGGCGGCGGCGGTTGCCATTCTCGGCGAACGGGTTACCGTCCATGTGATCGTGGGAGGGGTCGGTGTACTTGCGGGAGTGTGGCTCGTGGCAAGAGGAACTCCGATTCCCGATGCAGCGGAACTGAAGGATCAAGCGACCGATCACACCTGATGTGAATGCTGCACGCCGGTCAGCGTATTGAGAAACGTCGAATTCACCGAGAGGAAACGAAATGCCGGAACTGCTGTTCCACGGTGCGGTTGAGGAAGTGACCGGTTCGATGCATATGGTCAACACGCCCCAGGGCTGGATCGCACTGGACTGCGGACTCTATCACGGCCGGCGCGACGAAGCAGAAAAGAAAAACCGCGCGTGGCCTGTCCCGCCCACTGAAATCCAAGCGGTCCTTCTGTCGCACGCCCATATCGACCATTCAGGCCGACTGCCACGTCTGGTTCGAGAGGGCTTCACCGGTCCGATCTTCTGCACGCCCGCGACGCGCGACCTCTGCGCGATCATGCTGGCAGATTCGGCACACATTCAAGAGGAAGACGTCTTCTATGTGAACAAGCGTCGAGGCCGCAAGGGGCTGCCCGCGATCGAACCCTTGTACGACGCATCCGACGCGCGCGCCGCAGTCTCCATGATGCAAACGGTTTCGTACGGCCGCTGGTTTCAGGTGGTTCCGGGCGTGCTCGCGTCCTTCCAAGACGCGGGACACATTCTGGGATCAGCCGGCGTTCGCCTCGAATTCGCGAAGAACAACGGGCATGCACCGTCACTGTTCTTCACGGGTGATCTGGGTCGCCCGAACAAAGCGATTGTGCGCGACCCACACCCGCTCCCGCCCTGCGACACACTGATCTGCGAAAGCACCTACGCCGGAAGAACGAACGAGTCGGTGGAAGTCGCGCAAGAGAACTTGAGCCGCATTGTGGGCGACACGTACGAACGTGGCGGAAAAGTGATCATCCCTGCCTTCTCCGTCGGGCGGACACAGTCCATCGTCTATCACCTGCACGAGGAGATTGCCGCCGGACGCATTCCGGATCACCCGGTGTTCGTCGACAGCCCGCTGGCGGTAAGCGCCACCGAGGTCTTCCTCATGCACCCGGAATGTTACGACGCAGAAGCGCGAGAGCTCAAGGCGCTGACGGGCAAGCTGCTCAACCCACCGTGGTGTACCTACATCCGTAACGTCGAAGAGAGCAAACGACTTCACACCACAAAGGGGCCCTACACCATCGTCTCAGCCAGCGGCATGTGCGAGGCTGGGCGCATTCGCCACCATATCAAGAACAACATTACCGATCCCAAGAACACGATCCTGATCGCCGGATATCAAGCGGCGCACACACTCGGGCGCCGGCTGGGGGACGGCGCTAAAGAAGTCAACTTGTTCCACGAACCGTACCGCGTCAAAGCGCGTGTGGAACAGATCCATGGGTTCAGTGCTCACGCCGACGAAGATGATCTTCTTCGTCTGCTCGAGCCTATCAAGAACGAAACAAAACGCATCTACCTCGTGCACGGTGAAGAAGAGGGCCGTCAGACGTTCGCCGAGAAGCTCCGTGGCATGGGTTTCAACAATGTCGAGGCCAGTCAGCCGGGGCAACGCGTGGAACTCTAGGCTAATCTCGCCTCGCCAATTCCACCTCAGCCGCGATGTACCCAAACGCCGGCCAGTTGGGACCTGAAACGACGCGACGAAAGACCTCAGCCGCGCGATCGGGATCACCGTTGTAGAGGAACCAATTCCCCAGCCCGTATCCGAGCGTGGCCAGGTCGAGGTCCGAAGCGGTTTCCATGTCGAGCAGCTCTTCCGGCGTGATGAGCCCCTTATACATCAGCAAGCGGCGATGGTAGGGCCCATTCTCGATGATCTCCATGTCCGGATGAATGCCTTCGAGTATCGCGGCCGCCTCCTCATCGCGCCCGCGTCGGCGAAGGGCCATGTAGATCCAGTCGGTCGTGGCGACGAGATTGTCATCGAAGCCGCCGCTGTACTTCATGGCCTCGCGAAACCCCGCCACCGCGCCCTCAAAGTCCTGCGTCAGGTAACGCGCAAGCGCGAGGTGATACCAGACGTTGAACCCCGTGGTCGTCAGTGGGATGTTGCGGTCATTCGGTGCTCCGTCTGGTTCGATCTTGTCGGGCTTTCCGTCGATCAGCTTGGCTGCGTGCTCAAGATCGGCGATCGCATCCACGAACCGCCGAGCGCTGATGTAACGGTGGCCTCGATGACGATAGAGCCGGGCGTAATCCGGATGTTCTGAGATGCCACGCGTAAACTCCGCGATCGCGTCGTCGATGCGCCAGAGGTATCCGAGCCGACGTCCGACCCAGATAACTCTGTCCGGATCATCCGGATCAGCCTCCAGCGCCTGTCGTGCCTCCGTAAGATCTCGTTCCAGTCTGACGCGGTTGTTCCCGGGCGGAATAGGAGGCAACGGTCGCCCTAGCAATGAGACCGGCGGTGAATTAGCCCCCGGACTTGCGTCCTCGTCGAATCGTTCGGGGCTCGTCGCACATGAGCCGACACACAGAAGCATCGCCGAGAGTGGTAGCCAGACAATTCTCATCTCTTGTCCGTCGCCGGCTACGCGCCGTTTGAAAGCCTCAATTGTACCGCCCCTTACTCTTGTCCGGAAACGGCGGAGGCGGCGGAATCACCTTGGGATCCTCGGCGATCATCTGCAGAACCTTCTCGATGCCGGCGTCGAGCTGGGCGTCTTTTCCGCGGACCACATCTCCCGGCTCGTTCTGCACCTCGATGTCCGGATCCACGCCGTGGCCTTCGATCAACCAGGTCCCATTCAATCCATAGAGCCCAAACTGCGGCGGGCTCGTTCCTCCGCCGTCCATCAGGTCTTGATGCGCCTCAATGCCCACAGCCCCGCCCCAGGTGCGCATGCCGATCACGGGCGCGAGCTTCTTGATCTGGATGGCCGTGGCAAAATACTCGCCGTTGGACCCGGTATCCTCATTGATCAGAACAGCCATGTGCCCATGGAAAACACGCTCGGGATCGCGAAGTGTACCGCCCTCGCGCGGCTGCGTCGCCGCCCAGATCCGGCGCTCGAGACGATCGATGATCATGTCTCCGGTGAATCCCCCGCCGTTGTATCGTTCATCAATGATAAACCCGTTCTTGTAGTATTGCGGGAACCAATAACGGGCGAACTCGTTGAGACCCCCCTGCCCCATATTGGGAATGTGAACGTACCCGATCGTCCCACCGCTGGCTTTGTCCACGTAGGCCTTGTTGTTCTCAACCCACTCGCGATAACGAATGCTATATTCGCTGCCAATCGTCTTGACTCGGCAGGTCTTTGCGCCCTCGGCCGACGGTGACTTGTTGTAGGTCAAGGTGACGATGCGATTCCTCTTGTTCTGAAGATGGCGGGAGACGTTGTCGTTGGTGCGACACTCTTTGCCGTCAATAGCGATCAGATAATCACCTTCCTTGACCGGGCACCCCGGCTCGGCGAACGGCGATCGCTCGCGATCGCTGCCCGGCGTCCCAGGAATAATATGGGCGATGCGATAGTAGTCAGCGCCGGGCGGGGCGTCGAAATCGGCCCCGAGCGATCCGATCCGAACCTGTTTGGCGTTACGCTCGATATCGCCACCGAACACATACGTGTGTCCGGCGTTGAGTTCGGCGATCATCTCACCGATCAGGTAGTTCAGGTCACTGCGGTTGCTGCAAGCGGGAATGAACCGCCTGTATTTTTCCCGCGTCGCCCTCCAGTCAACACCGTGCATCCCGGGATCATAGAACCAGTCCCGCTGGATGCGCCACGCCTCGTCAAAGAGCTGGAGAAACTCCTTGTTGCGGTCGACTTCGACAACTACGCCATCAAGACTGACGCTGCCGTCGCCGACGTCCGCCTTGGATCCGACATCGACAACGCCATACTTGCCGCGCGCACGATAAACGAGCTTCTTTCCATCAGAAGAGAGGTGGTAGTTGGCAATACCGCCGATGAGCTTCTTGCCCTTGGCGTCTTCAATGTCATAGTGATGGAGGTCCAACCGACCGCGGGTGTCATCGGTTACCGCCTGGTACTTGATAAACTCGCGATCGGTCTTGGCAAGATAGTAGAAGCCCTTCTTCGTCGCTTCGAGGCGGAAGTAGTTCCCGGCGGAAACGCCTTTGGCCGCGACGATTCGCCGGTCGATTCCGGCGAGGTCAATCTCAACTTCGTCCTCATCTTCCTCATCGTCCCCGTCATCGTCATCGTCCGCTTCGTCGTCAACTTCCTGATCCGAGTCTTGCGAATCGTCCACCTCCTCGTGGACGTCATCCGGAACAAACGGTGAAAGTTCGTCGTCCTCGAGAATAGCGACGTAGGGTCTGCAGACATCGAGAAAGATGTGGTTCTGATCGATGAAGCCCATGGTGGCGTTGAACGTACGGTTGGAGAGGAAGTACAGGTACCGACCTTGTGGATCGAACGAAGGGCTCCAGTCCTGTGTCATCTCTCCGGTGATACGGAAAGACTTCCCCTGCTCCATCGAATAGAGAAAGATGGACTCGTTCATGCTCCGTTCCATCTTGGTGTAGGCGATCCATCGGCTGTCGGGCGACCAGACGTAGTCCTGAATACCCCATCGCTCCCAAGCATCGTCGTAGTCCGCCTGGTCGAGCACCTGGACGGCGCCGTCTTCGAGGCTGACGAGGTTCAATCGCATGAACTTGTCGGAGAAGACCAAGTGTCTGCTATCGGGTGACCACACCGATTGCATACGGAATCCCAGACCACCCTTCGTAAGCTGACGCCAGGTTTGGCTTGCTTTCTGGTCGACCAGATAGAGCTCTTCCTCACCGGACTTGTCGGAGAGAAAGGCGATCCACCGGCCGTCGGGAGACCAGGTGGCTTTCTTTTCGCGCGAGTCGACGGTCTCCGTCAGATTGACGGGTTGTCCTTCTTCGACGGGAACGTTGAGGATTTCGCCTCTCGCTTCCAGCAGAAGCCGTTTCCCCGTCGGCGAAAGGCGAAACGAACCGGTCGAAGGCGCGACCTCGACAAACTCCGTCCGCATCCGAATCAGATCGCTGGGAATGTTGATCGGAACCTCCCGCGATTGGCCGCTCTTCAGATCGAGAAGATGGAGCCGCTCCTGATACTGATAGACAATCTGATCAATCCCGATGGACGGGTACTTGACGTCATAGTCTTTGCAGGCGGTGAGCGCTTCGACGTTCGCGCCGTCAGGGTCGCAGCGATAGAGGTTGAGCGTTCCGAATCGGCGGTCGGAGTTGAAGTAGATCTTATCGGCCCGCCACATCGGGAAGTTGTCACTGCCCGACCAATCGGTAATGCGCTTGTAGTCAGCTCGTTCGAGACTCCCCACCCAGATGTCCTGCGCAGTGCCACCCTGATGTCGTTTCCACGTGCGCGCTTCGCGGCTCTGTCGATTGTAGGCGATCATCGATCCGTCCGGCGAGACGGCGGTCAGCCCCGCACGATCGACATTGAGCTTCACAGGCATGCCGCCTCGCACGGAAACCTGATAGACCATCTCCGCACGGAACGGATACTCGCGCCGAGAGCGAAACAGAACATGGTCGCCGTCCGGCATCCAGCCAAGGACCCGGTCCCCCGAACCACTATACGTCAGGCGCTTCGGGACGCCGCCTCGCGCATCGGTGACGTAGACATCTTGGTCACCGTCGTACTGCGCGGTGAACGCGATTCGATCTCCGTCTGGAGAGAACTTCGCCCAGCTCTCAGATCCGGGATCGCTGGTCATGCGCACCGCATCGCCGCCGGTGGTGGGTACCTTCCAAAGGTCGCCTTCATAGGTGAAGACAATCTGGTCGCGATGCACATCGGCGTAGCGCATGAGCCGGGACTGGGCACTTGCCGTCGTCGCGCAGCCCACCAGGAAGAGTGCAAAAATGCAGATCGAATCGCGAATGCGCCGTTGAATCATGACGACTCCCTTTTGCGAAAGAGCGGGCCTGAAACCGCACCGGATGCAGTGTCCACGAAACCTCGATTCTGTCCTAACGACGTGCAAATTGCAAACGACCATGCTGCGAATTGACCAACTGCGCAGACACCGCAGGGCGAGTCCCGACAAGAAAGCTCTCCGCTCGGTGCGACCGTCACCCTGTCGCGCCACCCACATGATCGCCGACCGCCGCGGCAACGACACGCTCTGCTACGTCGGGAACTTCAGGTCCAGAATCTGCATCTCCACACTTCGTCGTCCGTTAAACTCATTGACGATCGGTTCGAAGGCGACACGGCAACGGCGGTGCTCCTTGAGATCCTCGATGGCGGAACCGAGGCCGAAACCGATGGCCTTGACCAGCACGCCGTTCTCACGAAAAGACGCCTGAAGGTGGTTATTCTGCTTGCCGACCAGACGGGGTTCATTCGCCAGCGTGACCCACTCCGTAGCAAGCTTCGGTCTGGGGTTGCCCTGGCCGAACGGTCCCATGTTCAAAATGGAATCAGCCGTGGGGAGGGTAAGCTCGTCCAGCGTCACGCCGACATCGATCGACAAGCGCTCGACCAGGTCGTCGCCGGTCAGGCGGTTATTGGCGACGCTTACAAACGCCTCGGTAAACGATTCGACCCGGTCCGCAGCGATACGAATCCCGGCCGCCATCGCATGTCCGCCGTATTCCAGCAGATGTTCCTCGCAAGACGCCAACGCGGTACACAGGTCAAACTGTCGGATACTGCGACCCGAGCCCTGCCCCACGCCGTCCGAAAGTGCCACGAGAATGGCAGGACGCTGGTACCGGCCGACGATCCGCGCGGCCACAATTCCAATGACGCCTCCATGCCATCCCTCACCCGCGAGAACGATCGCACGACGGGCATGGCTCGCAAGGTCACTGCGCTCGACCATGTCGACGGCCTGCTCGAGAATCTTGCGCTCCGTGCTCTGCCGAGACCGGTTGTGATCTTCCAGATAGAGGGCGATCTCCCGCGAACGCGCCGGATCGGCAGCAGTGAACAGCTCGACAGCCAAGCGCGCATGCCCCATTCGTCCCGCGGCATTGATGCGCGGGGCGATTTTGAATCCGACGTCGTATCCGCTGATTCGCCGGCCTTGAAGACCGGCTGACTCGATCACCGCGTTCACTCCGGGCAGCTTGCTGGAGGCCAGCCCTTCGAGACCATGTCGGGCGATAATTCTGTTCTCGCCGCGCAGAGGAACCACATCGGCGATCGTCCCCAACGCCGCGAGAGGAAGGAGTTCCACAAGCCAATCCCGATACACGGGGTCAACGCGCTCCGTGCCACTCAGCGTGCGAGCGACCGCCCAGGCCAACTTGTACGCGACGCCCGATCCGGACAGATCGGGGTTGGGGTAGTCGCTTCCGAGCCCCGGATGGACAATGGCGCTCGCGGAAGGTAGTGACGCGTGCGGCGTGTGGTGATCGGTAACGATGAACTGCGTACCGGTCTTGGCGAGTTCCTCCGCCGCCTCGACCGCAGTGATCCCGCAGTCAATCGTGATGATCATGCGGGCCCCGTCGTCGACCAGACGGCGCACCGCCGCGAGGTTCACGCCGTAACCTTCTTCAATCCGGTGCGGCACATAAAACGAAACCTGAGCGCCGGCTTGTCTGAGAATGTGCCAGAGAATGGCAACACCGGTGATTCCGTCGACGTCGTAGTCGCCGTAAAGCGCGATCGGCGTTTTTTCGTGAACGGCTCGGGCGATCAGCTCGGCTGCATCCTGGGCTCCGGGGAGTTGATCAGGCGGGTAGAGGTCTCGAAGACGGGGCGACAGGAACGCACCGGCGGAGTCGGATGGCGTCCATCCGCGGTTTAATAAAAGCTGTGCGACCACGCGAGGCAGCCTCCACTGGTCGGCTGCTGCTTGAAGCGCAGGTGCCGAAGGTGCGATGACCCACTTCTTGGACATGGAGAGGTTCCGAGACGACCATCCGCGGATACGATGGGCAAGGCCCAACCCTACCTCCGGGCAGACCACCAGCCCGGGCACCCAACCGGGCTCAGACAGTAGCACGGCTCGAATGCCTGGTAAAGCGGCCGCCGATAGTGTCTGTTCTTGTAGCCTGAAACGACGATCTACGTTCGCTGATCCGACGAGCCGGCACCGCTGTGTACCGGTCGTCCGTGGATCGTCCGTTGAGATGGGCGATCCACCCCGCATCTACGGCGAGACCGGCGGGCGAGACCCCTGGGGCGGCCTTGATTGCCACTGCCACCGCCTCTATACTCTGAAGTGTTCGCTGGCAATTCACGCTCGGTTTATCAGAACTTGGCGAAAATGGGAGATCTTGCGGTGACTGTGCCATTTGAAGGAAAGAACATTTTGCTCGTCGATGACGACCGCGACATGCTCGACGCGCTGACGACACTCTTGAGCGAGACCGGCGCCACGCTTCGAACAGCCGTCGACGGTAACGCGGCGCTCGAAGCCGCGGACGAATTTGATCCGGACCTGATTGTCTTGGACGCCATGCTCCCCAAGCGGAGTGGATTCCTCGTTCTCGAGAAGCTCAGAGGTGCGAACAAAAAGCGTGGAACACGCCCGTTGGTGATCATGATCACCGGAAACGCGGGCAAACGTCACCAGATGTGGGCCGAGAGCCTCGGCGTCGACGGCTATCTCAACAAACCGTTTCGAATGGAACGGCTGATGGATTCGATCGAGAAGCTGATCGGCAATGGCGCGACCGAGTAAGGATCCGACTCCGAAAGACGGTCGCTGGTCCGATCCGCCCCCGACCCTGTCAGGGCAGCCGTGTACAGGAAGTTAACGGACACCCTTTTCTCTACGCTCCTCCTTGTCGCATACGGGTTCGGTCCGTCGTTGGCTCAAGTCGAATCCGAAAACCCGGATGTGCCTGTAGACAAGGTTCAGCCACCACCTTCACTATCGAACGCCCACGAGCTGCTGATGGAAGGCGCCTATCAGCGAGCGCGGCAAATGTACAGCACGCTGACGGAGGATCCGAAAACCGCCGCGCAAGCGCGACGGGGCGAAGCACGGTGCCACCTGCAAGTCGGATCGTATGAGGACGCGCTGCAGACGCTGACGTCGCTTCCCGATCGCCAATCCGCGGCGTGGCACTGCCTGGTCGCGGACGCCTACGAAAAAACCGGTCGACTCAAGGACGCTTTGACACACGCCCGCGCCGCCATCGCCGCTGACAAGGGTAGCGCCGGCGCGCGACTCCGGCTCGGAAGGCTGCTGGAGACGGTCGGTCAGCGTGATGAAGCGGTTGAGGTCTATCGGTGGTTCGATCGGCAACTCGTCGAGCGTGAGCAACTTCCCTCAGACGCCGCCTGGATGACCGATGCCGCCGTCGGATTCGTGCGGTACAGTGTCTTGACCCAAACAAACCTCGCCCAGCGCATCAAGCACGCCCTGAAGGAAATGCTCCAGCCCGCATACGAAAGGCTCGATCGCTCTTATTGGCCGGCCCGAATCGCTGCGGCCGACCTTCTTCGCGAGCGATTCAATAATGACGAGCAGGATGGCAGTCTTTCAGACTACCAGGCTGCACTGAGGATCAATGAGAATCTCCCCGAGGCACACGTCGGGATCGGCGAAGTTATGCTCTCCGCGTGGAACTTCGAAGACGTGGAACGACGTGCAGAGCTGGCACTGGCGATCAATCCGCGCCATGCGCCCGCGATCCACCTGTTGGGCAAGAAGTTCCTGCTTGAGCGGCGTTACGATCAGGCTTACAGAGCGTGCGAGCCTGCGCTCGATGTCAACCCGAACGACATCACGGCGCTCTCCATCCAAGCTGCCGCCAAGGCCTGCCGTTTCGACGATGGAGCCGTCGAGAAGCTGGCCGAGCGAGTGACGGCGATCGATCCGAGACCATCGACGTTCTATCGAATCCTCGGCGATGCGTTGGGCGGAATTCGCCAGTACGCCTCGTCCGAGCGAGCGTACTTGCTGGCGATCGAGCACGACCCAACCGATGCCAACGCGCGCACCGAACTCGGAATGATGTACATGCAGTGGGGCCTGGAAGACAAAGCCCGCCATGTGCTCGAAGCCGCGTGGGCGTTGGACCCCTTTAACGAACGAACGCATTTCACCATGGAACTGTTTGAGGACCTGAGCGGTTTTCATCGCGTGGAATCGGCGCACTTCGTCGTCAAGCATGATGCCCGAAAAGACCCGGGGCTTGGCGAATTCGTTGTCCGCTATCTCGAAGACATCTACGAGATCGTCACCGAAGACTATGACACGCCGATTGACGGCCGCACCATCATCGAGTTCTTCCCGACCCATCGAGCGTTCGGCGTGAGGATCACAGGCAAGCCGTGGATTCACACGGTGGGCGCAGCCACCGGACGCGTGATTGCGCTCGCATCGCCGCGCGACTCGGCCCACGTCCAGCCTTATAATCTAGCGCGCGTCCTGAAGCATGAATTCACCCACACCGTGACGCTCGAGGCCACGCGAAACCGGATCCCTCACTGGTTCACCGAGGGCTTGGCCGTCCATCAGGAAGATGGACCGCGTAGCTTCCGTTGGGTCCAAGCGCTCGCTGACGCCGCGAGACGCGACCGGCTCTTCACGCTCGCTTCAATCGACTGGGGCTTCATGCGCCCGCGGCGCGCAGGAGATCGCCAACTGGCCTACGCGCAAAGCGAGTGGATGTGCGAGTACATCATCGAACGCTTCGGCTACGATACGATCAACGCCATGCTGCGTCGGTTCTCCAAAGGCGAAACACAACGTACCGTCTTCACGGAACTCATGCACATCGATCCTGAGTCGTTCGACGGCGAATTCCTGGCCTGGGCGAAAAGGCAAGCGCGCGGTTGGGGGTTTGATCTCACGCCGCCGGAGCCCGTACAGCCACTGCAGGAACAAATCGCCGATCGCGGCGATGACGCTGAACTCCGCGGAAGACTCGCAAAAGCCGAATTCGACGCCGGCAATCTCGAAGGAGCTCTCGACGCCGCGAAACGCACGCTGGAGCTGGACGAAAACGAACCCCGCGGTCTCACCGTCTTTGTGTCGATTCTCGCTGAACTCGCGGACGGCGAACGCGATACGTCCATACGCCGATCATACGAAGATCTCGCACTGCCCGCGCTGGAGCGGCTTCTCGACGTCGACCCAAACGGTTGGACCGCCCCACGATTCCTCGCCGACATCAGACTGCGACGACGCGAGTACGATCGTGCCGAACCGTTGTACCACCGACTTCAACGCCTCTGCCCCATGGATCCAGGAAGCTGGCGAGGACTGGCTGGAATCTACCTGGTCCGAAACGACTATGACAGGGCGCTGCCACAGCTGACGGAATTGGCCACGCTCGCCCCGGATGACGCCGACACCGCGGCCCAGATCGCCAAGATCTATCGCCGCCGCGGCCGGCTCGGCGAGGCTCAATACTGGTTTCGCATCGCCCTGTATGTCGATCCGTTCAGTATCAACTTACACCAGTCGCTGGGCGACACACAGATGCAGGCCGGTGACGCCCGAGCGGCGATGAGCGAATATGACATACTGACGAAGCTGGAACCGGACAACGCCGCTCGATTCGAGGCGGCTGCTCTTGCCGCCCATAAACTGGGGGAGACGGACAGGGCCCGAAGCTACGCTCGGCGTGCGATCGAGCTGAATCCGTCCTCCTCGGCCCGCTCTCTGGTGCCATAAACCCGGGCACTGGCACCGAAACCACGCGTCGCTACAATCCGGCAAAGCTCACCGGCGACACATCCGAAAGAGGAGTGGGAGAGTCGTGCGAGTCCGTGCCGTCACCGCCGATAACGCGGTCGTGTCGAAGGGTATCGCGAGCCGACAAGCTCGGTTGAGACATCGGAACGCCTGTGGTGGACGTGTCCATGCCGTGCGAAGGCGGTCGTCCGATAAAGTGGAATCGACGTAGGACAAGAACAAAGGACAGGTTGATTGGCCGCTGATCTTCTCGGCTACCGGATTGTAAAGCAGATCGGAATCGGTGCAGGTTCCAAGCTCTTCTCCGCAGTGGAGACGAAGACGAGCCGCACCGTCGCCATCAAGCACATCGTTCGCGAGTCGCCGGAGGATGAACGGTTCTTCGCTCAGGCCGAAAACGAGCACTCGGTCTGTAGCAAGCTGGCCCACGCCGCCCTGCGGCAAATCTACGCCCTTCATCGTGTTCGCAAACTGTTACAGGTCAAAGAGCTGTACTTGATCATGGAGATGGTCGACGGGCTCGATCTCGAAAAGGCGAGACCCAACCGCCTCAACACGTTCCTCAAGGTGTTCCACGCCGTCGCGTCCGGCTTGGACGCCATGCACGAGGCCGGGTTTCTGCACACCGACATCAAACCGACGAACATCATGGTCGCCCAGGGCGGCGCCGTGAAGATCATCGACTTCGGACAATCCTGCCCCATACACCACCGCAAAGAGCGCATCCAGGGCACACCGGACTATATCGCTCCCGAACAGGTTCGACGGCTGCCGCTGAGCCAGCAGACCGATGTCTTCAACCTCGGCGCAACCATGTACTGGGTGCTGACGTCGCAGACCTATCCCACGGAAATCCAGGGCATCGACACGATTCCGGGAATGACGAAGTCGCGATCGAAGAAACCGGTCGCGCCAAACACACTCAACCAGAAGATTCCCGTTTCACTTTCCCAGCTCGTCATGGAATGCTGCCGAGAGAATCCCGCGGATCGCCCGGCCGATATGAAGCAAGTGATGTCTCGCCTGACCGTCGTGCAGAAACTGTGGCGAAAATACCGCGATGACATTCGCCAGCAGGTCGGCGACGCGACCCAACCGATGATCGACGCTGCAAACGCCCCTTCGCCCGAGGATGACGCATGACAAACGCTGCCACCGCCGCCGAGGTATTCAAGGAGGCCGCTCGATTGTCCCGGGAAGATCCCCTGCTGAACGGATCGCTCCTGGTTTTTCCGCCCTACGGCCAGGTCGTCATGACCGGTGATCTGCACGGCCACCGCCGCAACTTCGAAAAGCTCCGACAGTACTGCGCGCTGCAACACGCCGGCGCGCGCCACGTCGTCCTGCACGAAATCATCCACGAAGATGTAGAGACCCTCGGTGGGCAGGATAACTCCCATCATCTCTTCCTCGAAGTGGCACGGTGGAAATGCGAGTTTCCCGATCAGATTCATTTTCTTCTGAGCAACCACGAACTCGCCCAGGTCCAGCGACACGAGATCACCAAGAACGGACGCGTCGTCACTCAGGCCTACGAAGACAGTGTCCTCGAAGCCTATGGAACCGGCGGCGACGACGTCCTCGCGGCGATGGAAGAATTCATTCTCGCCTTTGCCCTCGCGGGTCGAACAGCCAACCGCGTGTTTCTTTCCCACTCCCTTCCCAGCGCTCGAGATCTGGCCACCTTCGACCCGACGCTGTTAACTCGCGCAACACAAACACTCGACCTGCAAGAACGCGGTTCGGCACATGCCCTCGTGTGGGGCCGCTATCAAACGGAGGCCGTCCTCGAAGCGCTACAAGAGATGCTCGACGTCGACTACTTCATCTGCGGTCATCAGCCGCAGGAACAAGGCTACAAGGTCATCCACGATCGAATGCTCATCCTCGCAAGCGAACACAATCACGGCGTCTTCTTGCCGCTCGACCTGAAGAAGCCCGCCACGATGGACGCCCTCACGCGACATATCCGCCCGTTCGCCGGCGTCGCCATCGCCTCCGGCTGAGCAAGAGGCAACCGTTCACCCCCCTCGGTACGACACGACCTCATAACGCCGCAAACTCCGCCCCGATTCGCGCCAAGCCCAGATCGAGGACCTCACGAGGAACACCCGTGCCGATGCGCAGGTACCCCTCCATGCCGAGGTAAGCCCCGGGCACAATCAGTACATCGCGGTTGTTCCGAAGCCTTTCGCAAAACTCGACCGACGATAGGTCGTGATGATAGCGGACGAAGGCGAAGGCGCCCGCTTGAGGCACCCAATAGTCGAGAAGACCGTCGAAACCCTCCACCCACTCGCTCAGCCGGGCCATGTTCCTTCCGAGGTATCGCGCTGCCCGCTCCCGCAGTGCCCTGCGGTTCTCCGGTCGGACAGCCGTCTGAGCAATCATATCGCTCAACATGCTCGGCCCGATCGTGAGGTAGTCGTGATTCGCCCAACAGTGAGCGATGAACGCGGACGGCGCAACCATCCACCCGATTCGTGCGCCCGGAATGCCGTAGGACTTGGACAGCCCCGCGTTGACGATCACCCGATCGGACAACCCCCAGAAACTCGGCGTCAGTTCCCCGTCGAGTTCCGCTCCCTGATACACCTCGTCGGCGACCAAGTAGGCATCAACGGACGCAGCCGCATCAACCAGTCGCTCCATCGCCTCATTCGAGAGGATGGAACCCGTAGGATTATTCGGGTTCGTCACGTAAATGAAACGCGTGCGCGAAGACAAGACGCGCTGAAGCTCATCCCAATCGGGCTCCCAACCATGATCGCCACGTAGCGAGAAAGTCCTGACCGTCGCACCCCACAACGAAGGAAGAGCGTGCATCTGCATGTAGTTGGGCGTCTCGAACACCACCTCATCGCCGTCGCCAAGGAGCGTGAGCGCCGCAAGAAAATTGGCCTCCGACGTACCGTTCGTGACGAGCAAGTTGTCGATCATCGCTCCGGCGTAATGCTCGCAGAGCGTCTGCCGCAGAGCGATCGTCCCATTCGTCTGGCTGTACCCCAGGCGCGTGTTTTCGAAAGCCTCGACATCCAGACCCATCTCGCGAAGGTCTCGCAGACGGATCGGCTCAACACCGCTCTCGGAAAGGTCGATCTCGACCACATGCTCCCACAACGACTGCATCCGCTCCATCTGAAACGTCGGTATTTGCATCGTCGCTTACCCTCTCCGAGAATCTTGCCCGGTCCATCGGTTTCATTCGCGCTCGAGTCGTCGGCAGAGCGCGCTCGCCAGCCGATCCGCCGCGTGGCCACCATGCCGGAAGAACAGGGACGGCTCCACAAGCTCGAGTTCACTCAGCCGTAGCGCACCCGAATCGTCCCGAAGGAAGTCCACGCGCGCGTAAAGCCACTCCCCTTCGATCTTCTCCGCGATACCACGAGCCCGGTCCAGTTCCTCTTCGGTGAGCACAGCCGGTTCGTCACGACCGCCGAAATCATCTTGAACGCGGTAATCACCCGGCACCGCTCTCTTTCGCACGGAGTGCGTAAACTCGCCGTCGATCCAAATCGCCGACAGCTCACCCTCGGTCTCCACGCTCGACAAGTACGGCTGAAGCATCATCGCCTCGGACGCCAGCAAACGATCGAGATGTTGATCCGCAATCGACAATCCTGCTTCGCTCGCTTCGAACCGAAGCGTCTCTCTGGACGTCGACCCGATGACCGGCTTGAGAAAGGCCCTCTCCCAGCCTCTGTCCGTCAACACACCGCGTAGATCCACGGTTTCGCCGGCCTCGATCCACACCGTCGGAACGATCCCGACACCAAGAGCCTCGAGATCGCGCAGGTAATGCTTGTCCGTATTCCAGCGTACAAGCTCGAAGTCATTGAACAACGGTACGACGGAAGAAACACGTCGAGCCCAATCGAGAAACTCGTCCCGACGATCCTGATAATCCCACGTGGTGCGAATCAAACAGGCGTCGCAGCTACGCCAGTCAAACGAGGCGTCATCCCACGCCGGATGAACCACTTCCACTCCGGATCGCGAAAGCGCAGCGTGCAGGGGAGAGTCATCCACCTCCCAGTTCGGCAGTTTCGAACATGTCGCCAGCGCGACCACCATGCAACATCCCTCAAGCGAGTGTTAGACCGCCGCGCTGAACCGCTCGACCCAGCGCCAAAAACACCGCGACCAAGTATGCATCATCGATCCACAGGAAACGGCGCATGCCCAGGCCAGGGTCTGGGCTCGTCGTCGATCTTCTTCATCAAGACCTCAACCGCTTTCATGAGTTGCGCGTCGTACCCCCGTGCCATCTCCGCGGCTTGAAGGTCCACCTCGATATCCGGCGCGACGCCGACATTCTCGACAATCCACTTACCGCTACGGTCGTAGATCCTGTAGTCCGGTGCCGTCAGACCGCCTCCGTCAATCAACCGCACGAACATCGAAACACCGACCAACCCTCCCCACGAACGCGTACCGATCACAGGACCCATGCCGCGAATCTTGAACTCCATCGGCAGCATGTCTCCACCGGATCCAGCCTGACGATTGGTCAAGCAAGCCAGGTGCGCCCTCGTCACCACCGCCGGCGTCGTCTGATCGTGCGAGTATCGCCGCGTCCAATAGGTCAGCAACTTCTTATCGAGCCGCTGTAGAAAGATGTCCGGATCAAGCCCGCCACCGTTGTACCGCCCGTCAACAACCAGACCCTTCTTGCGCGTTTGACCATAGAAGTACTTCGGAAACTCGCGAGCCGACCGGGTATACGTATCCGGCAAGTGAATGTACCCGATCTGACCGTCCGACGCCTTCGCCACCACCTGCCGATTGTGCTCCACCCAATCCAAATACCTCAGCGTCCGCTCTCCCCGAGCCGGCTCCACGAGGAACTCCCTCGCCCCCTCTGCCGTCGGTTTGTCATTGACAAGCAGAGAGACCCGCTTTCCACCCAGCCCCTGAAAATAGGCGTAAACACTCCGACCCGCCGTGACCTCCTGCCCATTCACCCGCAACAGATAATCACCTTCGCGAACATCAACACCAGACCTGGCCAGCGGCGGAAACATTCCACGAGTCCAGCCTACCACCCGGAAGATTCTCTTGAACCGGTAACGGTCCGCCGCCTCGTCGATCTCCCAGTCCACCCCCAGCATGCCCACATTCACACGATCCGCCGTCCGCCGCCGGTCTCCACCGAAAACGTAGGTGTGCGACGTATTCAACTCGCCGATCAGCTCGCCGACGATGAACCGGATGTCCTGCCGGCACGTCGCCAGCGGAATCAGCCGGCCATACTTCTTGCGCATCGCCTCCCAATCCAGACCGTGCATGTCCGGCTCATAATAAAAGTCGCGCTCCATCCGCCAGGCCTCATTGAAGATCTGCTGCCACTCCAGCTTCGGATCAAGCCACATCTTCAATCCGGATAGGTCGACCTTCTTGCCCTTCGAGTCCTTCGCGCTCGCGTCGATAATGCCAACGCTCTTGCCCTTCTTATAGACCACCTTCTTTCCATCCGCCGAGAGCTTGTACCCGTCGATCCTCTCGATCACCGTCGCCTCTTTCCGCTTGTCGAACGAAAACGAGTGCAGCGTCATCGGACCGGTACCCCGATATTCGAACCGGTTGAAATCCCCCTTCTCGGCATTCAGATAGAAAAGCGACGACTTGTTCACGCCCAAACGTCGGTAGTTCCCGGGTGAAAGCGGCAACGCTTCGATCCTCGACGACAGACCGTCAAAGTCGATCGCGACACGATCCTCCTCGTCGCCTTCACCGCCGTTCTCGCTCTCACCCTTCTCGTCGCCGTCTTCACGCTCGTCGTCGTCCGACGCTGTCGGTTCCTCGTCGCTCTCAAGCGGAAGAAGCGCCGGTCCGTCCTTACGCAACGTCAGTACATACACACCCGCCACGTCCTTATAGACCATCTCCCACTCGAAATCACAGAACGTCGGATTAAACCGACGGTTCGATAGGAAGAACAGATGTTCGCCGTCGGCCGAAAACACCGGACCGAAATCGCTGAAGAGACCGTCACTCACTTGACGCGCCCGCCCCTCCTCGAGCGAATAGATGAACACCTGAAACACCAAATCAGCGTTCATCTTCGAGTAAGCCAGAAACCGGCTGTCCGGCGACCAGTTGAAGTCGTAGATCGGCTTGACGTCCAGTGAAACGTCGACGTTCTCAAACTCAGCCTTGTCGACCTCGGTAATCTCCTTCGTCTCGACATCAAGGAAGTAGCAGCGCAACGTCTGATCGGCGAACGCAATCTTCCGACTGTCAGGCGACCAACGAAGCGTATGACGATACCCGTCCTTGTGATGCGTCAGGCGAATCGCCTCTCCCTCGCCCTTCGGGTCCACCAGATAGATTTCATACTCCCCGTTCCGGTCCGAAAGATACGCAACACGCTTGCCATCCGGAGACCAGGCCGCGTCCTTGTCACGTGCGCCACAGTCACGAGATAGATTCCTCGTAGGCCCCTCCTTCTTCGGAACACTGAACACCTCACCGCGCGCGACCACCAACGCCCGCGCCCCCGTGGGTGAACAGTCAAAGGCGGTCACCGCGTCGGAGACATCCTTGAGATAAGCCCGCGCCTCCGCCGCGTCGGCACCGATCCGGATGGGAACCTCGTGCGTCTCGTGCGTCGCTACATCCAGCAGCCAGATCGCCCCGGCCTGTTCGTAGACGATCTTGCTGCCCCCCATGCTCGGACGCCGGACGTCGTACTCTCCGTGCCGCGTGATCTGTTCGATTCGACCCGACTCCGGATCTACCGAGTAGAGGTTCAGCACTCGATCCCGATCGGAACTGAAGTAGATCTTGTCGCCGATCCACATCGGAATCCGATCCGTACCGTCGTACTGCGTCAGATTCCGGTCTTGGTCGGTCGCGAAGTCATAGACGTAGACTTCCTGCGCCTTTCCGCCACGATAGCGCTTCCACGTGCGGTTCTCACGTGCCACACGGTTGTAGGCAATCTTGCCACCGTCCGGCGAAAAGCTGCCTTGCGCTGCCTCGTGCAGAATCAGCGGCTCGAGACCCGATCCATCAGGACCAGCAAGGTAAAGCCGCTCGAAACGGCTGTAGCTGTCTCGCGTCGAACGGAACAGAATCTTGTTCTTCGTCGGATGCCAGCCGATGACCTCGTCGCCGCCGGGATGATACGTCACCCGACGAATGTCACCCCCGTCCACGTTCATGACGTAGACATCCGTATTGCCGTCGTAATCACCCGTAAACGCGATGAGCGTCCCGTCCTTCGAGAACTTCGGGAAACGCTCCGCGCCATCGTGGATCGTCAGGCGGGTCGCCATACCGCCGCTCGTCGACGCGCGCCAGATGTCCTCCCCCGACACGAAAACGATCATCTCGCCGTGAACGTCCGGAAACCGAAGGAGAGGTCTTGCGGCGGATCCCACAGCCTGCAGTGCAGTTGGCGAATCCTGCGCTGCCGTCGCCGCGCCCCTGTCGCCGGGCGCGGCGCAGGAACACGCAAACACAACGGATACTAACGCCAATGAGGTCCGATGAAGGCCGATCCGCATGGTACTGGCTCCTCCAGGTAGGCCGGGTGACAACTTCCGCGCACGCCCCCGCCACGTGACCGGGGGTCCGCGAACGACTATACCGCCACCCCCGATCCTCCGCCAACGGCACAAACACCGCAACATCCGTTACAAGAACCGACGATCACATCGCTCTACGGTGGGTCCACGCTCCCGGATCCGGCCCCGTAGCGGTTGGCCCTCGCGATTCTCCGCCAGGCTCGAGCGCGCGCCTTAACAACGGTTCCAACCACCCGCACATCCAAACCAGATGGTTGACATCTACTGCGTCTTGCCAGACCCGAAGCTTGCCGTCCCCGTCACGCCGTGATCGTCAATAGCCCGTCACTTGTCGCGCTGACCGGCGCGCGCTTGCTCGCACGGAAAAACGCTGGGCGCTCGCCCCAGAAACAAACAAAGGTAACTTAATCTTACGGATCGACCATCGACGTGCCGATAGCAGAATGCACGCGCAATCGCGGCGCGCACACGCGCCCGGTCGTAGCACAGCTGACCACGTCCATGGGACCGACCGACACGATCATAGACCTCTCCCGGAATCCCGATCTCAAGATCGTGCGGGAAGTGGAAGAACCAAGCGAACACGTCCAACCGGCGGGCGTCGGGCAAGACGCGTCACCGGCCAACCCGACCCGCTCCCTCGAAACGAATCTTCGCCTTCACGCCGTGAGAACATCCACCCGTCTTGACAGCACGATAGCCGTCCGGTAGCTCTTGATGAGCGTGTTCCTGCGAGGCGGGAGTCGTCGCAGCGCGTCAAGAAAGGACGGGTAGGCTATGAGTATGAAACGCGTCAAGTCGATCGTTCTAGCGGCGATTCTCGCCCTCGTCCTTCTCGTCGGAGCGGGCTGCCTTTGGATCGACCGCCTGGCCAAAATCGGCATTGAAACCGGAGCAACCTACGCGCTAGGTGTTGTCACCACGCTCGGCGGCATGGACATTGGCATGCTTTCCGGCAACGCAGCGATGACCGAACTACAGGTCGAGAATCCCGATGGCTTCGACACGCCTCACTTCCTCCAGCTCGGCCAAGGCCGGATCGCCGTTTCGCTCGGGTCGCTCATGGAAGAAAGAGTCGTGGTTCCCGAGTTGATCCTGACCAAAATCAGCCTCAACCTCCAGCGCAAGCGAGGCAAAGCCAACTACCAGGTCATCCTCGACGGCCTCAAGAAGTTCGAGTCCCAGGAGAAAACGCCCACACCGCAGGAGAGTGAGGGCAAAAAGTTCGTTATCCAGCACGTAGCCCTCGAGGGCATTGACGTTCAAGTGGATCTTCTTCCGGTCGGCGGTGCGTTGACCCGCGTACCGCTGAAGATCGAGCGCATCGATCTACGAAATGTAGGTTCTCAGAACCCCAACGGTATCGAACTGGCCGAGTTGACGGGCATACTCCTCAAGGCCATCCTCACCTCAGTGGCCAACAAGGGCGGAAGCCTCCTGCCCAAAGACATCACCAGAGAACTGACTTCTGGTCTCGCAGGCCTCAAAGGTCTCGGCGGAACCACAGTTGAAATCGTCGGCGACGTAACGACGATCGTCGACGGTCAGGTCCGGGCCGTCGGCGAACTCGGCAAGGAACTCCTCGGCGGCGTCGGTGAAGGCGGCAAGAAGCTCGGCGAAGGACTCGGGGACGTCGGCAATAAACTCGAGAAGGGCCTGGGCGGTCTTCTACCCAAGAGCAAGAAGGACAAGAAGAAGCCCTGACACGCGAAATCGCCCGATCGCCATCAGCGTCGCCCGTGCAACTCCGGACCCAGCGATCCCACCGTTGCGCGAGCCGGACGCGTGTTGAACCGCCTCTGGTAGTCGCGAAGCTCCGCGGTGTCCGGATACCGCTCGGAGGACCCATAGGGATACCCCGACATCCCGTGAAACGGCAGCGGTCGAACCGTCCCGGAGTGCTTCGTGTTCAAGTCGCCGTCCTTGACCCATCCATTCGCGTAGAAGATGAAGTCGCGACGCCACCCGGACGCGAGGCCCCCAAGACCACGGGCATCGAAGCGTAACGTGAGTTCGTCACCCGGTCCGAAAATGACAAACCGGTTGTCGGCCTCGCTCAGCAACAGCTCCACGTCGCCATAACGAGTGAACAATCCTTCCGGCGGACTCCATGCTCCCAGCGGCGTAAGTGTCTCGTAGGTAAACCGCTCAAAGCCGAGTTCATCACGCCGCATGCTCGAAAACCCACGATAGTGCAAATCCGCCGACGCCACCGGAAGTTCCGTCACTTTGCACGCAACACGAACGTCGTCCGTCGCGACAAAAACCCGATCGAAGTAGACGCAGAGACTCGTCGACAAGCGGACCTGGAAGTCGTCCGTGGGAAACATCCCCGTCAGCTCGACCGGCACGACGATTCCCTTACTCGTGGGTAGACCGACCGACGCGATGACCGTCACCCAGTCACCCTGGGTGCCTCGAACATCCAGCCGCAACGGCGAAAACGCGAAACGGGGATCCTGAGCGACAGCCATCACCACGCTCGAATCCGCCCAGTGGATCCACCCATCCAGGAACAACAGGATGCGTGCTGCGCCGGAGAGATCGCCCAGATCAAGAACCAACGAATGAGCAGAGGCTAGCCCCTCATACGGCGTCATCTCAAATGTCGGGAATCGACCGTCCCGACGCGAAATCAGCTCCTTCACATCGTGGCCCCGATCGTCCACCGCCCTGAGCACCGGGCGACGCTCACGCACCGCAAAGAACCGGTCTTCCGGAAACGGCGGCGCCGTGAACATCTCATTGGGAACGATCTCCAATCCCGCAGGGTGATCGATGACGCGAAGCGTAACCTTATCCGCAAACATGATCTCGCGAAGCTCCTCCGTCAGACGTAGCTCGAACGCCCCGTCAACCTCGTGAAGCTGATCGCCCTCGATCAACGTCAGCTCGGTCGAATCGGGCTGATGGAAAACGCCCGGCGCCATCGGCACACCAAGCGGACCCACGCCGAGAATCTCGTTGATAAGCTCGAATCGCCCCCCATTGAACGCGTAAAGGAAACCGCACGAAGCCGATACGCGAACAACCTCTTGGATCGCCAACGACCGGTCAATCTTCGGCTGAATGATGTTCTGCACCACGCCGTTAGGCCAAGTCACGCGAACCACATCCACCGCCCCGAGTTCTCCCAACCCGAAATGCGCAGGGCTTCGACGAAACGTCAGCTTCTGGTAATGTCCACCCGTGGCCACCTCCACCGTCGCACCGTATCCGTTGCGGTTGCTCTTCTTGCCAACCAGCGACAACGCCAGCCAGTGATTGCGTGATAACGCCTGATTCTCCAGATGAACCAGCCCGTATTCGCGTGTCTGCAAAACGAGGTCTAGATCACCGTCCGCATCCAGATCGCCCACGGCAACGTCGGCCACATCGAATCGCTGAAACGCCGCCAGTCCGACAGCCTCCGTCATGTCACGGAACGTGTTGCCTGACGAAGCGATCAGCAGATCGAACGTCGATGTTCCGTAGACGAGTAGGTCGCTCCATCCGTCGTAATTGAGATCCGTGACAACGATGCCGTCAATGCGCCGCCCGGTCGAAGACCCCAGACGACGTCCGTGAAATCGAGCGTTCCCATCGTTGGAGTAGAGCAGCAACTCGCCCCCGCCCGTCGCTACGATCAGATCAATGTCGCCGTCTCGATCAACATCGCCTGCGGCTGTCGCGCGCGCGTCGATCGGAATCTCCTCGGGAAAGTCCCCGCCGAGTTCAAACCGGCCGAAGCGAGCGTTGAGAAACAATCGCGACGGCGCTCCTTCATTCACAACGAACAAGTCCGTATCCAAATCACCGTCGAAGTCCGCGAAGGCAGCGTCCTGGGTGGGGTCAAATGCCACGAGAATCCCAGCCTCATCCGTCTCGTCGGAAAATACGCCGTGACCGTTGTTGCGAAGCAACGTATCGGATTGACCGGCGAATCGGATCCCCGCGCCCTCACCATCGGTATCATCCTCACGGACCGAGAAATCCCGGTCATTGCCGACGAACAGGTCCAGATCATTGTCGTGGTCGTAGTCTAGGAATATTCCGACACGACCATACTGAGGTTCGTCCACGCGGGACGACGTGGATACATCCTCAAAAGTGCCGTCCCCGCGATTGTGATAAAGAACATTGGCGCCATGGTTCACAACGTAAAGGTCCAGATGCCCATCGTTGTCATAGTCGCCGAAGACTGCATCCTTACCGAACCCGGTATCCGCAACACCCGTAGACTCACTCACTTCCTCGAACGACCCGTGACCGTTGTTTCGATACAGGCGATTCGGCACCGTCCCGCAGTTGACACCGTAAAGGTCGAGATCCCCATCTCCGTCACAGTCCGCAAGAACAACGGCGCCACCGAAGCGAGGCACATGGTAATCCCGAAATCGTTCGGCTGTATCTCCGGCACCGGGCGGATTCACAGCCTCTCTGCGCGGAGGATCGTCCGTTCCTCGACGGCTCTCGAACATCCCCGACGCCTTCGTCACATTCACGAACCGCAACCGTACATCCCTCTGCGGCCCCGACGCCCCCGCCATGCGCGGCGGGACAATGACGTGCGTGTACTTGCTCCGCTCGAGTGCCTCCGGTGTCTTCTCCCAATCAGCCACCGTGTGCTTGACGCGATCGTACAGCTCCTTGTGACGCTCGAACCGCTCGACGTCACCCGTGCGACGATACAACGTCAAAAGCTGATACTGCGTACTCGGGTCCGTCGCGTGCAATTCCGCCGCCCGCCGAAAGACCCGGATCGCATCGTCATATCGTTCCAACCGCTTGTAGCAGATTCCGACATTGTAATAGGCCCCGCGACACGTCGGATCACCCGCAAGGACCCGCTCGAGATGCGCAACCGCCTCCTCTGTCTGAATCTGTCGCTTACGAATAATCCCTCGAAGGTAATGAACCGCCAGAAGTTCAGGATCGAGCGATTCCGCAATATCCAACGTCCCAAGCGCCCCATCATAATCCTTCGCGCGAAGCAACGTCAGCCCGAGGTTGAAGAGGTCAGCCGCCTCCCCCGGCGCAAGTTCAATGCAGCGCCGAAACTCCGCCGCCGCCTCTTTGAACTTGTCGTTCTCGTACCACGCCTTGCCAATCAGGCGTCGCTGACGCAGCTCCGCCGATCCCCTCACATCACCCGCCGACGGCGCCGCAACACACCACGCGCACAGGCTGAATACAAGCGAAGCGACGCCCACTCTCACCCAATCGAATCCGACCAACTTCGCTTCTCCATCAATCGACCCACACACTGACAAGATCCGTGTCAACCGGATCCTCAAGTCCGCGCAACTGACGCACAAACTCGATGACGCGCTCGCCGCCCTCATTCAGTAGATCGAGACGCCGCCGCAAATCCGCCGACGACGGATACGCCGCAAGACCTGTCTCCCACGCTTCCCGGGCCTTGGCAAGGTTCGCCTCCAGACCCAGATCGCGGTTCTTCACATACGCATCCCCAAGGCATGCATAAGCCAACGCGAAGTGATCCCGCTTCCTCTTCGGCGCAAACCCCTTCTGCATGTCGATCAACTCGCTAAAGTCCTTGATCGCCAGCGGCGCGTGCAGCAGCTTGCGAGGCCAGTGCAGATGGTTCATCCCCCGGACGAACTTCGCCGCCCAACAGGTCGGAGCGATCTTGAGAACCACATTGAGCTCCCGAAGCGATTTGTTCGACAGTTTCCCTTGGCTCACGATTCCCAGCTTCGGATAAGGCATCTTGTCCACATACGCCAGCGCCTTGTTCAACCGCGGCATGACCGAATCCGGATGAGCCTCAACCAACGCCTCGAAAAACCGAATCGAGCGGTCAAAGAACGCGTGACCATATCGCCGAACAAACAACCGATACGTGTTCGAATACACCATCGATGCCGGTTCCAACTCGATGGCCCGCTCCAACTGATCCAGCGCCGCGTCGCGTCGACCATGGCCGTCAAGAACCCCCGCAAACTCAAAACGCAACGCCGCATTCTCAGCGTCCTGCTCGATCGCCTTCTCGAACCGGTGAAACGCCCTTCTAAAGGTCTGAACCTCACGCCAATCCACAGACGCCCCGGCCTCACCAGGCACAGCCTCCGCTTCCAGGCTCGTCCTCGTCTCACGCTCGACCTCCAGCCTCAGCGCCTCGACCTGCGCCTCCTTGAACCGCTGCCGCTGCTCCCGAAACGCCTTCGGTGTATGCTCCGTGTACCGCAACAGGCGGTTCACACCAACGTCCTCAAACCGCTCCACATACCCCGTAGGCCAACGAACCTCGACAACATCCGCCTGACCACGTCCCCCCAATCCGAAATGCATCCGATACGGACACTGACTGTGATCGCCGTTACCCCCATCCAACTCCCGAATCTGCGACAGATCCCCAGCCGTCACCTTCACCCGAGTGCCAATCGCGTCTCGATTACAGTGCGTGCCCGTCAACTCCACCTGCAACCAGTTGTTCTTATGGCCGATGTCATTGCGATAGAGAACGCCGTCCTGCCCTTGATTCGAAATGTAGACGTCCAGGTCGCCATCGTTGTCATAGTCCGCAATCGCCAGCCCGCGCCCGTCCCGCGTGTCGGCCAGGCCCAGCGCCTCAGCCACCTCATGAAACACCTCGCTCCCGTCATTGCGCCACACACGCGACGGTTCATAACCAGCAAACGACTTCTCCCCCAGCTCAGGCCACATATTGGCGTCGCGCGGGTTGAACTTTGGCTTCGTCACCGTCATCGCCAGATCGGTGAAATACTCGTAGCTCCGATCGCCCGAGATGTAACCATTGGCCACCATCAGATCGAGGTCACCATCATTGTCGTAATCCCAAAACCGCCCCGCCCAGCACCAACCCGCATCATAGACATTCGCCTCGAACGAAATATCGCTGAATGTCCCGTCACCCATGTTGCGATAGAGTTGGTTCCCCTCCCGCACGTACTCCTTCGTCCAGATATTCGTGATATACAGATCAAGCCAACCGTCATTGTTGTAATCGCCGAACTCGACGTTCATCCCCTTATTCGTGTCCCACCCGATGACGTGATCCGTAACGTTGGTGAACGTCCCGTCCGCATTCACCCGAAACACGCGATCCTGCCCGAAGTCGTTCGCATTGACGAGGTCCAGATCGCCGTCGTTATCATAATCCGCCACACCGCAATCAAGCGTCCAACCCGTGTCGTCCACACCCATCGACGCACTGACATCGGTAAACGTCCCATCGCCGTTGTTTCGATAGAGAACGTTGGGCCCCGCGTCGCGCGCCGTCTCAAAACTCTCGTGCATCTGATGCGCGTCTTTCAAACTCCACAAATGTACGTTGCGAAAATAGTTTCCCACATACAGATCGAGCTGCCCGTCGTCATTGTAATCGAACCAGATCGCCGCGTTGCCGTTCCCCTTGTCTCCAACACCGGCTTCCTCCGACACGTCGGAAAACGTCCCGTCCCCGTTCGCTCGATACAGAACATTCCAACCCCATTTCACAACGTACAGGTCCAAACACCCATCGTTGTTGTAGTCGCCCCAGACGGCGTCCATACTCGCCCCGCGATTCTCGTACAGCTTCAACGAGCCGCTCTCCGCCGACACGGTGAAGATCTGACCGGGATCGACAATGCGCCACAGATTCCCCGGCGAAATCACCGAGATCGCCCCATCCGCGGAAATCGTGACACAGTTACTTCGCAACGCCGCCTTGAACGCCTCAAACAGCG
>JAJDDV010000212.1 GCA_029260135.1 Phycisphaerae bacterium | reverse complement strand
CCAGCGAAGGGTCCGCTGTGCGGACCATTTGCCTGAAGGCAGGTCGGTGCGTCTCGAAGCCCCAACCTCACTGCGTGCCATGCCCAAGCCGACAGGCGCGGGCATGCTGTGTGGCACCGGTTTCCAACCGGTGAAGATGGTATCGCGCATGTTGCCGCTCGACGGTCCTACCCGAGCTTGTCCGCGATCCACGCCTTCGCCCGCTCAACCGCACCGCCGACGTTGCTCGGATCATTCCCCCCGCCCTGCGCCATGTCAGGCCGACCGCCCCCACGACCACCCACCAGCGGCGCAATCTCTTTGATGAGCTCACCCGCCTTGAGCCCCTTCCCGACCGCCACCTTGCTCATCCCCGCAATCAACGTCACCTTGTCCTCGGCCACCGTGACCAACAGAACCGCCGACGCCTCCGTCTTATTGCGAATCCAGTCGACAGCATTTCGAAGCGCGTCCGCCTCTGCCGACGGAACCTCGCCGACAACAACCGTCACGCCGTTGACAGTCTCGGCGCCCTCCAGAAGCGACGCGACCTTGACATTCACCGCCTCGCCGGACGCGGACGAAGCCTGCTTCTGCTGCTCTCTGACCTTCTTCTGAAGCCCCTCGACCTGTCCGCGCAACTCCTGCCGAACCCGAATCGGAATGACGGAATCGTTGACAGTCTGTTGAAACGCCACCAACGCGGCCGCGAGATCCTTGCCACCCGATGCACCCTCTTCGTCGCTCCGTCGCTTCGTCGCGGAGCCTGACCCGACTCCGTCGGGGCCGCTCTCCGAATCGTAGGGTCCGCTGTGCGGACCAACCGCTCCCCCCTTACCAAGGGGGGATTCAGGGGGGTCTGTTACTTCTTCTTCTCTTCTTTCTTCTCGCTGATGGCTGATAGCTGACAGCCGACGGCCAGCCTCGTAGGGTCCGCTGTGCGGACCACCAGGGGTAGTTTTGTAGGGTCCGCTGTGCGGACCACCGGGTGCCACTGGCGGCTTGTCCGCCAGTGCTTGGACCTCCGCGAGCAACCGCTCTCCCGCCACGATCGCCTCTTCAGCCGCCTTCCCCGTAATCCCGACCACGCGCCGAACCCCCTTGGCCACGCCCTCTTCGCTGATCAAAACGAACCGCTTCGCCTCACTGCTCCGTTTCAGATGCGTCCCCCCGCAGAACTCGACGGCGTGCTTCATCCATCGATCATCCTTCGGGTCAGCCAACATCTCCTCGATGTCCGCCCCGACCGACACCACACGTACGGTGTCGGGATACTTCTCTCCGAACACCGCCCGTAGCGAGTTGATCTCGCGAGCCTTCGCTTGGTCCACCTCTTTGGTATAGACCGTCTGATCCGCCGCAATCTGCTCATTGACGAGTTCTTCGATGCGGGTCAACTCGTCGTCGGTGACCGGTTTGTTGTGCGAAAAATCAAACCGCGTCTTCTCCGGATCAACCAGCGACCCCTTCTGCTGAACATGATCCCCCAGCACCTTCCGAAGCGCCCAGTTCAGCAAATGCGTCGACGTGTGGTTCTGCATGGTGGGCGTACGGCGCTCATGAACACGCGCGAGAACTGGTGTCCAGTGCCGCTTGTTCGCGGGGTCAACCTTTGGCATGGCAACAAGCTCACCGCTGGTATTGACTCCAAGGACTCCACGCCGGCAAATGCCATAATGAACGGTCGTTAAGCCAACGGCCTGTGTGTCCGTCACCTCAAAACACCCGTGTTCCCACTCGATCCATCCAATATCTCCAACCTGCCCACCCTTCTCTGCATAGAACGGCGTTTGATCCAGGACAATCAGCCCCTGTTGACCTGATTCAATGAGAAGCGCTGATGTCGTAGGGTCGTCACCCCGGAATATCATCTCTACTTTCGCTTCACACTCTTTGGCGCCGTATCCCAGGAACACCGTGTCTCCACCGTGAGTCGACACATACTTGCTTACGTTTGGGTGGGTGAAGACGGAGGCGTCCTTCGACAGCTTCCCGATCCCAACCCGCGCCTTCTCCCGCGCCTCCTCCATCAGTCGTTCGTATTCAGCGAAATCAACCCTGACGCCTAATTCGTCAGCCATTAGGATGGTGAGGTCGATCGGGAGTCCGTCAGTATCATGGAGCTTGAATGCGTCCTCGCCGCTCACCTCAGGGGGGTGCGAGCACCATCGCTGAATGAGTTCCTTTGTTAATTCGGACACCTTAAACCTTACTAATTCGTCTGACTTGGGTGCTCCTCGTCGGACTGTAAATATCGTTGAAGGTTTGACCTGGTGAATGTCCTTGAGCGGGTCGTCCAGTGGAACCCAGTCGAACCCGCTTCTACCGAGAAATAGCGCTTGCTCAGGGTGATTCTTTTGTTCTACTGAATTCTCGCTGTCAAATCGGATCATGAATGCTCGTCCGCAGTACGACATCCAGTGTTGAATCGCGGAGTCGAGCGTCTTAAAGAACGACGCCTCCTCATCCCGGAAGATCTCCACCACATGCGCCACGTTCTTTCCACCATGAGCCGTGCGAAGCTCGGGAAACGCCTCAGCCATGTTCGCGACCAAAGGTTCGACCAGGTCGCAAAGAAACGGCTCGTGCATATCGAAGTACTGCCGCCCATAGCGCACCGCGCGACGCAAAATGCGCCGCAGCACATACCCGCGCCCCTCGTTGCTCGGCACGGCTCCGTCGGTAATGGCAAACGTCAGGCAGCGCACGTGATCGGCGATCACCCGATACGAAACGTCGGTCATGATTTGCTGCGGCGATCGAGCCGTTTCAGCGTCGGATCCGTAATCAGAGCCGCGACCGTAAGGGAGCGGTTGTGCCTCCCCCGATTCACCGGCGCCAGGAAGCGGTCGTCGCCCTGCAGATTCACTGCCGCATCGGTTCAGGCGATCGATCTCCGCCATCGGCAAGTCAACGCCCTGCGATTCCATCACGTATCGACCAGCCGCGGAGACGGCATCTTCGTTCCACAGGTACCGTGTGCTTCCGTGGCGGGTCCACGTCTTGTCCGTGGTCGGCTGGACATGGCGTTCCCGGAGGCGCCGCGTGGCATACGACTTGAAATCGTTCATGACGCGTTCGGGCGGAATGTCGGCACTGACCACAACGTGTACGTGGTTCGTGCGTACATTCAACGCGTGAAGTGACCACGCTCGGAAATCGACAACCTCGCGAATCGTGGCGTCCACCACCGCCCGCTGCCGATCATCGAGCATCACCGGTTCCTGCCGGAGTCTTTCGAACTCGTCGCGTTCCTTCTGGTCATCCGGATCGAGAAACGGGGTTCCGTGAGAATTGTGGCTGCGGTCCACCGAGCCTCGGTCTGAACCGTGGAGCCAGGTTCCGTAGGTGTGAAAGGTGATCAGATAACCGGCGGGTCCGCCGGCGCCGAGCGACGAACTTGTCGTACCCTGGTCTCGGCGTTGATCGGCGGGTGGAACGGTACCGGGGGGGGGAGCGTGTCCAGCCGCTCCCTTTCGGTCGCGGCTCTGTGCGTGGTCGCTGTGCTTCGATAGATCATTGCGTGGATCCGGAAGCGTCCCCGTGTAATCCCGCGCACCGCACCGCTTCTGGATCGCTCTGAACACGGGCGTGAACACATCCGTGTCGTAGTTGCTCACCTGCCCCAGACGGTTCCGCTCCATCCCCTGGAGCACCGCGCACAACCGCTCGAACCCCATACCCGTGTCGACGTGCTTCGCCGGCAGCGGTGACAGCTTCCCGTCACCCGCCCGATTGAACTGGATGAACACCAGGTTCCACAGCTCGATCACACGCGGATCACCCGCATTAACCAGCCCATGTCCCGACTTATCCGGCGTCAGGTCGATGTGGATTTCGCTGCAAGGTCCGCAAGGCCCCGTCTCGCCCATCTCCCAGAAGTTGTCTTTCTTGTTGCCGGGATGAATGTTCTTCGGATCGATATCCGTAACCGTCCGCCAGAGCTCCGCCGCCTCGCTGTCCGGCTCGAGCCCCTCCGCCTCGTCGCCCTCGAAGTACGTCGCGTGGAGCCGGCCCTTCTCGATCCCCCAGACCCCGGTCATCAGCTCCCACGCCCACTCGATGGCCTCTTTCTTGAAGTAATCCCCGAACGACCAGTTCCCCAGCATTTCGAAGAACGTGTGGTGATACGTGTCCTGCCCCACGTCATCCAGGTCGTTATGCTTTCCCCCCGCGCGGATGCACTTCTGCGTATCCGCCGCCCGCGTGTACGCCCGCGACCCCGTCCCAAGGAAAACGTCCTTGAACTGGTTCATCCCGGCGTTCGTGAACATCAGCGTCGGGTCATCCAGCGGAACCACCGGCGACGATTCGACAATCGCGTGCGCCTTCGAGGCGAAGAACGCCAGAAACTGCTCTCTGATCTGCTTCGACGTCATGGCAAAACCTGGTCAGGGGGATTCCGTCCGGAGCGGGACGGTCGGGCTCGAGTGCAAACCGCACCCGAACACCCTCGAATTCTCGTAACCGGTCGACCCGTTCCATCGACCAACCACGCTACTGTACACCCTCAGGCAGGCCGGTCCAACTTGACAGGCCCGTTTCGACGCCGTAGCGTCCGGTCTACGGAGATACGGATCACGGAACCCTTAAGAAAAAGGGGAGTAACGATGCTCGAGGGTACAAAGCGATACGCCGTCCTGACACTCACGCTCGCCATCGCGGCGGGCTGTGGATCATCCACCAAGACGAAGGGCCCGGCCACCGCCGACACCCCAAAAACCGGCGCGACCGACGCCTCCTCCAAGACCGCGCCGTCAAAACCGGCGCCGCCTCCCCGTCACGCCATGAACGCGGGCGACAACCCCACCACGCGCTCTGGACGCGGCGAGCCCTCGCTGGACGACGTCTTTCGCCTCCCCGCCTGGGTCATCATCGACGAGAAGGGCGGCCGCTTCATCGAAAAAGACGACCACCCCGACGTCCACTGGCAGATCGAAGGCCCCGTCAGCGCAACGCCGAGCTTCCGCGTCGAAGCCTACAAACCCTTGCTCGGCGATCCGCGAGACTTCGCCTGCACCCTCTACAGCGAAAGCGAAATCGACGGCTCGAAAGTCGCCTACGCCATGGAAGCCAAGACCGGGTCCTTCAAGACCGGTCAACGCTATTCCCTGTTGCGCCCCGGCGACGACTTCATCCTGCGCAACCTCACCACCGGTGACGTCGTAACGCAGATCCCCTCGCTGCTCCCAGGTACCTATGTCATCGCCGCCGGCGTCAAGAATCTACAGACCGGTGCGGAAGGACTAGCGATCAGCCGATTCGCCGTCGCCGAATAGACTCTACCTGAAGACCAGTGCTCTTTGACACGTGAAATGTTGGGTGGCACCAAGCGAAGCGCCGCCATGTGATCGTGGTGACGGCATGGCGGTCCGACAATGGACAAGCGCCAGGTGCCACAGTCCACGCTTGCGTGGCCATGTTGCCGGCGGGTGCCATGCCCAAGCCGACGGGTGCCATGGCCAAGCGAAGCGCCGCCATGCTAGGCCGGCAGCAGCCGGGTCCGTTGTGCCGCCGGGTGCCATGCCCAAGCC
>JAJDDV010000211.1 GCA_029260135.1 Phycisphaerae bacterium | reverse complement strand
GAATTCACCCGAGCGGCGCGCGCGTGCCAAGCCTCACACGCGCGCCGCATTGCTAACCGCAACACACGAGCGCAGGAAACGGAAACCGCGACCGGCCAGCACCAACCGACGCGCCGCATCGCAGTAGCGCTTCGTGAATCTCGGATCGACTTTCGCCCGCAATTCGTGATGCCTGACACCCCGCCGCACCAAGCCCCCGAATTGACTCTGTGCGCTCCGGTGGCTACAGTCCAAGGGGTAAGGTGCGCCGACACCTACTGGAAGGAAGTACCGTATCGTGTCTGATCCCGCGACCACAGGCTCTGTGCTGCACATCCGCCATGATGCGGACCTTTCTCAGGCGACCGATAACGTCACCGCCTGGCTAACCGCCGCGAAACTCTCCGTCGATTCCCGCCCGGACGTCTACCGCGGACTCGCCAGACTCCTGCGATCCGACGAAAACAGCTTCCCGGCCGTGATCGTCTGCGTCGATTCACTGGACGCCCCGGAGATGGAGTTCTTCGCCCTCATAGCTCGAATACGCACAGCCACCAAGACCTACGCCTACGGCTCGCGCCGCGCCGACCCCCGAATCGAACGCGCCAAATCGCTCGGTGCCCGCGGTCCGGTCTCCCAGACCGACATCCAGGCCCTCGGCGCCGCCTCACCCTCGAACCGTTCCGCATGCACCACGACCCAACCCCCGGTCGACACCAGCCCCCCGGAAAAACCGGTCGACGATGAATCCAAAACACCACGCGTCCCCTGGAAACGGTACGACGATCGACCCGAACGAGCCGCCCCGCCACACCGCCGCGGACCGGCCGAAATCGACGCCCCCAACCGACCCCTCGAACACCCCGCCGCACCGCCGCAGCCACTGCTCACCGAAGAAGAACTCGAAGCCTTGATCGGCGAACCCGATCCGCCCCAGCGCGGGGAATACGCCCCATGATCTCCGGCATCGAAAGCACCACTCGAAACCGCGTCCTGGTCGTCGGGTGCCAAAACCACACCACGGCCATCGTCGAACAGCTCCGCACGCACGCAAACGACTGGTCGGTGGCCACCTGTGACACGTACCTCTCTGCCATCGCGGACCTGGCGCAGCGCCCCGCCCGCGCCGCGCTCGTTCTGGTCGATCCCGCGGTAACGCAGTTGGACAGCGCCCTCGCGGGTCTGCGCGACGCGGCCGGTGACGATACGCGGCTGATTCTCTGTTGCTCGCCGGAGTGTGAACCGATCGCGCGGTCGGTTCTCCGTTGCGGCGCGGATGATTACATTCTTTATCCGTTGGATACGGCGGAGGTCACGGCGGCCATTGGTCTGCCGCAGGAGGCGCCGCGAACGAATCCGAGGCTTACGGAGGCGCCGGCGGCGAGCATGGAGGAGTTCGTTCAGTTGGCTTCCGTTCTCACGCACTTGGATGACACGCCGGTGTCAGTTCTCGAGCGTATCGCGTCGATGGTTCGCAGCGCGTTGTTCGCCAAGGGCGCGACGGTTGTCGTCGAGGGTGCAGTAGGGATGGCCGGTGAGCCGATTTCGGAGCCGGTGCTCTCGGCGCCGCTGACCGGGCCACAAGGCGTGCTCGGTCATTTGTCGCTTGCGCAGCGTGCTCACGACGCGTACACGCCGTCAGACGTTAAGAAACTTACTCATTATGCGGCGGTGGTCGGCCACGTTCTGAATGCGGCTTCTCAGCAGCGACGTTTGGGGCGTTTGGCGGTTACGGACGAGTGCAGTGGGCTTCCCAACCGGCGATACTTCAACGAGCGTGTGGATGAGATTCTTCGTCGCGCGTCGGCGGAGCAGTTCCACGTCACGGTACTGTTGTTCGACGTCGACGACTTCAAGACGTACAACGATCAATACGGCCACGACGTGGGCGATGACATCATTCGCACGACAGGTGAATTGTTCCGCAAGCACTGTAGGGAGCAGGACATTGTCGCGCGGTATGGCGGTGATGAATTCGCGGTCTGTTTTTGGGATCCGGAGGGGCCTCGCGTCGCGGGGTCTAAAGTCCCTAATTCCGCGCTGGTGGTTCTGGATCGCGTGAAAGAGGCTCTCCAAACGGAAGACGTCGCCCATTTGGGGCCTTCGGGTGTGGGGCGTCTGACGATTAGTGGGGGAGTTGCGACCTATCCCTGGGACGGCACCGGCCGCGAGGAATTGGTCAAAAAGGCGGATGACGCCCTTCTGGCGGCCAAGCGAGCGGGTAAGAACCGCATTTTCCTCATTGGCGAGGGTGATTCTCCGCCTGGCATTTCTTCTTGAACTCCAACCCATTCGGGTGGTAAACTGAACCTCACGGCACCAAACGGACGGCACGTCCTGAATGGTATCCGTGCATGTCCGTTGTTCATGATCAAAGAGGGAGTGATGCGTCCGGCGCGCACCCCACAAAGGAACGCGGAGTGTTGCGGCAGGTGAACCTCCCCGTGAAGGCGGGGAGAACCACCTGCCCTACGGTCGATTGGTTCGCACCGCGGACCCTATGGGTCGCGATGGTTCACCGGTTGGAAGCCGGTGGTTCATAGAGCATGCCCGCGCCGTTGGCTTGGGCATGGCACCCGGCGATTGACAAGGTGCATCGAGATGCACCCTACGATCTGCACAGATGCCGGAGGTGGAACGCATGTCGCGAAGTCGGATGAGGATGGGCATCGCGATGGCCGGGTTGGCCGGTGCGGCGGCGAGTGCGCCACTTGCGCAGGGTCAGCCGACGATCTCGCTGGTTCCGGTCGGGACGGGGCCTCACGGTGCGTTGGGGCCATACGAAACGATCAACGGTAACGAGATCACTCTGCGGAGGGTGGCCAGTGAAACCTCTCGGGTGTTTCTCGAAGTTCGGGTCGGCGACTGGGACCCGAACGATACGGGTGTGCAGCTCAAGGCGTTCGAAGTCACGGTGTCCCCGGCGGGGCTTGCGAGTGGTTTGCAGGGTGCGCTGACGGCGGCGCAGGCTTACTGCACCGAAAACCAGGACTGTGTGAATGCGTTCGGCGGCATCTGTTCGATCTTTGGAGGTACTTGCCAGCAGGACCCGGACTGTTTCTTCTTCATCAGTTCCTGCCTAGCGGCGACCTGCGGTCTCGGTTGCCTCGGGGCGAACTCGTGCGAGCCAGCGTTTACGTACTGGGGCCATTCGGATGACGTTTTTCGGAACTTGTCCCACGATCGACTGGCGGCTCCGCCCTGTCCGGCCCTCTGGTTCGGCCGCACGACGATACTCGGTCCCGCGGATGAACTGGAGCCGTTTCCCGCCGATGGAGCGTACGCGGGGACGCTGGTGCTCGACGTTCCTGCGGATGTGGAGGGTACGTTCACGCTCGATCTACTTCCAAGCGGTACGTACCTGATGGATGGGAATGACCAACCGATTCCGGTCGGCGAGCTCGTGCCGGCGAAGATCACGGTTCACCAGTGCGGCGCGGCGGACTGCAACGCGAACGGGATCGGAGATGCCTGCGACATCGCGGACGGAACATCTTTGGACTGTGACGGGAACGGTGTTCCGGATGAGTGCGAGCCGGACTGCAACGGCAACGGTGTGGTCGACGGGTGTGACATCCGGTGGCACGGCAGTGAAGACTGCAACGCGAACGGCGTTCCGGATGAGTGCGACATCTCGGCCGGGACCAGTCTTGACGATAACACGAACGGTTGGCCTGACGAGTGCGACGGCGGGCCGACGATGGCATGGCTGCCGGTGGGCACGGGGCCTCACGGGGAGGTTGATCCGTCGGTTCACATTAACGGTCACGACGTGACGATCTATGCGGATGGAGCGCGGGCAACGATGCCGCTTCATCTTGAAATTCGCGTGGGGAACTGGGATCCAAACGGGGAAGGCATTCTGCTCAAGGCCTATGAAGCTGACCTGGACACGTCGATCTTCACGGGTGAGGCGGATGCGTTGAGGCCACTTCAGATGCCGTGTACGAGCGATTGGGATTGCATCAGAACGTTGGGAGGCATCTGCACGATCACCGGTGGTGAATGTTCTGAAGTTTCTGCTTGCCTGCTCGGGTACATTGAGGCCTGCGGCGGACCGGTATGCGGATATCCGGAACACCCCTACGCGTGCGAACCGGGTTGGTATTACTTCGGCCATCCAGACATACTGCATCTCATCGGGATTGGTGGTGATATTGCTGCAGTCGATCTCACTGGCTTTCGCTATGCGTCGGCCGATTCGGATGGGGCTGGAATCTCGCCGCCGATTCCGTTTCCAGATTCAGGGCTATATGGCGGGACACTCTTGCTGGAAGTCCCGTTAGTCATCGAACAGGAGTTCACCGTTCAGTTTCTTCCCCCACGATCGAGCGTGCTCATCGATACGCAGAATCGATTCATACCGCTGGGCGGGTTTGTTCCGGCGACGATTCGCGTTGTCCAGTGCGGCGCGGCGGACTGCAACGGGAACGGGGTTGGCGACAATTGTGATCTCGATCGAGGGACCAGTTTTGACTGCAACGGGAACCTGGTTCCGGACGAGTGCGATCTTTCGAGTGGTCTCAGCGCCGATTGCGATGGCAACGGGAGACCCGACACGTGCGATCTGGCGGACGGGTCGGCCGATGACTGTAACGCTAATGCTGTCCCCGATTCGTGCGACCTGTCCGGCGGTGTGAGCGTCGACTGCAACGCCAATCTGATTCCGGATGCGTGCGACATCGACGGCGGGGGTTCGGCGGATTGCGATCGGGACGGTGTTCCGGACGATTGCGAGACTGACTGCAACGGGAACGGAGCGGCGGATGATTGCGAGGTGGACAGCGACGGGGATGGCGTGATCAACGCGTGCGACGGGTGTGCGTTTGACCCTGACAAGACGACGGCTGGCGTGTGCGGGTGCGGAGTGTCGGACGTCGACAGCGACGGGGACACGCTGGCGGATTGCATCGATCTTTGCCCGGGGGAGGATGATCGGGTTGACATCAACGGAAACGGGGAGCCGGATTGCACGGAGGGAATCGGAATTCCGGCGGTGTCGGCCTGGGGGATGACGGCGCTGGCGCTGTTGCTTCTTGTGGGGGCGAAAGTCCGGCTTTGGCGAGAGAGATTCGAACCGCGACTGACCAATTCTAGATGACAGGGTGCGTCAACATGCGCGTTACGGGCTTACGGTCAGTTGGTCCGCACAGCGGACCCTACGTGCTGTGGAGGTGCATCAAGATGTACCCTACGGGCTTGGCTAGGGGGGAGGCATGGCGGCGCTACGCTTGGCCATGGCACCCGGCGCTGTTGCTTCTTGTGGGGGCGAAGGTCCGGCTTTGGCGAGAGAAATTCGAACCGCGACTGACCAATTATAGATGACAGGGTACGTCAACATGCGCGTTACGGGCTTACGGTCAGTTGGTCCGCACAGCGGACCCTACGTGCTGTGGAGGTGCATCAAGATGTACCCTACGGGCTTGGCAAGGGGGGGAGGCATGGCGGCGCTACGCTTGGCCATGGCACCCGGCGCTGTACGATATGATAGGGCAGCGGCGCGCGGCAGTTGGTATGCAGCCATCAGGCAAGAATACAACCCCCCTCGATGCCCCGTTGGTAAGGGGGGAGGCATGGCGGCGCTACGCTTGGCCATGGCACCCGGCGGTGCCACGTCCGGCGATGGCACCCGGGGTTGTTGAGGTTCGGGAAACGGATTCCGTGGTCCGCACAGCGGACCCTACGGCGCTGTGGAGGTGCATCGAGATGCACCCTACAGTCTGCTCGCAGAGCAGTGGCACACAGCGCGATGAAAGGGAGGACTCATGTTGATCCGGTCACATCCAGTGGTTGTCTTCACTATTGCATCAATCTGCATCGGTTGCGTTGGCATTGCGGGGGCGGCTGACGATGACGGACGGCGCGCGGAGTCGTTGCGGGGGTACGCGCGGGAGGTGGGTTCGCCCGGCGGGATGACGCTCCGCGACTTTGCGGAGGCGACGGCTTCGACCGATGCGAGCGCGAAGTCAGCCGTGACGAACCTGAGCGTGAGTGTGGAATCGGGCGGATCGAATGTCACTGCTGTGGCACCTGGGGGGACGGTGTATTATGAGGTGGTCGGTGTGTTGAGCGATGATGCCAGTCAGGGCCTTGCCCTAGTCGGTCTTGATCTGGCGTTTGACGGCGGAGATCTCGAGCCGGCGGACATACCCACCGGTGTGCCGACGCCAGGGTGTGACAACCCGATGATCAACTTCACCAGGCCTTGGGGGATCACGAATCCGGATAGTCCGTGTCCACCGGCGTGCGGATTCGGCGGAACGATCATCAGCGGCGATCTGATTCAGGTGGGCGGTGGACAGGACACGATGAGCCCAGACGGTTCCGTCTTGCTCGGCGTTGCGCAGCCGGGCGGGTGCGGGCCAGCGGTTCTGGCGGCCGGGTCGCTGACGGCGCCGACGACGGAGGGGACGTACACGCTGTCGATACCGGCGGAATCGCTGTTTGCCAACGTGATTCGGCTCGGCGAAACCGGTGATCCGTTCTGGGCGGTGGAGGCGGCGAGCGGTGGGGTGATTTCGAATCTGACGATCAACGTGACTTCGATGGACAGCCCGTCGGTGGCGTGGGTTCCGATCGGAACGGGGTCCGACGGTGAGCTTCCGCCGGGGTCGACGATCGAGGGGAACGAGATCACGATCTATGGCGACATCCACAGTTCGCACCAGGTGTTTCTGGAGTTCCGGCTTGGGAACTGGGATCCGACCGGGGCGGGCGTGTTGCTGAAGGGATGGCAGGCGGCGATGGATGCATCGATCTTCGCGGGTCAACCAGCTGCACTTGCGCCGGCGATGGTGTCCTGTTCGGTCAGTGAGGACTGCATCGGTCCGCTGGGTGGGGTATGCACGATCACGGGCGGTGCTTGCGCGGTCGACGCCGACTGCCCGGTTTCGCCCATCGAGTATTGTCAGGGAGCGCAGTGCGCGTATCCGATCGGAGTCGGCGGGTATTGTGAGCCGGGCTGGCAGTTCTGCGGGCGCCGTCCGATCGAGTACTGTTTGGATTGTGGGACATGCCCGCCGGAGCCGTGGCTCGGTCCGTCGAGTCAGTGGGTCTGGGCAGACGCGTCAACGCACGGGCAACCGGCTGCCGCTCCGTCGCCGTTTCCGCAGGGTGGTGTGTACGGCGGGTCGCTAGTGGTGGAGACGCCGGTGGGTGTCGAAGGCGTCTTTACGGTGGGGTGGCTGCCGATTCCTGACACGATCTTGATCGATCAGGACAATCAGTTCATTGCACCTGTCGGTCTGATTCCGGCAACGATCAGGGTGGTTCTTTGCGGGGGCGGGGACTGTCAGGGTAACGGGGTCCCCGACGAATGCGACCTTGTCGACGGCACCAGCGTTGACTGCAACGCGAACGGTGTTCCCGATGAGTGCGATGCGCCGCCGCTTCTGGCGCCGCTGACGGGGGTGGACGTTGTCGCGACGAACCGGTATCTGGCGTTCGAGAGTGGCAACGTGGGCGAGAGCACGGCCGTGCGCGTCACGTTTGTCGATTTACCACCGCCGCATGACGTACGCAACGGGCGGAGCCTTTGGGTCGGCGCGCCGGGTTTACTGACCGAGCACTCCGGGTCGATCGATACGACGCCGGGGTTTGCGGATTTCAGTGCGGCGATGCTTGCGTGCGATCCGTTGTTCATGGATTGGAGCGCTGAGGGGACGGTGTATGTGCATCACGAGGGGATCGTTGCGGGCGGGGTCTATGCGATTCAGGAGGCGATCGGCGGGTGCTCGACGGCTTACGAAAGTAGCTTTGGTCCGGCGCTGATGGTCGAGATGAGTCAGTGGGGTGACCTGTGCGCAGCGTATAACTCGCAGGCGGGTCGGTGGGACCCGCCGGACGGGACGGTGAGCTTTGCGATGGACATCGTGGCGATGTTGGACAAGTTTCGGAATCTTCCCACGGCGCTGAGCAAGGTGCGATCGGACATCGCCCCGGGGACGCTCGACCTGGTCATCGGCGCGGTCGATCTTGCTCAGGCGGTGGACGCGTTTGCCGGTGCATCGTATCCGTACGCTCCGGAGGCCTGGCCTTGCCCGGAATGATCGGCGTGGTGAATACGAGCCCGGCGCTGCGTTTGCGCTGGCCGGGCTCCAGGTTTTTCAGCCTGGCTGCGACACTCGGTCGGGGCGACAATTCCTCTCCAGAGCCGAATCCTTCGGCAATAGGGGTCCTGCGCCAACGTTGAGGTAAGAGGGATGAGGGCACGCGTGCCCATAGGGGCTGGATCAGGCCGAGTCTAATGGAGTTCAAGGGGATCATGATGAGGAAATGTTGTTTGGTTTCGTTGACGGCGTGTTGTTCGTTGCTGATGTCGATGGCGGCACGGGGGGATGAAGGCCCCGGGGCTCACGGGTTACGGGGACATAGTAACGGCGTGAAGGCGCGCGACGCGGTTGCGGCGACAAGCTGTGAACGGCGCTGCCACGGCGCAGCGGAGCAAGCGTTTGAGGATTGTATCGCGGGCGGTGGTGTCGCTGGAGATTGCCGTTCGGAGGCGCGGGCGTTCCTGCGGCAGTGTGTTGCGGACAACTGCGCTCCGCAGCTGACATGCGAGGATCGATGTCGCGAGGGCGCAGGTTTGGTGTTTGACGAGTGCATGGCGGCCGGCGGGGTCGCGGAGGATTGTCGCGCGGAAGCTCGGGCAGCGATGCAGACGTGCATGGACGAGAATTGCGACGAGCCGCCGCCGTGCGCTGCGCGTTGTCGCGAGGAATCGGGGAACATCTTCGATGCGTGCATGGATGCCGGCGGTTTCGAAGACGATTGCCGCGCCGAGGCGCGTGACTTCATGTCGCGGTGTGTGAGCGAGAATTGCGACGAAGCACCGGGATGCGGCGGACGTTGTCGCCGGGAGGCTCGCCACGAGTTCGAGGATTGCGTCGCTGACGGCGGAACGGAAGAAGATTGCCGAGACGCTTCTCAGGCGTTTATGCGTGACTGTGTCCACGAGCACTGCGGGCAGGCGCGCCCCTGCAAGCGTCGGTGTCGACACGCGGCGCACGACGTTTATGAGACCTGCATCGCTGATGGCGGTACGGAGGCGGACTGCAAGGCGGCCGCTCGAGACTTCATGATGGAGTGCGTCGAGGAACATTGCCAGCCGCCCTGCGGCGTGAAGTGCGGCGTCGCGGCGGGCCGAGGATTCCAGCAGTGCCTGGCGGACGGCGGCGTACTTGATGATTGTATCGTGGCTGCGCAGGAAGCACTGGGGGTGTGCTTGACGGCCTGCGACTAGGTCGATGACACTGGCCGTGGTTGCCGCGGAAGTGCGGTAAGAGCGATTGAGATCTGGAACACAGCGGGAGCCGATGGCTCCCGCTGTTCTTTTGTGGACGGCGCGGGGCGATGGCCGGCCGTTCTGTTTGAGAGGAGGGTCTTTACGCTTCGAGATCGACGTGGAGTTGGCCGTCATCGTCGCGTCTGATGCCGTCGCCGTCGTCTTGCGTTTCTTCTTCGGGCGTTTCTTCCGGCTCGAGATTTTCTCTTCCCTCGCTTCCTGTTCCTTCGGCATCGGCGAAGATGGCGACATCGGCATCGTCGGTATCGACGGTGGCGCCCGCTTCGTCGACCGCCTTCAGCTGGCGTCGCGCCGCGTCTGCGTTTCCGGACCGGCGTGCGTCGCGATCTTTTGCGACTTCACCGGCCTGGATCCCCGCCTGAGCGGCGGAGGCGGGAAGATCTGATGGGATCTGCGTCATCTCGTGCGACGGTCGTCCACAGTTTCGTCGAGCGCGACGCGCGCGCCCCCCCCCTTTGGGGGCGGTCGCGCTGCGGTCGACTTGACCTATAGCGTGTAACGCTCAAGCGTAGCGGGGAATGTGCCGTGTTTCCCGCGTGCGGAGTCGTTCAAGACGCTACACTTGAATAGAGGTTGCTCTAGTGGACGAATTCTTTCTGCCGGAGCTCCAGTTGCTCCTTGAGCCGGATCAGGATGGCCGAGTGCATCTGCGAGACGCGGCTCTCCGAGAGATCGAGCGTCATCCCGATTTCCTTCATCGTCATCTCTTCGTAGTAGTAGAGGACGAGGATGAGGCGTTCGGCCCGGGTCAGCCCGCGCGTCACCAGTTCTTTGAGGTCTTTTCTGTGAATTTCGACGATCGGGTTGCGTCCGCGCTTGTCCTCGATGACGTCGATTTCGCAGACCTCTTTGTTGGAGTCGGTGTCGATGTGCTTGCGCGAGAGGGAGACTTGCATAACGGCGTTGGCGTCGCGCATGAGCTTCTCGTATTCGGGCCGGGCGAGTTTCAATCGCTCGGCGATCTCGACCTCGGAGGGTGAATGGCCCAGCATCGATTCGAGCTCGCGGGAGACTCGCTCGAGCCGGTGTGCGCGACTGCGCACGAGCCTTGGGACCCAGTCCATGCTGCGCAGCTCATCGAGGATGGCGCCTCGAATTCTGGGTGCGCAGTAGGTTTCGAATTTGACACCTCGCTTCAGATCGAAGGCCTCGATGGCGTCCATCAGTCCGAAGATACCTGCGGAGATCAAGTCGTCGCTCTCGACTTCGTCGGGAAGCTTGGCGCCGATCCTTTCCGCATTGTACTTGACGATGGAGAGATAATGCTCCATCAGACGATTGCGTAGCGTTCCATCCCGTTTTCGTTTGTATCGACGCCAGATTTCCGCGATGTCGTTCTTGTCCGCGGTCACTCGCATGAGAATCGCTCCTTGCACATCCTTGTACAGCGACCTGCAATCGATTTCGGCGAAACATCGAGGCACCGAACGGCTGATGCCGCTCCGTTCACTGCCCGATTCCTATCCCACACTCGGTTCGCCTTCGCCCATTGCAGCTTCGACCTCGGCGCCGCCGTCATCCGTGCCGTCGGGTTCCGGGCCGTATCGCTCTCGAATCTCGTTTTCACGCTTCCGCTCGTGCTCGTCGATGACCCACTGGGCCGCGCTTCCGAGCACCCAACCCACCACACTGAACAGGACGAGAGCGAGGATACAACGAGACAGGGTGACTTCGACGGGATTGCGCGCAAGAAGTCCGGCGACCGCCGCGACCGCAAAGGCCAGCAGACCCAGACCTGCACTGGTAACGCGTGCAACCATCGTCGCAACATCCTTGTCGCAACTCCAGGCTCTCCCGGAGGATGAGTAGAAGGACGGTTCGAAACCCGCGCCGGCTCCAACCGTCGCTGTCGTTCGCTTCCAAGAGACGTGTCACCAACATCCTTGCCGGCATGTCGCTGCGACACGTCGCACTTCCTTAACCGTTCCGGTCACACAAACAGACCGGCGACACGGCTGAAGAAGCTGCCACGGCGCTGCTGACCGATAATCGCCTTGGACACATCCGTTGCCACGGCGGCGATGCAAGCGGTTGCGTTCGACCCCGGATAGCGGATGGCGAACGGGCACCGTTCCTTCACGGCCAACTCAACAACCGTATCTTGCAGCATATACCCTTGGTCTGCAAGCGTGCACTGCAAAAATCTGCGTGCTACCGTGGCGACGCGATGGTACGTTTCGACCGCCTCCGCCCGGCCTCGCACCATATTTACGATCAGACCGAGCCGTGCAGCGCAGTTCTCGTTGCACAATGACTTGATGGTGGCGTAGGCATCGGTGATGGCTGTCGGTTGGGGCGTGGTGACGACGAGGACCTGATCGGCGGCGGTCGCGAACCCGATGACGCTCCGCCCGATGCCGGCGCCGCAATCCAAAACGATGATATCAGCACTGTCTTCCAGGTTCTGAAGCTGCGTGATGAGGTTGCGCCGTTCGAACTCCGGAAGGTCAGCCATCTCTCCAATTCCCGATGCGCCCGGAATGAACGAGATGCCACCGGGGCCGGGAGTCGAGACTTCCTCCAACGTGCGCATTCCCGAAACGACGTGGGAAAGGGTGTATCGCGGCTTGATGTTCATCAGGAGGTCGGCGTTGGCCAAGCCCATGTCAACGTCGACGAGCGTTGCACGCAGGCCTTTCGCCGACAGGCAAATTGCGAGGTTTACAGCGACATTGGATTTTCCAACGCCTCCCTTTCCGCTGGTGATGGCGATGGTGACGGCGCGAGTCCTTCGGCGCCGCACGAGTTCACGGAGCCGTGTGGCCTGGTCGGCTCCAGGCTTTGGGGCGGTGAGGTTCGATATTGAGCGTCTCAAAGTTGACACCGTTAGGCTCCGCTTGCGACGTTTTGCCCCTCGCGTTTCGACGCGTCTTGCCGACCGCTCGCGAGGATCAGATTCGCCAAGACTTTGCCTTCTCCCACACGGATATCCTCCGGGACCCCTTGCCCGGTGGTGATGTAGGACAGATGGACTTCCGCCTTGCGTAGGCAGGCCAGCATCACGCCGAATCCAAGGGCTTCGTCGAGCTTGGTGAAGATCAGTCGATCGATTCCCAAGACCCGGAAGCGTTGCACGGTCTCCATGAGCACGGCTTCGCTGCAGGTGCTCGAGAGAACGAGATGCACTTCATGTGGGGTGACTTCATCGAAGAAGGCCTTCAGTTCGGTGTTCTTGGCTTTGTCGCGTTGGCTTCGACCGGCGGTGTCGAGAAAGATCACGTCGCGATCGGACAATCGCTGTACGGCGTCTTTCAGTTCGGTCGGTGACATGACAACCTCGAGCGGCACGTCGATGATATCGGCGTAGGTGCGGAGTTGTTCGACGGCGGCGATTCGGTAGGTATCGATCGTGATCAGGCCGACCTTACGGTGATCGCGCAGGCAGAACTGCGCCGCCAACTTGGCGATCGTGGTGGTCTTGCCGACGCCGGTGGGTCCGACCAGCGCAATGATCTTCGGCGTCGGCGCATCTTCCAGGCGAATCGGGCCCGCGGTGGGGAGCATGGACTCGACGGCGCGGGCAAGCGTGGCTCGGGTTTGGCGCGCGTCGAGGAGTTGCCTGGGGGTCAGCTCGGTACGAACCTTGTCGACCAGCTGCTGTGCGATCTCTTCGGCTACGGCGTTTTGTACGAGATTTCGGTAATACTCGCAGAGCGCTCCCGATCCGCCGCTGAGGTTGTCTCGTTTGGTTTCGGTGACGAGTTGCCGAACGAGGGATTTGAGTTCGCCCAGTTCCGACACGAGGGGCGCTGACGCATCGGGCTTTGCGACTCGCTGAACCGGCGAGTTCATCTTGGCAGCTCCATCTGCCCGCCTCGTTTCTACCGACCGAGTACGTTGTATACCGCGTCGGCGGATTTCGAGCAAGTCGTCCGCCCCGGGTGCGGCGGTGATCTCGACATACGGCTTGGCACCGAGCCCGAACAGTCCGCCCTCGGTGGCGGTTCGGGTGTTGAGGATCACCGCCTGGCGTCCGAACTGTCTCTTGACCTGTTCGAGCGCATCCGCCATGTTTCGACCACGAAAGGTTTTAAGTTTCATCCGTTAGTACCACCATGCCATGTGATTCCACTTCGAACCCCCGCACCACCTCGTTGTAGGACAACACCGCAACGGAGGGGAGTTTCACTTCGATCATCTTCCGGACCCAGGATCGTATCTGCGGCGGACAGAGCACGATCGGGAGCCGTCCTCCGGTCGCGGGTGCCGCCTGTTCAACCTGGTTTCCTATGGCTTCGACAATCCTCGTCTGGAGGGCCGGCGGCAGGGTCATCACCGTTCCATGTTCGGAACGACTGAGCCCCTTGCTAATGAGTTCCTCCAACGAAGGATCGAGCGTAACACAGTGAATGCGCTTGTCATCGCCGGCGTGTTGATCACTGAGCGTTCGCGCGAGCGCACTGCGGGCGTACTCCGCGAGGATTTCGACATCCTTGGTACGGGCGGCCACGTCGGCGGTGGCTTCGAGAATCGTTTCGAGATCGCCGACCGGAACGCGTTCACGCAGCAGCGCTTGGAGTACGCGCTGAATCTCGCCGGGCTTGAGCACGTCCGGTACGACTTCCTCGACGAGCTTCGCCGCGCGCTGGCGCAGGTGATCGAGCAGCCGGTTGACTTCTTGCCGAGTGAGCAGTTCTTCCGCGTGGCGTTTGATGAGTTCGGTCAGGTAGGTCGCTATCACGCTCGACGGTTCTACGACGGTATAGTTTCGATGTTCGGCGTCATGTCGCTGACCTTCTTCGATCCAGACGGCGGGAAGACCAAAGGCGGGCTCCTTGGTCTCCATGCCCTGAATCCGTTCCGTCACCGTACCTGCGTCGATCGCCAGCAGATGACCGGGCAGGACCTCGGCCCCTCCGATCGAAACGCCCTTGAGGTTCACGCGGAACTGATTGGGCTGGAGCTTGATGTCGTCGCGGATGCGAATCGGCGGAACGACGATGCCCAGTTCCTGCGCCATCTGGCGGCGCATGTTCGTGATTCGGTCGAGCAGGTCTCCGCCCTGTTTTCGATCGACCAGACCGATCAACCCGTATCCGACGTTGAGTTCCATTGGATCGGGCGAGAGGTGCTTTTCGATTCGCTCCGAGGCGGACGGTCGAGCCTGCGCGGTCGCCGTTTGAACGGCGAGTGCGCGTGTGTGCTGTGTGAGGAGATGCGCGGCCGCATAGCAGGAGATCATCAGCAAGAACAAGGGTGTTTTGGGTAGCGGCGTCAGCGCCAACACGGCGAGAAAGGCGGCTGTTATGATGAGTGCGATCGGTTGTCCGACCACTTGCTTGAGGAGTTCGTCGCCCAGGCTTCGCCGCTCGGCGGAGCGTGTCACGAGCATGGCGGCCGCGACCGACACGACGAAGGCGGGAATCTGCGAGACCAGCCCGTCCCCAATCGTCAGGATCGTGTATCGGCGGAGCGTGTCGGACAGTCCGAGGTTCTGCTCGACCAATCCGACATAGATTCCGCCCAGGATGTTGATCAGGGTGATGATGATGCCGGCGATCGCGTCGCCGCGGACGAACTTACTGGCACCGTCCATGGCACCGTAGAAGTCGGCCTCGCGCGTGATCTGCGACCGGCGACTCTTGGCTTCCTCCTCGGTGATGGTACCGGCGTTGAGATCGGCGTCGACGGCCATCTGCTTGCCGGGCATTCCGTCCAGTGTGAATCTCGCCGCGACTTCGGCGATTCGCGTGGCGCCCTTCGTGATCACGACGAACTGAATGACGACGATGATCGCGAAGATGATGACGGCCACCACGAGCGAACCGCTGGCGACGAATCCGCCGAACGTCTGAATGACATGCCCCGCGTCGCCCTGCGTCAGAATCAGACGGGTGGTGGCGGTGTTGAGGACCAGGCGGAACATCGTCATGCCCAGCAGCAGCGAGGGGAAGGAGGAGAACTCCAGCGGTCCCTTGATGTACATGACCGTCACCAAGATGACGGCGGAGAGGGTGATGTTGAGCAGGAGGAGCATGTCCATCGCGGGTGTCGGCAGCGGGATCAGAATGATGAGGATCAGGCTCATCACCGCGATGGGCAGCACCAACCCGTAGTGCTTCACGAGCGGTTGAGGCAGTCGGAATTTGGTGATGTCAGCTACACCCATGATCCACTCGAACCGGAATCAGAAGATCCAAGACACCGCAACGGAGCTGTTCTCCCTGTCTTCATGTCTACGTACCGCCCGTCGAGGCCGCCGCTCGAACGCCCGCGGGTGGTCTTCCGGTCAACTCATAGACGTACGCCAGGATCTCCGCGATCGCCTGGTAGAGGCGCTCGGGGATGAACTGGCCTACGTCGACCGTCTCGAACAGTGTTCTCGCCAGCGGCGGACGTTGCACGATCGGAATGCTGAACTCGGCGGCGATCTGCCGAATTCGCAGGGCGACGTAATCCGCCCCCTTGGCGACGACCTTCGGGGCGGCCATCGTGTCGGCGTCATAGCTGATCGCCACGGCCACGTGCGTTGGATTGGTGACGACAACGTCTGCCTTGGGCACATCGCGACGTATCCGCTGCATGGCCACCTGGAACTGCACCTCTCTGCGTCGGCGCTTGACGAGGGGGTCGCCCTCCATACTGCGGAATTCGTCTTTGACTTCTTCCTTGGTCATGCGCAAATCACGCGAATGGCGATGACGCTGCCAGGCCACGTCCAACAGGGCGAGGATCAGAAGGGCCGCCGCCATGCGCACGCCGAGCTGGAACATCAGCGAGGAGCCCAGGCGAAAGAGGTCGGCGTGGTCGAGGGAGAAGGCGTAGATGATGGCGGCGGCGGCGCCCATCAATGAGAAATAGGCCACCGTCCCAACAACGGCGAGCTTGCCGACGTTGGTGACGGCCATCATCAACGACCGCACGGAGAACAATCGCTTGAACCCGGCGATCGGGCTGAGTTTTTCGATTCGAGGAATCAGGGGATCGAAGGTCAGAAGCCAACCGACTTGGGCGATTAGCGCCAGCAGCATGGCCGACGTGAGAATCACGAGAAAAGGTAGGAGTTGCTTGAGCGACTCGGTCACGGCGGCACTCGCGAAGGGAAGAATGCTCTCGCCCCTGACCGGTCCCTCGATCGTGAGTGCGGCGGCGGTGATGGCCAGTAGCGCCATCCAGATGCGCGGTCCGAGCAGCCAAAGGGCAAGGAACCCACTCATCAGGAGCACGGCGGCCGGGAGGTCCTGACTGCGCGCAACCTGCCCCTTCTTGCGCGCTTCCTGGCGGCGGCGCGGGGTTGCGGGTTCGGTTTTTTCGTCAGCAGATGCGGGCATCAGGTCGACCATCCTGCCAGGTGCGGATCAAGCCCGAACGTCGCTCGGACCTGCTCGATTCCATCCCGTACGGCCCCTACCAAAAGCTCCTCTCCCGCGCCGATGGCCGCGGCGGCGATCCCCATGGCGATGAGCGCGCGAAGCGTAAAACCGACGGTCAAGATGTTGAGCTGCGGCATGGTTCGAGACAGAAAGGCCAAAGCGGTACCGACCAAGAACAAGGCGATCAAGACCGGACCGGCCAGGCGTATGCCGAGAATGAACGCCGACCCCAACATTTCCACGAGAAGAATCAGGAACGATTCGTCGAGTCCGAAGGACAGCAGCGGAATCGTTTCGAAGGTGTCGAGTAGTGCCGCCATCGTGGCACGATGACCGCCCACCGCCAGGAATATAAGCGTCAGGCTGATCGTGTAGACCTGCCCCACGATCGAGGCCTGCTGATTCTGCATCGGATCGAAGATGTTCCCCAGTGCCATACCCGCCTGCCGGCCGACGATCAGACCGCCGACCTCCGCGCCCATCAAAAGAATGGCGAGCGACAAGCCGACAATCGCACCGATCATCAACTCACCGACACCGCCGATGACCGCTGTAGAGAGACTCAAGTCCGCCGGCGCCTGCTGCCTTACGAGCGGGAAAATCATCGCGGCGATCACCATGGTCATGGCGGCCCTGATGCGCAGCGGAACCATGCGGCTTCCGTATAACGGCGCCGTGAGCATGAGCCCCGACAGGCGGAACAACACCAGGGCAAACGCGGGGAGTGCCAGAAAGATTTCGAGGATACCCAGGTTCATTCCATTTCTTGTCGGCCCACACCATTCCGCAGGTCACACCGGCGCAGCGCTAGGAACCATCCGCAAACGGAACGGTCGTGAGCATGTCCCGTGTAAAGGCCAGCATCCGATTGGCGATCCAGGGGATGAAGATGGCGGCGGCCACGACCATCGCGGCGATTTTGGGGCCGAACGTCAATGTCTGCTCCTGCAACTGCGTGACCGCCTGGAACAGCGAGATGGCCAGCCCCACGACGAGTCCGACGACCAAAATGGGCGCCGACGTCATCAATGCCATCGAAAAGGCATTTCGCCCCAGCTCCAGCGCCTCATGAAATTCCATACCCGACTCCCCGATCCGGGCGGATCAACCGCCCGCTAAACGAAACTCGCGAGAAGCGTCTCCACGATCAGATGCCAACCGTCCGCCAGAACAAACAAGAGGATCTTGAAGGGCAATGAGATCAGTACCGGCGGAAGCATCATCATGCCCATGGATAGCAGAATCGTCGCGATCACCATGTCGATCACGAGGAACGGCAAGTAGATCCGAAACCCCATGACAAACGCGGTCTTGAGTTCGCTCAGCATGAAGGCCGGGATCATCACGGTGAGCGGAACGTCGCTGACGACGATCTCTTCATCCGGCTGGATCTCGCGGTCCTCGGCGTATTGGAGGAAGAGATAGACCTCTTCGTCGTTGCCGGCTCGAGCGATCTGGCGGTACATGAAGTCCTTCAGATGAACGGCGGTGATGTCGAACGCCTCGCCCTGACCGAGCTGATTGTCGAGATATGGCGTGACCGCTTCAGCCTGAATCTTGTGCCAGGTCGGCGCCATCACGACGGCCGTCACGAAGAGCGAAAGACCGAGCAGGATCTGTCCCGGCGGAAGCTGGGGTGTACCGATCGCTTGACGTAGCAGCGCAAGGACGATGAGAACGCGCGGAAATGCGGTTGTCATCACGAGGATCGACGGTACCAGCGTGAGTACCGTCATGAGGACGAGAATCTGAAGACTGGCGCTGACGCCCTTGGCATCTGTCGCAGGAGGGAGCAGGCGACTCAAGTCGGGGATGTTGACCGGGTTGTCGAACCCGGCGGGAGTCGTCGGCGCAGGTTCCTGCGCATCGGCCACACCGACGGCCCCAAAGAGGACCATCGAGGCCACGAGGAGACCGCATCCGCGGCGTCCATGCCGACTTTTTCTGCGCTGCTCCATCGCGCATGATCTCGGGGACCACCTCCATGCGGTCCGTCAGGGGTCTCCGGTTCCACCGGGAAACCATGAGGGCAGGCGTTGACGCCTGCACTTCGACGACGTGACGTCGCCTCAAACACGGCGCAAGCATCTTACGGCGTCTGTAACGCGCGCAGCTTGCGCAGCAAATCACCTGCCGCCGAGCCCTTTCGACCGGGCCGCTGTACGTCGTCATCGGCCTGTTCCGCCGGCCGCTCGGTCAGCACTTGATCGTATCGATCTGCTTCGGACACCAGCAGTCGGTCGAATCCGTCACCGCTTCGTTTCGTCACCGGCTGTGCGACCCTGGCCAGCAGATCCGCCACCTCGTCCGGATCGCTGACTTCACTGAGCGTTTCGAGTCGATCGCCGCAGACACCGACCATGACGAATCGCCGACCAACATGTACCAGTGCGACGGTGTGCTTCGGCGTCAGGCTCGTTCGCCCGACGACGCGCAGAATGTCGGAGTCACCCAGCCGACTCGTCGGCATCCAGCGACGGAACGCCCAGGCTGCCCCGCCGACCAGCACGAGAACAATCGCCAGCGCACCGAATCCCGTTCGATACCAGGGCAACCGCGACCCTTGGGGGGCGATCGGCGTCGTCCGGCCACGCTCGGCGCTCGATCGTCGGATCGTACGCGATGCCGGCGACGCTCCCGCGGCGGACGCGGTTTTCGAGGACTCCATGGGCTTTGCGGATGCTTCGGCTGTTTTTTCAGCGGCTTTGACCGGAATCGCGGGTGTTTCGTCCAGTGAGGCGCCTTGATTCAACGCTACCCGTTGATCCGTCGCCATGGCTGCGTCAGGATCCGGGTCGGCCGTGACCGTCGCGGCGAAGAGCGCCGGTGACAACGTGCAGAGAATCCTCGCGAGGCGTCCGGCGCGGCGCGCCAGGTATGACGAACTTGGCTCCATCCGAGTCTTCATCACGCGCTCACTCGGTGTGGATCATGTGCGAGAACCTCGTTGATTCTCACGCAGAAATTGTCATTCAGCACAAGCACTTCGCCGCGCCCGATCAAGCGGTCGTTGACGAAGACATCGACGGGATCGCCGGCCAGTTTGTCCAACTCGACCACACTCCCCTCGTCGAGCTTGAGGACGTCCTCGATCAACATGCGTGTTCGGCCCAATTCGATGCGAACGCGCAGATTGACATCGTTGAGCATGGAAACGCGTTTGGGATCAACGTCAACGCCCTCCGGGATTTCGAGGTCCGTCAGACCGAAGGGCTGCGTTGACGGTGGCGCGGTCGGCCGCGCCGTCGGAGACGGTGCGGCGGCGGCTTTCTCTTCCTCGACGGCGGGCTGCGTTGCCGCGGCGGATTCGTCGAAGGGTCGACCGAGCGTATCGACGCGTGCGTCCGGTTCGCTCGGGGGTGGCGACTCTACCGCCGGTCCAGCGCCCTCGCCACCACCCGCCTCGGCGGCCTGCAGCAACACGTCGATGTCCTCCTGAGATACAGCCTTGACCGGTTCCTCGGCCGAGACGGCGGCGGTGTCCTCGACCGGCGCGTTCGCCGGGTCGGGGGCGGACGGTTCGGCGTTGCCGTCCGAAGCGCCAGACACGAGGTCATCCATGGCGGCTTGATCGAAGGCCTCATCGCCGGCGGCGGAGGGATCATTTGCAGATTCGTTAGGGTCTGTCGACACCGGTTACATCCGCGTTTGGAGTTTACCCAGTTCTTCTTCGCTACCGCCTATTATCGGAGAACCGTTCCGGCGGCCGACACCGAAACCGTCACCGGGATTCCTGCAGCTCCGGGATGAGAACTTCCTTGATCAACCCCTCATCGCCGAAGATTCGGTCCAACTCTGTTTTCAGGTGTCGCCGGATGGTATCGAGCCTCGGATCGGTGAGGAACTTGGGTTCCGCGCTTCGAATCACAGTATTGACACCGTCTTCGATGCGCGCCTTTCGCGCACGCACCATGTCGTCGATCGCGTCATATTGCCCGGCGGGTACCAGTGCTGATACGCGGATGTGATAGGTGACGAACTTGCCGGACATCCGATTGCTAGGCCGGCAGTCCGCCAGCTCGATCTCCTTGAGTTCGCCCTCAATACTGATAGGCTCCTCCTCCCCATCACCACTGCCATCATCGCCTTCGTCGGCCTGTGCGACGATGGGAGCGGGACTGACCGCCTTGATCAGCACGGCGATTCCCACGGCTTCAGACACGATCAGGAAGAGCACCACGATCGCCGGAACGAGCCGGCTCCTACCGCGAGGCGCCGCCTCCGGTGCCTTGACATCTTCTTGTCCGTCGGCCATCCGAGGATTCCTTGGTTGAGGTCTGCGGTCAGAAACCGGTTCCGCTGTCATCCGACAGTCCGGAACCTGC